>CAUZIZ010000033.1:0-41456 GCA_963579905.1 Acidobacteria bacterium UBA6911 | reverse complement strand
AGGATCTATTGGGGAGTCTTTATCTATCCGCCGGAGGCAGATTTAGTTCAACTTCATTTTGAGATTGGGATGGAAAACTTACTTAACTAATTATTTAGAATGGGATATGAACGGTTTCAGGAGATTTTACAAGAAACCGTGGCACGGTTTTCCAGGCCGTGATTGTGGAGTCTTCGGCTCCACCGGCCGGTCATCACGGGCAGGGATTCCCGTGCCACTGCAGGACACTAAAGTTTCGTTCTCGAATGGGGGCCAGCGGCACGGCTAAGAGGTCTTAGGCTTTGGTTCTGGAGACTGGCGCAGTTTACGTAGCGCCTTGACTTCGATTTGACGGACGCGCTCCCGAGTCACAGAAAACCTCTGACCAACTTCTTCGAGGGTGCATCCGATGCCATCGTCAAGTCCGAAACGCATCCGAATCACCTGCTCTTCTCGGGGCGTTAGGGTTAGCACAACCGCGGAATTTCGCTCTGCCAGGTTGAGATTGATCACCGCCTCTTCCGGCGAGAGCACTCCATGATCCTCGATGAAGTCACCCAAAGGGTTCTCTTCTTGTTGACCTATTGAAGTTTCCAGAGAAATTGTCTGCTGCGCGATCTTCATGGCCTTGCGAACCTTGAGGACAGGCAGCCCCACTCTCTGGGCAATTTCTTCGGTAGTGGGTTGGCGCCCGTGTTCCTGCACTAGAGCTCGACGGGCCTGCGCCAGCGTGTTGATCACTTCAATCATGTGCACCGGAATTCGGATGGTCCGACCTTGATCGGCAATCGCTCGGGTAATAGCCTGTCTGATCCACCAGTGAGCATACGTCGAGAACTTGTAGCCTCGTCGATAATCAAACTTGTCTACCGCTTTCATGAGCCCGGTGTTGCCTTCCTGGATCAGATCTAAGAACGGTAGGCCTCGGTGGGGATATTTCTTGGCGATGGAAACCACTAGGCGGAGATTGGCCTCCACCAGTTCTTTCTTGGCAATATCTGCTTCCAGTTCATTCTGTTTGATCGTCGCCAGAGTTCGCTGGAGTTCTTGTGGGTTGGCCTGAGCTCTTTCCTCAATCTCGCTAATTTCCTTTCCGAGTCCTCGAAGCAGATCCTTCACCCTCTTCGCTTCGTGCTGCTCCAAGGGAGACCTCAGCAATTCTTCGAATTTTTTCGTTTCCCTCTCCAAAGCCGCCATCCGATCGTACGCGGTCTTGATCACAGTAAGGAGCTTCACCTGGGTCGCCGTCGTTAGGTCTAAGTCTCGGACGCAACGGGCGATTGAGATCCGATCCCTTGTCAACCGAGCAAACACTTGCGCGTATTCAGTAGAATCTTGGCGGGCCTGATACAGACGCTTCCAGTTTCGAAAAGCCTTCGCTTCCATCCTCCCGATCTCGACAATTTTCCCCAGCACATCTTCTCGTAGATCTGCGAGGTTCTCCTTGGTCCTTCCCTCCTTGTCGACGTTGACAAGCTTCGTGATGGGAGCTTTCCCGGCATCGAGCTCCTTTGCATAGTCCAAGATTTCAGCGACCCCGAGGGCACAGCTTGAGACCGCTTCAAGCACATTCAGCTGTGCTTTTTCTATACGCTTGGCGAGTTCTACCTCCTGCCTTTGATCGAGCAGGGGAACCGTCGCCATTTCCCGCAAGTAGATGCGGACCGGATCGGTGGTTCTTCCCAGAATTTCGGGCGTCAATTCGACGGGCTGACCTTCGTCCTTTCCCTTGCCATCGATTTTCTGTCGTGCCCCCTCGGACGGGTGCTCGGAATCGACCACTTCGATTCCAGCGGCACCGAGAAAATACAGGATCTGGTCCAGATCGTCAGAGCCAAGACGCTCCTCGGAAAGCGCATCGTTGACGTCGTCGTATAGAAGATAGCCCTTTTCTTCCGCGAGGCTGATTAATGCCCTAAGCCCGTCGTGTTCATCTTCGATCGGCAAATTCTGTTTCCTTTATTTCCCCGAAAAGCCCGGGCCTGACGGATCGTAGTTAGAACATGGACTCTGCATCAGACTAGACTGTATCCAAATCAGAAAGCCTTCCAGGCCTTAATCGCAACCTGGACTTAGTCCAATGCGAGTTTTACACCCCGGTTGATCCGGAGTGCATCCAGTGTTCTTGTGTCCAAGAGCAGGGAAGTGTTCTGATCCAGCACCAAGACCGCGTTGCCCCTGTAGCTAAACGTGGCATCTCCAGGTCGCTGCTCGTCGCGTTTCATTTTGAACTTGGCGCGATCAAAAATGATTCGGATGACTGGATTCTCCGGACTGGCTGTCTCGGCGAGCATCTGAGCCAGGTGGGCACCCGCCTCCTTCGTTACCGTGAGCATTACTGTCTCCAACCCTGCTGGAATTTTTCAGCTGGGTCAGGAAGTGGAAGCCAGGCCGTGCGAGTCGAGGCCTTGACTCGAGCGCGTGGCTCGGGGCACTACCGTGTTGCCATGGTCAGCAAGCAATATCCCCCGTCCCTCCTAGACTAACTTGTCTCGATTAAGTAGTTCCCGAAGTGACAAGTATCGCACACCCTGCTTGAACAGGAGAAGTAGATTAACCAACCCTGATCACCCGGCGTAGTTATCCAGGCCATTTTCTCAAGCCGGACGGAAGCAGTCGGAATCAGTTTGTGGGACAGCGAAGAAAACGCAAGGTGCCTAGCCAAGGTACGGTTCAGGGTTTTTCTTCCTGACTGCCCGTGTCCCCGAAGCCATTCGCATCAGGTGCCTATTGCGATGTTGTCCTTGTCAGAATGTACACTCCAATGTCGTCGTCGCGGAGCTCCCAATGAGTCGAGTTGCGACGCCAATTGGGGCCGAAGGAGTACACAAAGATGCTGACTCGACCCTGCTCTCTTCTCTCGCACCTTGATTTAATCCAGTAGGGTGGTCGCACTATTTCCGGCTTTTTCTGCTTCCCCTTGGCGAGCCGTCCAGGTCCCGCCCCGTGAACAGGTGGACCAGATCGTTTCCAGCAACCATCTGACTTGTGCTGGATTCGCTCAGTAGATCGCTGACATCGGTAGTAGAGCTGAGCGAGTCCTGCGAGGAGTGGGTGGACACACGAGTCTCACCGATTCGGAATGTCAGGCCGAGCTGACTCTCGTATATGGAATTCATCTGATGGATGATGCTCTGTACCCGAATCGCAGAGCTTTCCCCATGTTGCTGGTAGTAATAGCTGTCCACCACCAGGCCCAGCTCGCCACTGCGCTGTTCACCCGTGACCCCCAGCGAGCGGGCCTCGTCGAACAGGCTGTGGTAGACAGCGTCAGTCTGCCAGGGGTTGTGCTCGGTTGGAGTGCTCTGATCTGCAGACGCCGTTTGGGTCTTGCCTAGAGCGCACTCGTGATCCTGCCAGAGGGCATCAAGATCGCTGAATCGGCAGGAAAGGATCTGATCATGCTTGGCGCCTGGAAGGTAACGCCGTGCGGGTTCGAGGAAGTATATTTCCTGCTGCGTCACAATGATTCCTCCCAGGTTTGAGACGAGGACGGTGAGTCGAACTGAAGACGCTGGCTCTCCCTCTACCGTTCCCTTGAAGAACACGTTTCCAGGAAGGTCTTCAACTTCTTGTCCCTCCTCATCCACCCAGACGGTATGGAAGTCGGCGGAAAACAGGGAAGCGCGCTCCAGCTGAAGGTAGCAGGTGCGGCCCCAGGCAGAGAAACGGAGTTGCTCTTCTGGTGAAGATCCAGGTGAGTTCTCGGCTTCGGCAGCCGGGAACTAAACACCAAGATCCTGCAGGAGATCGAAATCCTGCAGAGACTTTCCCACAGAAGCGGAGATGCGACGTTGAGCCACGGCCGTCTCAAGGATTGCTAAACTCAGGAAAATCGAAACCAGGAACAGGAGAACCAGGCCACGGCTTCGTCCCATGACCATTCAGGTCGGCAGTATCCGCGCGGACCTGTGTGCGGACGAGCACCTCCTCTTGTACACAGAGAATCGCCCCTCGGAAAATCTGGCTCTCCGACAGGCGGATGAGGTTTTTCGCGAAGGACAGGAGGACGCTACTGATATATTGTTACGAACTATCGAAGTGAGAAAGGATTGAGGAGAACCGTCACAGAAGTCATCGATTACGACGCTGTATTGTCTCGTCTCGAGGATCGGGCTACGTTGTCATCAGCAACGTGCTTTCCCCCCACCAGGTGGCCACGATGCGGTCGGCGCTGGATGCTCTTTTCACCACCGAGCGAGAACAGCCCTTCGATCCGGGTGAGGGGAGTATTTGCGAAGAAGACGCCGAGTTCGAGGCCTATCTGGCGAAAAATACCCTGTCAGTCAGGCTGAACTGGGTCGTCTGATCCAGCGCATCCGACAACTATCGAAGAATCAACCACTACACACCCTGGCCGGTACCGCTCAAAGAGGTACTCAAGCTCTTCCTGCACCTGCCCACCCTTTTTGACCACGATCGGTCGCAGCGTATCTGGGGCATCCTGGTCAAGGGCACAAGCTTCGCTGAACTGATCGAGAATCCGACTGTGTTGCAGCTGGTGAGGTCGACACTGGGACACGACTGTGTCTTATCGGACTGCAGTACCACCAGCGTAGGGCCGCAGACGGAAGGGGAGCCTGGCACGTGGATGTCCCTCTGGGACAGCTCTCGGAACCGTTACCGGATTTCTCCCTTACCACCCAGAATGCCTTCATGCTGGACGACTTTACGGAAGAGAACGGAGCCACTCGGATCGTTCCAGGTAGCCACAAGACCCGCAAGAATCCCCCTTTTGGGGAAAGCACGGCGCTGAATGTCAGGACGAGGTCGCTCTGACCGGAACCGCCGGGTCACTGGCTCTCTGGCTTTCCAACACCTGGCATCGCCACGGACCCAATTCCACCGACCGGCCCCGACGGGCCATCCTGGTCGACTACTGCCGCTCCTGGATCAAACCATTTACCGATTTCCGCACCGTCATCCCGGCCGAGAAAGTCTGGGAGTACTCGCCTCTAGCTCGCTATCTGATGGGATTTTCTTCCAATCCACCGGAGCGGCACGGCTAGCTGGAGTCCGGAAGCGCAGCAGAGGAACTATATATGCTGACCGTCGGGCTATATCCGAAAACCGGGGAATCTTGTACGGGGAATTCTTGTGATGGGGGCACTCGAGCTTCCGCTGGCATTGCGAATAGGCAAGATCTTGAATACAGCGAGATGAGGTAGGAAATGGAATGGAAACTCGTGTTCTTGATGCCTTCACTAGGCCTGTTGTTGCTGGCTGAGGAGGTGAGCTCTGCACCTATCTCGAAGGAGGAAAAGATGGCGGGAATCGAAGCGGCTACCCAACCTACCGATCTGGGTTGGCATGTAGAGCGGGCAATGGACAATATCGTCCGCTGGACCGAGCCATTCATGGCCATCGATCCGGCCGAAGCGGTCCAAAAGGGTATCGCTGGCCGGCCCTGGTTCGATCTGCCGCACAACGTGGGACGGGCGATTGACGGACTCCTCAAGGGCGAGTCCGCGACCGGAAAGCGCCCTCCGGAAGAGGTGATCGAAAAACTCCGGTCCTTGCTGTTTGCCACCCTGGACAACGAGGCGGGATTCACCAGAGCATACGATCGGGATAGCAACAAGTTGGTTTTGATGTCCCACGACCTTCGGGAGGCAGCTCAAGCTCTGCTGGAGCTCGGAATCCGTCGGCGGGACCAGGAGGCGCTGGATCGGCTGGGAAAGCTGATGGAGACGCTTCTCGATATCACAGATGGTGAGGGAGCCTCCCGTCCCGACGCAGTCCACGCAATTCCGATGCTGCGCCCTGAGGAGCCCTCGGAAGCAGGTCTGCTTTCACCGATGAGGGAGATCTTGTCTATGCGCCACCCAACGCCGGCCTCTACCATCCTCAGGCCACTGCCGTGGATCGGGTCGTCTCGTTATGGCCCTGACGCAGCTCTATCAGCACAACGGGGACACCCGGGCCCTGGAACTGGCCCGACGGTTCGTCCACCGGAGCCGAACCCACTCTTTTGGCAAGATGGACAGCTCCTACAGGACGCGGGCAGCCACACCCACTCCATCACCGGAACGGTCCACGGTCTGGCCCACTTCGGAGTGCTGAAGAAGGACCTGGAAACTCTGGAGCACGCCCGCAGGATCGTCGACAAGGGGCTCGCTCCCACTCGCAGCAGCTTCGGTTGGTCGGTGGAGAATTCCTGGCGAGAGCGGCTGGTGGGAAGGGGTGAGATCAACAACACAGGGGACATGATTCAGACCGCCATCCATCTAGGACGGACAGGACATCCCAGGTACTTCGAGATGGCGGAACGTATGGTCCGCAGCCACGTGCTTCCCAGCCAGTGGCTCAAAGGACAGGAGTTTCACCCCCAAACGGATGCTCCGGAGAGCGCTCTCAAGGAGTTCCCCACCGATGCAGACGGGGGCTGGGGTTGTCCCAGTGTGAACGATCGCCACGTCCCGGGAGCCGGTTCAGCCGTGCTGGACATCACCCAGGGAGGGATCCAGTGTCTGTGGGCCGTCCTCCGCCACTCGATCGATCAGGATCAGTGGGGAGTGAGGCTCAACATGTCTTTCTCCAGCGAATCCGAGGCAGCGCGCGTCGTCAGCCAAATCCCGAAGGAGGGCCGGGTCAGCATCACCTTGAAGCGGGAAGCGAGCCTCTGGTACCGCAAGCCCAGCTGGGTATCCTGGAAGAACTTCAGCATTCGGATTCAGGGGAATCCCGTAGCAGTTCGGCGAATCGGCACCTGGGCAGTTACTTCGAAACAATCGTCAGGTACGGTTCTGGAGGCTGTGTATCCCCTGGTCCGTCGACAAGAGGAGGAGTGGGGCCACTACAAGCGCTACCGCTTCGTCTACGAGGGTGACACCATTGTAGCGATGAGTCCCCGGGGCACATACGCTCCCCATGTACCCAGGGATCGAAGAGTTGACAGTGGCACTACCCTAGTGGAATCCACCCCCCACCTACGCCGAAGGTGTTACTGCGTGTAGCCCAGGGTTGCGATGCGAAGCGAGCTACCCTGGGTTGAAGTTTCCCCTGCTTTCTTACGCTGTAAGCGTCAATGCCCTGCGTCTCCGGGTCGTCAATAACCCCTTCAGGGTAGCGAGCTTTTGGGGGAGCGACTTGGACCCCAGAGTAGCTCGCTTCGCATTGCAATCCTGGGCTACGTGCAATAACACCTTCGGCGTAGGCAATTGCCCGTCAACAGTTGCCTGCCCGAATGCTTCAGCCTGTCTGGGGACCGGACTCCGGGTAAATTATGGCTCTCTTCCGGAAAGCTCAAGCGGAGACTCTTGATCACGAGACACGGCTTATTAGTCTGGAGGCGATACCTCACTACCTCGTAGGAAATGCTTCCCAATCATCTTGAAACTTTCAGTCAAGCGCCCATAATAAGATCCACCATGCCTGTCTGTATCACACGCCGCAAATTCATTGGTGGAGCCGCTGCAGCGGCCGTATCTGTGGCCAATTCCCGCACCGATGCCGCACCGAAGAAGTTTTCCCTGCTGGACATCCACCAACATGTGTTGTTCTCCAAGAGACCTGAGGACAAGCTGGTTCTGCATCAACAGGTCCTGGACGTGGCGACCACTGTATTGCTCCCCGGAGACGGCTGGATGCACGTCCAACTGGCAGGCAACGAAGAGTGCTGGAGTCATCTGCAGGCTCATCCAGATGGCTATGTGACCTTCTGCAACGTGGATCCGAAACGAGAGGATGCCCAGCAGGTCCTCCAGACTCATCTGGAGAGGGGAGCCCTGGGCATTGGGGAGCAGAAGTTCAAGATCCCGGCTGACTCGCCTGAGATGCGACGGGTGTACGATGTGGCCCGGGAGTTCGATGTGCCCGTTCTGCTCCACTTCGGTCGCGAGTACAATACTGGACTGGAGCGATTCCACAAGATCCTGGAGGCCTACCCACAGGTCAATTTTATAGGACACGCCACGGGTTGGTGGGCCAATATCAGTGCGGTGGGGGCTTCTGGGGGATATCCCAACGGCCCGGTAAAGCCGGGAGGAATCTCCGACCGGCTTCTGTCCGACTATGCCAACATGTACGGCGATCTTTCAGCCAACTCGGGGCGCAACGCCCTGAGTCGAGATCCTGACTTTGCCTCAGACTTCGTCTTGCGGCTTTCCAAGAAGCTCATATGGGGAAGCGACTGTCCCTGCCACGATGGTCAGGGGGGCGCCTACCCGAAGGGTTATTGCATCGCTCAGCGGTCGCTTGCTCGATTGAAGGAGTACGTAGCCGACCCTCGAATCCTTCTCGGTATTACTTACGACAACGGAGCTCGCCTCCTGAAGCTAGGGATCCCGTTGTGAATCTTCAGCTGGTCTTCGAGGCCGGAAAGTCACGGCAGGAGCCTGGCCGAATGATCGAGCAAAACCTCGTCTTTGCGTTACTTCTGTTCTCGATTACTGGTGGAGATCGGGACCCTCTCCACACAGCCGGAAAGAAGGACCAGTTCCAATGAGTAGGCGACAGATGAATGATGGCCGAGCCGATGGCCTGGTACCTCTCGAGAGTCTCTGAATCGATGAGGTCGAAAGCTTTGGGGATCTATACTCCGCTTTGCGCGACCTGAGCCTGAAGCAGAGGAGAGTGCATGAAGGAAAGCGTAAGCATGGGGTATCAACCGACGAGGAAAGAGTTTCTTAAAGTAGGGGGTGTCTGTGTCTCAAGGATAGGGTTCGGTTGTTCGAGATCGGCATCAACAGGGCAGGATCAGGGATCTGGAGCTTTATCAGCCCGATCTCCCATCGTCGACACACACATGCATGTCTGGCCTGCTGATTCCGAGCGATTTCCCTTCCCCCATCCCTATGACACCGACTTTAAACCTCCTCCAGTTGCCGGCACGCTGGAGATGTTGTTGGAGGAGATGAACCTATTTGGGATCGACTATGCGATCCTGGTTCAAGCTATCTAACACGGCTGGGACAATCGCTACGTCGCGGAATACTTAAAGTCTCATCCTGACCGGTTCAGGATCCAGGGACTCATCGCGGTACCAGAACATTCCGGAACCCATCTGGACGCTCCCAATCATTTCGAAGCAGGGCAGGCCTCTGTAGACGAAATCCCTCTGACATCGTTGGTGGCACCTGCTGTCGTGATTGATATCCAATCAGCCTGTGAGAAGGATCCCGACTATCAGTTGTCGCTACAGGATCTCAGTAGCTGGGAGGGGAAGTGGGGACCAATCCCCAGATCTGCGGTTGTCTTTGCCCTCACGGGCTGGGCATGATATTGGGACGATTTTGAGAAATATAAGAACGAGGACGATTCGGGGCAGCTCCATTTTCCAGGCTTCTCTCACGAGGCGGCCCGATTCTTGCTTGAAGAAAGGGAAGTGAGGGGGCTAGGCATTGATACCCTCAGCGTCGACTTTGGGCGTTCTACTGACTTTTCCGTTCATCACACCGTCCACGGTGCCGGAGGCTATCACCTCGAGAACGTTGCCAATTTACAGCGGATACCTCAAAGCGGAGCCTGGACCATCGTCGCCCCCATCAAGATTGAAAACGGATCGGGTGGATCGGCAAGGATCTGGGCAGTTTTCTAGCCCTACACTGGCTTGCTACCCTCGCCGGACGTTGGGTTATGCACCTTTTTCATCCAAGTCTGGAAATGAAGTTTCAGCTTAGTTTCCCCCCAGGAAGCACTGGCCCCATTCGAGAAAGAAACTTGGAAGGATCCAGAATAGAGGGTGTCGCAAAAGTCCTTGGAGATCGGAAGGGTTAGGATCCCGGCTTGCTGTTGCTTCGGCGTGCTCACAGAGATGGGGCCGTGAGGGATCGGGCCCCGATCACCGATCGGAGCATGTGGCGAGTCTATAAGAAGAGGGTCCACGGGTTACTGTCTGCCGGGTCCTGTTTGCCGGCATCGGTATGCCGGTACCGATCCTTCGCAGTCACGGCTCTGTCATCTGGCGATTCTTCATGATCACCTCGCCATTCGAAGTTTCCGTCGGAACCGCTCGCCGCGCTTTCCCAGGAGCAGAGACGTGCAACGTTCAGACGATTCTTTGAAGTTTCAGCTTAGTCCCGCCCCCAGCGGTGCTGCCCCATTCGCGAAAGAAACTTTCGGCTACTGGGGATTTGTGCGTCATTGCGTGGGGAAGAGTTGTCCGGCTCTCTCCTCGGAACCTGGGCTCATTTTTCTAACGGCTCAAGTCGTTCGCAGCACTGTCGGACTTGGTTTCGTAACGCCGGTAGTTTACCCGTTGGCATCACCTTTGGAGGACAGGAGACGTGCGACGAATTCTTGAAGTTTCAGCTTAGCCCTTGTCTTCCCGCGTGACCCGTGCAACGTGTCCGCTCAGTAGGATCAAGGCGATCAGATTGGGAAACGCCATCGAAGCGTTACAGATGTCTCCCAGATTTGTGATGATGGGGGCGTAGTGACCGGTCAGGAGGGCGCCCAGGAATAGCAGAATCACGAAGCTGATGCGGTAGGGGCGCACGACCTTGACTCCGAAGAGAAACTCCATGCAAATCTGACCGTAATAGGACCATCCGATCAGCGTGGTGAAACCGAAAACCAGCGAGGAGCAAACCACGATGGTGCCTCCCCAACCCGAGACGGATTCGGGCATCCCCGTATTGAAAGCCGTTACCGTCAGATCCGCCCCGGAGAGCCCAATGCCTTCCACCATGAAGGTCGCACTTTTGTAGGCTTCGGAGAGCGTGATGGTCAGCGCGGTCAGGGTGCAAACTATGATGGTGTCGATAAAGGTCCCCATCATGGCGATACCCCCCTGGGCGACGGGATTGCGGGTTCGGGCTGCGCCGTGAGCGATGGCCGCACTCCCTAGCCCTGACTCATTCGACAAGATGCCCCTCGCCACCCCGAACCGAATCGCCTGCTGGATGCCGATGCCCACGGCTCCACCCATGGCTGCCTGGGGGCTAAAGGCAGAGCTGACGATCAACCAGAGCGCCTGAGGGACTTTGTCGATGTGGGTGAGGATCACCAACAGGGCTCCCCCAAAGTAGAACAAGATCATAGTCGGAACCAGACGTTCCGCCACGGCTCCGATTCGGCGGATGCCTCCCAGAATGACCAGACCGACCAGGATGCTGATGAGCAGTCCGGTAAGCCAGGGCGGTGCACCGAACTGTTCTCTGACAGCTAGAGCCATTGACTGTGATTGGAACATGTTGCCGGTACCGATCAGGGCGGTGGCAGCACCACAAATGGCAAACATGCCGCCTAGAAACTTGCCCAGTTGCTTTTGGGGAATACCGTCGCGGCAGTAGTACATGGGACCACCGGCCATGGTCCCGTCCTCCATCTGCTGCCGGTAGAGTATCGCCAGTACCGCCTCCGAGTACTTCGTTGCCATCCCAAAGATAGCCGTGATCCACATCCAGAAAGCGGCACCCGGGCCGCCGGCTGCGATCGCCGTAGCCACACCGGCAATATTTCCATTTCCGACCGTTGCCGACAACGCAGTCATCAGAGCCTGATAGGGGGTGATATCGCCTTCCAAAGGTTGGTCCGAGTCTGCCTTGTGAACGGCTCCCCGTAGGACCAGACGGATGGATCGTCCCAGATGACGGACCTGCACGAAGCGCGTAGTCCAGGTGAGAAGCAGTCCCGTGCCGAAGAGGAGGACAACCATGGGAGGTCCCCATAACCAACCTGAGATCAAGGTGCTGATCTCGAAGAGGCAATCTAAAATCAGTTTCATAAGTTGAAGTAGGCCCGACGCCAATCAGGAAAGGCGCAAGTGGATGATTCAGTCGGCAGCGGAACTGGTGTCAGCTGACTCCGCCAGTTGTTTGTCTCGGAGGATGTAGATTGGCTTGCCTTGAGATTCATGGTAGGTGCGAATGATCAACTCGGCCACCAGGCCAAAAAGGATGAATTGAAGGCCGACGATCAATAGGAAAATCGACAAGAGAAGGACAGGATTGCGGTGGGCTTTCACGCCGTAAAAAAACTTCTGGTACAGCGTCAGGGTACTCAATAGCCCGCCCCCCAGAAAGGACAGGAAACCCAATCCTCCAAAGAGGTACATCGGTTTTGTGGAGTAGCTCACCAGAAACTTCACGGTGATGAGATCGAGTAGCACCTTGAAGGTTCGGAAGAGTCCGTACTTTGACTCTCCATGTTGGCGCCGGTGGTGCTGGACCGGGATTTCAGCCACCCGTGCACCCACCCATCCTGCAAATACCGGGATGAAGCGATGCATCTCCCCATAGAGGCGGATGTGCTGAATCACGTCGCGACGGTAGCCCTTCAAGGTGCATCCATAGTCTCGCAGACGTACTCCGCTGATCCAGCTGATCAAACGATTGGCGAGCCGGGAAGGCAATACTCGTGTGAGCCAGGGATCCTGTCGATCCTTTCGCCAGCAGCTGACGACGTCGTAGCCTTCGCCCAACTTGTCCAAGATTCGTGGAATGTCTTCGGGATCGTTCTGGAGGTCGGCGTCCATCGAGATCACGATCTGACCTCGTGCGTGTTCGAAGCCCGCAGCCATCGCTGCCGTCTGGCCGAAGTTTCTGACAAAGGTCAGCAGGCCGATGTGTGGATTGGAGCGGGCCAGCTCTTGCAGCGTCTCGCGGCTTCCGTCTCGGCTACCGTCATCTACAAAAATAACCTCGTATCCAAGGTCGAGCTTCTCAAGGACTCCGAGCAGATTCAGGCTCAGCGGTTCGAGGCTGTCCCTCTCGTTGAAGACCGGGAGTATAACGGAGAGGTCGACGGGCTGCTCACTCACCCTGGTTGCTGACGAGGTAAATTGGGCGGGTCCAAGTGTCGGCGCTGATCTTTCGCCCACTTTTTAATCCTGTAATGAGTTCTCGACCGCTAGTATACAGGTTGGGTCGGACTTCCACAATTTCCAGACGCCGACCAACCACTTGGCGAAGCTCCTCATAGTCAGAACTCCCCATGATCAAGTAGACCGGTGAGTCGCGGCGCAAGGTGTCGACGATCTCCTGGAATCGATAGGTCTCCAGAATAGGTTGATTCAAGTAGTAGGTAAGGCTGGGCGCCGAGTAGCGGTAGTAACCCGCCAGGAAGGTTCCCTCAGGGGGGGCCTTCTTCTGGATCGCCCGCGCCAGATGATGGACCGGCCGGTACTCGTCCAGGGGCCCGAGATAAAGAGTAAAGACGCTGAAGTAGAAGAGGCACAGAGCCCAGACCATCTTCTCTGTCTGGCCTCGAGCAGCTAGCAAAATGAAGCCTAAGAAGGGGATAAACGGTATCCACCACCCCCACGCCTCCGAGAAAAGGCTTCCGGCCAGGACAAAAAGCAAGATTCCCAAACAGCTGCTCACCGAAGCGATCAGAATTCGGACGGGGAGACCGATGCTGGCTCGCCTGAGGTAGTGAGCTAGCCACAGCGAGGCGGCCGGGTAGACCGGGAGTATGTAGTATTCCTGCTTGTTCTGGGAAAAGGAAAAGACCAGGAAGTAGATCAGGATCCAGCATCCCAGCAGCTCAATCGATGCCTTGGGGCCTGACGGGGTAGTATCGTCTGAGCCAGAGCTGCCCGTCGTTGCGCTCGGGATATCTGCTTCCTTCGAATCCCTCCGGCGTCGGCAACGGAGCCATTGCAGCACCGCTCCTGGGAACAGCAAAGACCATGGAAAGTAGTCCACAATGAACGCACCGACGTAAAACAAGGGCCCGCGCGCGGGTCCAAACTGGATGTGCGTGAAGCGGCCTAGATTCTCGGTCCACATGAAATTAGAAACGGCCTCCCAGCCCATCTGAAATCCCAGAACCAGAAACCAGGACGAGGAAACGGAAAGGAAGAGCAGGGTTGCCAACGCCCAAGGTGCCGATCGAAGACGCGCTAGCTGCCCTGACATTAGTAGGTATAAAAGCAAGGCTGCGACCGGGAGCAGAGCCACCGGCCCCTTGGCCAGAAAGCCCAGTCCGAAGAGCAGGGAAGAGAGCAGGAAGGCCTTCCGATCCCCATTCTTCAACCAGTGCAGGAAGCAGCCTATGGCGGCCAGGACACAGAACAGCAGCAGAATGTCGATGAGAAGCCGCCGGGAGAGCATGAGAAATCGGAAGGACGTGGCGAAAATTCCTGCCGCCAGGACAGCCGTCGGCTCCGAGAATAGCAGGATTCTTCCGATCCAGAAGACGATCCAGAGACAGGCGTAGGCAAGCGCGGCCATCACCAGCCTCTCCCCCCAGAGCGAGGCTCCAAAGCCGCGATAGAAGGCCGCCACCACCCAATAGGCGAGCGGAGGTTTGTTCAAGCGCGGCTCAGCGTTGAAGTAGGGAACGAGCCAGTCCCCTCTCTCAACCATCTCCCGTGGGGTCTGAACGTAGTAGGCCTCGTTCGAGTCCCAGATCGAAGGGGCACCCAGAGAGGTGAAGAAGGGCAGTGCCAAGAACAGGAGGGCTCCTACACTGCGTGTTTTCATGAAGCTCTCTCCTGAAAATCTCCAGAAATGCGGCAACCGTCCCATCCCTGTTCGAACGCAGCAGCAGGTAGAGTCCCCCAGCAGCGGAGCTGTCTGTGATCTGGTACTTGGGACCTGGGGCCTTGTCGGTCAGGATATCTGGGAGTCACCGGTGCTCTCAAAAGAGAGTCTTCTGCAACTCGTCGAAGACCTCGGTAGTCGACTGACCCTGGGACCCTCCGGAAAGATCCAGCCGCTTTCGCTCCAGGCGTGAAAGAATTTCCCGAGCCCGCCCCACGACCTGAGCGGGAAGGCCGGCCAGCCGCGCCACCTCGATACCGTAGCTCTTGCTCGCTACACCCGGCATCACCCGGTGGAAGAAGAGAATCTGCCCATTCGACTCCCGAATCGTGACCTGGTAGTTTTTCACGCCTTCGAAGATCCGGTCTAGCTGAGTCAACTCCTGATAATGGGTTGCGAACAGTGTCCGGGCCCGACGCGAGGATTCGGTCAGCAGGAACTCGGCGACCGCCCAGGCAATGGACAGTCCATCGAAGGTAGCGGTGCCCCGTCCGACTTCGTCCAGCAGGATCAGACTGCGATCGGTGGCGCTGTTGAGGATGTTTGCAGTTTCGATCATTTCCACCATGAAAGTGGATTGGCCGCGGGCCAGGTTGTCGCTGGCGCCCACACGCGTGAAGATGCGATCGACCAACCCGATCTGAGCCTGACTCGCCGGCACAAACGAACCGATCTGCGCCAGGATCACGATCAGCGCGTTCTGACGCAGGTAGGTGCTCTTTCCACCCATATTGGGGCCTGTCAGAATCAGCAGCTGGTCAGAGCTGGTGTTGCAGAAAAGGGTGTTGGGGACAAAAGGCTCGCCCCCTTGCAGCTCGAGGACGGGATGGCGTCCGTCTTGGATGTCGAGTTCGCTGCTCTGGTCCAACCGGGGCCGAATGTATTTCTGGCGTCGAGCTGCGGTGGCCAGAGAGAGCAGCACATCGAGGCGTGCCACCACACGAGCGGCCTGTTGAATTCGCTGAGCCTCCTGGGCTACGCTCTGGCGCAGCTCCAGAAACAGTTCTTTTTCCAGGCTGAAGATCCGTTCTTCTGCCGTCAAAATCTTCTCTTCGTAGGCCTTGAGCTCAGGAGTCACGAAGCGCTCGGCAGCTACCAAGGTCTGGCGCCGGGTGTAATCCTCGGGCACCGATTCCAAATGTGCCCTTGTCACCTCGATGAAGTAGCCGAAAACCCTGTTATATTTAACCTTGAGCGAGCCGATGCCCGTCCTCTCGCGCTCCTGAGCCTCCAGACTGGCGATGAAGGACTTTCCCGAGCTGGAGATCTGGCGCAGCTCGTCCAGCTCAGAATCATAGCCTGCGGCGATGAGTCCCCCTTCATTCAGGAGTATGGGAGGACTCTCGGAAATAGCTCTTTCGAGCATCTGGACCAGATCGTCAAGTAGGTCTTTTGGGGGAAGCAGCTGCTCGCTATGGCACTCCGTCAAAGTCTTGCACAGTTCGGGAAGGACACGCAGCGAGAGCTTCAGGGCCAACAGGTCTCGGGCATTTGCCGTCCCCAATATGACCCGGCTAAGCAACCTTTCCAAGTCCTGGATCGAGCTCAATACCTTACCCAGACTGTCCATCTGCAGAACCGAAGATTGCAGCTCTCCTACGGCGTCCTGACGCTGGACGATCTCTTCCAGATCCAACAGTGGCCGCAGCAGCCAATGGCGCAGCAACCTGCCCCCCATCGAGGTCCGCGTGTGATCCAATGCGGAAAGCAGCGTCCAGCGTCGGCTTCCGTCCTGGGCCCTGACCAACTCCAGGTTTCGAACCGTGGTCTCGTCCAGTTGCAGATAGTCGCCCTTCCTCAGCTGACGCATTTCGGTGATGTGTCCCAGCGATGCTCTCTGCGTCTCCTTCACATAGGAGAGGAGTGCCCCGGCTGAGGAAATTGCTGCGCTTTGGCAATTTAGGCCAAAGCCCTCCAGCGTCGCCACACCAAAGTGTTCCAGCAGAACTCGACGCGAGTACTCGGTGTCGAAAATCCAGTCCTCCCGAGGCGTCCGGACTGCAGCCTGACTTGTTTCTTGGGACAGATGGCCCATCAGATCCGTTTCAGCTCCCTCTGGCAGGATGATTTCCCGTGGTCGGAAGTGACACAACTCCTCTCCGAGCTGGCTCCAAGCCCGCGGGCCCGAAAATTCACTGACCCAGAACTCTCCGGTGGATACGTCCAGAAAAGAAGCTGCCACTCGACCCTCGACGGCGTAGAGGCTGGCCAGGAAATTGTTCTCCTTGGATTCCAGAAGCTCCTCCTCGACTACCGTGCCGGGAGTCACGACGCGCATCACCTCGCGCCGAACAATCCCCTTGACGAGACGAGGATCCTCTACCTGCTCACACAGTGCCACTTTGTGTCCCTGTTTGATCAAGCGCGCCAAATAATTTTTAACCGAATGATGCGGCACTCCACACATGGGAATGGGCTTTCCCTTTTCATCATTGTTTCGCGAAGTCAGCGTAATCTCCAAGTCACGGCTTGCCAGGATTGCGTCTTCAAAAAACATTTCGTAGAAATCGCCCAGGCGGAAAAAGAGCAAGACACCGGGGTTCTGACGTTTGATGTCATGGTACTGTTTCATCATTGGACTGAGGCGTTCCACGGCGTCTACTTTACCAGTCCAGGGTGAATAAAAAGTTCCAAATAATGGCGGCACGGACGTGTTAGAGTAGCACTCCGCAGCAGCGTCTTCGGCTTCTACCATGTACATCCTTTCCATTGACACAGCTACCAACAGTGGGGGGGCAGCCCTGGCCCGAAACGGAGAGGTGATCGGACTTGCAATGCTCAAGACTCCCCTACGCTATTCTGAGGGGATTCTGGGCTACGTGGACTTCCTGCTGCGCCAGCATGAGCTCGACATCTCGCAAATCGGGTGCTTCGCCGTGGCGACCGGTCCGGGTTCCTTTACCGGGTTGCGCATAGGCCTGGCTACCGTCAAGGCCTTTTGTCAGCAGCTGGAAAAGCCGGTGGCAGGTATTTCGACACTGGAAGCCCTGGCCTTTCGATTCCGAAATCTGGGGGGCCGCATTGCACCTATGATCGATGCCAGGCGGCAGCAGATCTATGCGGCGGTCTACCAGTTCGAGGATTCTACTCTTTCCGTCCAGCAACCAGAAGTAGTCGTTGCTCCTTCGGATTGGCTCAAGCATCTGGAACCCGGGACCTACCAATTCGTGGGTGACGGAGTTGCCCACTGCCGCTCCACGATCATGGCGCTGCAGCCCGGTGCGAGGCTCCTCGACACGGACAACTGTATTCTCAGCGAACTCTGCCTGCTGGCATACCGACAGCTAATCGAAGGAACCACTCTCTCCGGAGAGCAACTTCAAGCAAACTATCTCAGACCGTTCGACGGCGCGCTGAAGCGTCCATAAGTGTCCTCTATCTTCATAAGTTACATGAGAAAAGCCAGATTAATCTTCTTGATATCGGCCCTTTTCTTGATTCTGTTTCTGGCCTCGGCAGACAATCAGATGCTGATTCCTTTACTGCCGGCCTTGAGTAGTGACTTTGGTGTAGCGGTGGAGGAGGTGGCATGGCTCTTCAGCCTCTACGCGATCTCGGCAAGCGTGTTCAATCTACTTCTGGGACCTCTGACGGACCGCTGGGGGCGTGTACTTTTCCTCAAACTAGGCCTGATTGGTTTTAGCGTGTTGGCCTTTGCGACCTACCGGGTCACCACCTATGGCGATCTGTTATGGCTGCGAGCGGGAACCGGCATCGCTTCTGGCCTGCTTTCCACCTGCACGGCTGGGCTGGTAGGGGATTTCTTTCCTTACCAGCGACGAGGGCGGATCATGGGAATCGTCCTCAGTTCCTATTTTGTAGCTTTGATCCTGGGCCTTCCCCTGGGCACCTGGATCGCCGAGGGATGGCACTGGAGAACGGTGTTCTTCTGTTCTGGTATGTTGGCCGCTGCACTTGCACTGGTCTCGCTAGGACTGCCTCGCCAGCCGGATTTGAAGCAGTCGGAGGGGGTGCAGTTCAAGATTTATCTGGATTTTCTAAGAGAGCGCGACACTCGCTCGGCCTTGGTGGTTTCGTTTGTCGTGGCCGGAGGCACCCTGGCCTTTCTCGTCTTTCTCTCCAACTATCTTCATCAGAGTTTCGGACTGAGCCCGTTTGAGATCTCCTGGATATTCCTGACCGCGGGCATTGCTGCCTTCCTGGGCAGTCTGGTTTCGGGTTGGGTGTCTGACAGGTGGAGCAAGAGGCGCGTTTTCCTGGTCTTCAATTCTCTGTTCGCTTTAGCGCTGCTGGGAATCCAGCAGTTCTCGTGGGGCGCTGCTTTGATGCTGGTCTTCTTCTTCATCAGCCTCTGCGTCAGTTTCAGGCAAACTGCACTTCACACGCTTCAGACTGAGCTGGTCACGGAGCAGCGCCGGGGCGCCTACCTGGCGCTGCGTAACTCGGCTTCCCAGCTGGGCATAGCCGTTTTCGTACTGGTGGCGGGAAGCCTCAACCGCCAGCTCGGATTCGGGGGCGTCACCGCATTGGTGGCGCTGAGCGCAGTAGGAACCAGCCTGCTCTTTTTTAAGACAATCCGAGAGCCGGGCTAAGGGTCTGCGCAAAAATAACTTGGCATTGTGGCATCTCAGCTTCACACCATCTTCGGCCGCTCCTCAATCGAGAAATCCTCAACGTAGACCCGGCTACGCCTGCGGTTTCGCTCAATCGTTTGCGGCCAAATCTAGCGCAAATCTGAGCGCCAATTCTACCAAGTTATTCTTGCACAGACCCTACGGGCCACTTTCGGCTCTGACCGGTGTTCGCTCCGAAGGCCGGAGCTGTATAATGAAACCCATGCGGCGAAGAGATTTCTGGAAGATCGTGCTGGCCAGTAGCCTGATTTCAGCTGGGCTGACCGCTGTTCTCCTGCGTTGGCCAGCCGTTTCTACGAGTCGCGCCGAGTTCACGCCTCCAGTCACTGCTGGTCCCAAAACTGCTCTCACAGCCGACGAACAGATCAACATCGAGATCTATGAGAGGCTGAGCCAGGGCGTTGTCAACGTCACCAGCACCACCCTGGAATTAAACTTCTGGTTCAACGTCATCCCTCAGCAGGGCGTAGGAAGCGGAGTCGTTATCGACAACGAGGGCCGAATCGTGACTAATTTTCACGTGATCAAGAATGCCGACCGACTCCAAGTCACGCTTTTTGACAACAGTACCTATGAGGCCAAGATTCTGGGTCAGGATCCTTTCAATGACCTGGCCGTTCTTCAGATCGATAGTCCTGCAGAAAAGCTCTATCCGATCGAGTTGGGAAGTAGTGATAACCTGAAGGTGGGTCAAAAAGTGCTCGCTATCGGTAATCCCTTCGGGCTGGAGAGGACCCTGACCACGGGGATTATTTCGTCTCTTGCCAGAAGCCTGAAGACGGACTACGGGGTCGTCGAAAACGTGATTCAGAGTGACGCCGCCATCAACCCTGGCAATAGCGGAGGGGCCCTTCTAAACACCAGCGGTGAACTCATCGGCATCAATACTGCGATTTACTCTCGTACCGGTGAGAGCGCCGGCATCGGATTCGCAGTCCCCGTGAATATTCTTAACCGAGTTGTCCCGGATTTGGTGGAACATGGTAGAGTCTTGCGTCCCTGGTTCGGAGTACACGGTCGAGCCCTGAGCCCAAGGCTCGCCCAGGTTCTGAAGTTGTCGGTAGAGAGGGGATTCCTGGTCGAGCAGGTGGAGCGGGGAAGCACGGCCGCCCGAGCCGGCATTCGGGGAGGTAACCGGCGGGTCCTATTGAGAAATTTCTCCGTCATCATCGGTGGTGACGTGCTAGTGGAATTGGACGGAGAAGCAGTCGACTCGAAGGAGGACATTGTCCGTATCCTGGAGTCGAAGCGTCCTGGAGGTAGCATTTCCGCCATCTGGTATAGAGAAGCTAACAAAATCAAGAAAGAGATTGAGATGGTAGGTCACAAACTAGCTGAAACAATGCGTTTTTAGATTTAAAGTCTGGTTCCAGGTGGCGTTTCTTTCGACTTCGTTCGCTTTCTTTTCCTTTGATTTTCGGTTGCGCCTGCCCGTTTCGGGCACAAACTATTACAGTTTCTTTCCTTTTTTTTCGGGGGTGCACGTTATAGTGATTGGGTGATCCATTCCGGGCAACAAGGGGTGAGGACCACCCAGCGTCTTAAGGTGGAACACTCAACAATTTCTCAAATGGGAGGTCTAAGACGATGGTCAATCGAGTCTTCCTGGTAGGAAGATTAGGCAGAGATCCGGAGCAACGATTTACGTCTTCGGGAACTGCGGTCACCAATTTCTCCCTGGCTACAGACGAGCGCTGGAAGGATCAGAGTGGTGAACGGCAGACTCGTACCGAGTGGCATCAGATTGTGGTCTGGGGCAGACTGGCCGAAATCTGTAATCAGTACTTGAACAAAGGCAAGCTGGTGTTTATCGAAGGGCGACTCCAGACTCGGGAGTGGGACGATCGGGATGGCAATAAGCGGAGAACCACTGAAGTAGTGGCCTCGGAGATGCGCATGCTGGGCTCCCGAACGGAAGAGCAGGGATTCCGCGAATCGGAGCCAGCGGTGGAAGCAGGAGCCCAAGCCGAAGGATCTGGCAGCCAGGGAGAGGTAGAGATCAGTGACGACGACATCCCCTTCTAACTATTGATTGCGATTAATCGATTAGGGGCGTAAGCGGCTGGAGCAAAGCTGCAACTTCAAGAATACGTCGCACGTCTGAACGTCGCACGTCTCCTGTCCTCCGAAGGTGCCGCCAACGGGTAAACTACCAGCGTGCCGAAGCCAAGTCCGACAGAGCCGCGAACGACTTGAGCCGTTAGCAAAATGCGCCCAGGTTCCGAGGAGAGAGCCGGACAACTCTTCCCACGCAGTGACGGACAATCTTCCAGTAACCGAAGTTTCGTTCTCAGCACCGCCGGGGGGCCACTAAGCTGAAACTTCAACTACGAGGAAGAGCAGCAACCTTCGCTAGTTGACAGAGCCGTGACTGTCAAGGAGCGGGGCCCGACAGGGACCATCCCCCCAGGCGCTTCCGTTGAAGCACAGGATCCCACTCCCTCACGGTCATGGCTCTGTCAGCGCTGCTAGCGATGATCATGGCGGAGTCAATCCAAGTTTCTTTCTCGAATGGGGCCAGGGCTTCCTGGAGGTGGGACTCACCTGAACTTCGACCTCCCCTTAGGGTCTGCGCAAAAATAACTTGGCATTTTGGCATCTCATATTCACGTCATCTTCGGCCGCTCCTCAATCGAGAAATCCTCAATTTAGACAGGCTAATCCTGCGGTTTCTCTCAATCGTTCGCGGCCAAATCTTGTGCAAATATGAGCGCCAATTCTACCAAGTTATTCTTGCGCAGACCCTTAGATCCGGATTAGGTTGCCTGGATCCCGAGGCGCGCCAGAGACTCGCATACGGTGAGGGCTAGGCTTCTTGGAGAAATCTCGCTTGCAGGTGTTTGCTTTCCAGAGCAGAAGATCAAGGTGGTAGGTCAGTCCGGAGGGGACAATTAGTCTGATGAGCCCGCCCGAAATGGGCTGGGCTCATCAGCTTGGGAGACAAGAGCGTGGAATGTGCTCTTGCTATCTATAAACGAAGACCTGTGGTCAGGGTTCTACTGTGTGAAAAAAATCACAGTGCGAAGGCCCTCTCGGCGTCAGTTTCGTCAATACGTTCCACTATTCGGGTGGTCCCACATCAGCCGGAATTTCTCCGGTGAGAGACTCCATAAAGACGGCTAGATCTGCGCGCTCTTCGCCTGTCAGAAAATCGAGGGACTTGATCAGCGGGGAGCGATTGGGGGTGGAGTTGCCTCCGCCGACGTAGAAATCGACCACCTCTTTCAGATCCAGTAGGCTGCCGTCGTGCATATAGGGTGCTGTCAGGGCTATGTTGCGCAGAGAAACCGTCTTGAAGGCACCGCGATCGGAGTCTTTTTTGGTGACGTCATAGCGGCCCAGGTCGGTCAACTCCCCCGTTTCATCCAGGCCGACACCAAGGTTGTGAAACTGATTGTCGGTGAACAACCCCAGGACATGACAAGCGGTACAGTTTCCTTTTCCAGGATCCCGAAACACGTCGAGGCCCCGTCGGGCTGCCTCACTCAAGGCTCCCTCGTCGCCGCCATAAAAATAGCGGTCAAAAGGCGAGTTTCCGCTGATGACGGTCCGCTCGAAACTGGCGATAGATTTCTCCACCATCTCATAGGTAATCGGGCCGGGTCCAAAGGCCTTCTCGAAATCCTCACGATAACTTGCGTCGGCAGATAGACTCTCGACGGCACCCTCCAGCGTATTTCCCATTTCGATCGGATTGCCTACCGGACCCCGAGCCTGCTCCTCCAGGTGAGCCGCCCGTCCATCCCAGAATTGAGTCGTGTAGTAGGCCGCATTGAAGACCGAAGGCGCGCTACGGCCTCCCTTCTGTCCACCAACGCCTTCGGAAACCGGCTTCCCGTCTGCGAAACCGGTGTCTGGGTGATGACAGCTGGCGCAGGCGATGGTGCCGTCGACAGAGAGGCTAGGGTCGTAGTAGAGCTTTCGACCCAGGGCCACCGTCTCGGCTGTCAGCGGGTTATTCGACGGAATCGGTACCGGGGGCAGGCCCAAAGGGGCGACAATCTGGATCGTCATTCCAATCGGTACGGCAGGACCTGCCTGCTGCGGTTGAGTGCAACCCAACGCAGTCAAAAGGATTACTAGAGTTGCGGCAAAGCTACGAAGATTCATGGCACTCTTCTCCCCCCAATTTTAGTCCAAGTGTATCAGGTCTGGCACTCGATGATTCTCTGGGATTGACCTGCATGTCAAGACATCAAACATCGGAATTGTCGAAATCGCGTATTACAGTCTCCTGAACATTCGCTGAGCCTATCGAATTCACGACGAGAATCAAGGCGGTATCACAGCTCCCTTTTTCGGATCGGCCAGTCGGAAATTGATCCGATAGGGTCCGGCTCTCTGAGCCTGGATGGTGACATTAACCGTGTTTGGGTCGCCACCGCTGCTGCTGGTGATCATGAATTGGTTGCCATCGACAAAGCGCATCGTTTTGGAGTCGATTCCAAATTCGATTGGAATCGACTCCGGTGTTCCCTCGATCCGAAGAATGATGTCAGCCTTTTGTCCGCTTTTAAAGATCGAAGGAGGGACTTGTTCTGTGGAAATTCGAACCAGGGTGATCTCTTTCTCTGGGCTGGTCAAACCCTGTCCGTTCCTTACAGCAATATTGGTAGGGCCGACTCCTTCGAGGAAACCTACAAGGTAATCCGTGCCGGCCACCAGGGGAACCTGTGGTTTACCGTCAATCAGGAGTTGGGTTGCTGGGCCCAGATGACTCCCACAGATCCGGGCAAGAGTGCCGCTCTCAACCATATCTTTGGGACCCTCGCTCTGGAAGGGTGTGACCAAATCTATCACCGGTTGTCTCTGAGAGAGACCGGGAGCTTGACGGGTTTCACGGGAAAAGACCTCCTTTCCCTCGAGATTGATTTTCAGGATCTTCGTCTGGGCACCGACCATGATCCAAGCGGCGGCCCTGAGGTCGGTCTGGACCTGGCGTGTCTGGGCTGCTCCCTTTTCGTCGATCTCGGTGATCACGAGGCCCTCTCGGGCAGGGCTCGGCTGAAAGTTCTGGTTTACCGCGGTCACGCGAATTGGCTGGCCTGAAGTGACCTGGTCCGCAGGGGGACCGAAGACCGCTATTGCCTGGGCCTGCAGAGGAGGAAGAATCAGAGGGGGCTCGTTGGGAATACTGAACTCGAATGAGCGAGCCTGGTTTCTCCCCTCCATCTCCTTCTGAAAACGAAAGAAGTGGTCCTGATACGTCTCGATTCTTTTGATACCTTCAACCTCGATCTGTATCAGCTTCGAACTCGGATTTCGATTGTCTCCCCAGGCAATCTGTTGGCCACAGAAGGTGCTTGCCATCCTATACCCGACGATGATATTGGTCGCGCTCAGAGAGTCCCTCCCGTAGGCCTTACCCTTCAAATCCACTGCTTCGATATTGTGGCTTTGAGTCGAGGCGTCCGGTTGCATCAGTTTCGTCAGCGTGGAGACGGAGAGCCTGCCTACCTTGAGGGCGTGAGTGGAAATTTCGGGAGTGCAGGGCAGGGCGCTGTGGTTGGAGCAGTGCTCTCGCTCAAAGTGTCGGATGTTGAGAAGCCTATCCTCAAAGAAGCTCTCTACCTCGATCTCGACATAGCTGACATCGTCCGATGGAACCTCTGAGGAAAAGCTCTGTAGCAGTGCCACAGAGCCGGCGGCCAGCTCCGTCCGCTGATCTGAAGTCCAGCCTCCCGCGGTTTTCTGCCAGCCAGAACGGTCTCCCACCCAGCAGCAGTGGAAGTTCGAAAAGTGGGGAGCCGTCTGAAGGCCAACGAGGTACTCCCGATCCAGCGTGACCGTCAGCCCGGTGAAGTCGCTAAAGTGAGCTTCGACTAGTTGCTTCAGCGTTGTTGGTGGGCAAGCGCAGAGACAGAGCCCCGATATGAGAAGTAGGAGGGACTTCAGGCATCGAAGCGATACTGTACTTCTCATTCTTCCAATGCGGCTTCCGGGTACTCCAGGATGACCTGTCGCATCAATCCCGGGATAGGGAGCAACGTCAAGAGCGAGGGATTTGCGTTCAGCTCAAAGCGGTGAATGAAGCGCTTCTTCTGATCGAAAAAAACCATGCCAACCGCGAAGGTTCGGTCCTTCAAGTAGAAGTCAGACGACTGTACTTCCGGAACCTTCGCCAAGGCTTGATCTAGGCTCGGACCCGGAAGGAATCGGCGCGTACCCTCGAGCTGAATCATGGCACACAATTCACATCCGGGAGCTTTCTTCCCCCCGATCAAGGTATAGCGATAGGTGGTGTTGACCCGTATCCCCGCGCTGGCCTCGGGTGCCGGAAACTCCTGGATCCAACTCTCACCAGCGTTGGCTTGGCCCTCTTTGGGAAGGAAGTTGTAGCCAAAAGGAAGACCCGTAACAAAGGATGCTGCTGCCAATCCATTGTCGGGCCGCAGAAGCAGCTCGTAGCT
This sequence comes from Acidobacteria bacterium UBA6911, assembly GCA_963579905.1. Taxonomy (GTDB): domain Bacteria; phylum Acidobacteriota; class UBA6911; order RPQK01; family JAJDTT01; genus CAUZIZ01. The sequence goes on along the minus strand of CAUZIZ010000033.1, from coordinate 16,043 downwards.
AGAGTCCCCCCGATTGAGCCTCAGTCGTCCATTCCCGTCAGGACCTTCTTCGACATGGATCTTCACGACCTCGTCGGCAACCACCGCCGTTTTCGGATCTGGGAGCATCTGGATACCTCCGGTGGGCGTGATCCGGTAGGCCGATTGCAGGTCCTTGGCCTGTATCCGAAACTCAAGGGTGCGACTCTTGAAGCCGAGGCGCAGTCCTGGAACCATCTGAGCCCTAGCCGTCTGGCTTAAAAAAGCTCCTGCGCAGAGGCAGACACAGACTACGACTATCCGATTCTTGCTAATTGCGGAAAGGTCAGGAGGCATTTTTAATTGAGGCGATTGCTGCTGATTTCAGCACCGGAGCCGGACAACGCTATCGACGCCGAGACGGCTTGCGATCGAATTCGACGCCTAGCTGCTGAAGTTCCTGCATCGCTCTAACCGCCTCCTGAGATTCGGGATAAGTTGTAATCAACCGTTTGAAGGTCACGATGGCTTCGGTGTTTCTTTCCAGCTGCCGATAGGCAAGGGCCTTCTTGAAGTAGGCAACTGGGCTCTTGTCGCCCTTGGGGTAAAGGTTGATGACCTGGTCGTAGGTCTGGATTGCCTGTTCCTGACGGCCTTGCTCTGAGTAGCAGGTCCCCAGGTAGTAGATCGCATTGTCGGCGTATTCGCTGTCGGGATATGTGTTCAGGAAGTCCTGAAAGCCTGAGATGGCCAGGTCATAATTTCCCATTAAAAAATCATTGTAGGCGGCACTATACGCCTGATCCGGTTCGATTTCACCTCCGGTGGTAGCGGGTAATGTGCGCAGGGATTTGATCTTGAGCTGATTTTCTTCCGTCTTTTGTTGGAGCGCTGAGATCCGGTTATTGGTATCGTCCAGCTTGACACTCAGGTTTTGAATTTCTTCGCGCACGCCATCGATAGAGCTGCTCACACCGGCCTTTTGAGCCTGCAGCGAGCGATTCAAACCGTCCATACTCAGCGTAGCCTTGGCCACTTGATCATTGAGCTGTTCCAAGAGAGACCGGAAGACGGCTCCATTGTCGTCGATACTCTTCTGAAGCATCCGGATCTGGTCATGCAACTGCAGCACGTCGCTCTGTAAGCGGATGATCTCTTCCTTGGTCCCGGCCAGTATTGCCAAGGGTGAGCCTAGACTCATGATCAAGAGTATTACTAGGAAACTTCTCATTCTTGCCCCCCTTGTTTTGGTGGCATTGTACTGGTAAGCACGCGAGCCGATCAACCAGAGGTTCTCCCGAGACGGTGAGTTTTGACGACAGCACGTTGCAGTTATCAAGTTGCAGGTCAGTCGTCCCTCCAGGAAGCCCTGGCCCCATTCGAGAAAGAAACTTCAGTGTCCTACAGTGGCACGGGCATCCCTGCCGTGATGACCGATCCGTCGAGCCAAGGGCTCGACAATCACGGCCTGGAAGGCCGTGACACTGTTGGGAATTCTGAACCTGGAACCAAATGAAGTTTCAGCTTAGTCCAGGAACCTCGCTTCATGTTGCGGGCAGTTCGGGCCCTTCTTGGCTCGGTTTGTACGCGCAACGGAAACCTTTAACCTGTAACTTGCAACCTGGAATCTACAGTCTTCCCTAGGAGTCTGCGCGATAGAAATGATCGTAGCGAGAAAGTGGGAAATCGAGGCCAGATTTTCTCGATTGCGAGGCGCATAGTTATTCTATTCGTCTAAAAATCGGGGAAATATGGGCTGATTTTACCGTTTTCGCAGTAGATCACTTTCTACCGCGTAGGGCTCCTAGCGCTTGACCACGAAATGGGCCCTTCGATTCTGCTTCCAGCAGGACTCCTCGTGGCACGTAGAAAAGGGACGCTCCTCGCCGAACGACAGAGCCTCCAACTGCCCAGCGGCGACACCCACCTCAAGAAGATAGTCGCGCGCGGCCAGAGCCCGACGGTCGCCCAGCGCCAGATTGTATTCCTCTGTGCCCCGCTCGTCACAATGTCCCTCAATGATCGCGACCGCCGTTGGATACTGGCTAATCCAGCGGGCGTTCTCGGTTAGGATGCGCTTGCCCTCAGGGCTCAAGTTAGCGAGATCATACTGGAAGAAGACCGGTCTCACCTTGCCCTCTGCAATGGCCCGCTGCAAACCTTCCAGATCGCTAGAGACGACACTGCCGTCGCGTCGGGCGACAACAGTGACGCGAGTGCTGGCACGAGTGTCGCTGTCGCTCCCTTTGGCGATTGCGGTGTAGGTAATGGACTCCCCTGGAGAGAGCACTAGCGAGCCGGTCTCGGCCACGTTCCCGATGCCACCGTCGATCAGGATCGAGTTGGCACCGGTCGAAGTCCAGCTTAGAGTGGTTTGATTGCCTCTCTCGATCGTGCTGGGTGAAGCGCTGACCTTGATCGTAGGAGCCGACTTCGTGGTCCCGGGGCGGTCACCCACAGATGGAATAGGGGGAACTGGAGGTCGCGCCATGGACCGGGTCTTCTTGCAACTCGATGAGATCAGGACGAGGCTAAGGCACAGAACCAAGTTCAGGCCAATTGCTAAACCGCATTTCATTGAAATTCCTCCCGTTAATGTCTTGGCCTGATCAAGGTTGGTCGAAGTAGCCCGACCAGGCGGGACCCTCATTTATACCATAAGCGGTAATCTGCTTCAGATTCTCGCCGTCCGCGTTCATGATGAAGATCTGCTTAGTCCCGGTTCGGGTGCCCTGAAAAGTAATGTGGCGCCCGTCAGGGGACCAGTGGGGATTCTCCTTGCTACCTCGACCCGAGGTGAGCTGAAAGATCTTCTTGCTGGCCACCTCCACTACGTAGACATCGTGGTCCCAACGCTTGGGGGCTTGCCACGAGTAGGCGATGAGACGTCCGTCAGGAGACCAGTCGGGGCTGTCGCAATGGCCACCCTCGGTCACCAGCCGTTGGAGGTTGGATCCGTCGGAGTCGACGACCCAGACCTGAGGGGTGCCAGAACGGTCGGAGATGAAGGCGACCTGGCGCGAGGTTGGACTCCAGGTGGGGGAGGTGTCAATAGCCCGATGGCTGCTCAGATTGGTTCGGTTTTCGCCAGCCGTGTCTGCAGCAAAGATGTCGGGATTGGAAGAGCCTTTGTCCCGCCCAGAAAAAACGATTTGCTTACCGTCGCTGGAAAAGCTGGGCGAAGAGACGTAGGAAGTCGGCATCGGGAGAACCCGGCGACCTCCCTGCAGGTTTTGAATCCACAGCTCCCAGCGGCTCTTCCCGGAAAGAATCGTGATGAATGCCAACTCGGCATTGTCGGGCGACCAGCCTGGGAACTTGTTGATACCACCGTTAGCTGTCACCGTGCGTGAGTTGGAGCCATCATAGTCGGCTATGTAGACTTCTTTGCTGTCTCCCTTCAAAGAGCTGAAGGCAATCTGGGTGCTGGCTATCCCACGACTGCTTCCTGCCGATAGTTGGTACACGATCTGGTCGGCAAACTGGTGGGCGATCTTCCGAACCAGCGTGCTGTCCCCAACTGAATACCGCTTGCCCAGGACCTGACCCTTCGTCTTCACGTCGTAGAGGTAGGCCTCAACCACTACCCCGGCCGTCTCGGCCTGGAGGTTACCGAATACCAGGAAGTCGACATCTACCGGCGCTACCTGCCAGGGATCGAAATCCACGTCCGGGGGGCTGCGCAGGAGTTTCAACGGGTAGAAGCTCTTGGAAGGCATCTCGAAGAATGCCGAGAATTTCAGATCTGCCCAAAGGACGTCGTTGAAGACCTTGGCGGCGGTTTCCGTGTGGGGCATGGACACGCTGCGGGCCACGAAGTTGGTTGCAGCGAGACGCGTGGCTTCTCTTGGCTTTGGATAAATTACTACATCGGGGCTTTGAGCGGTCAGCAGACCAAAACTCAAGATCAGAGCTGTCAAGGACACTATCGGAAACTTCATGCGCTTCCTTTCCTTGGTCCCATTTCAGAAATTACATGAAATTCTAAAATGGAAAACCTAGCGAGGAGGATACCTAAAGTGAGTCACGAACCTGGCTCGTCGGCCCCCGAAGCTACTCGGCAGAGGGGGTAGGGGACTGCTAGCCCGGATGGCTCGTTTTGCCGCAAGATCTACCGAAGAAATCCCACTTCCTTTTTCCAGCTGGACTCGTTCGATTCTACCGTCGGCACGAATTTCAAAGCTGAGGACAGTCTCCACCCTCCGCGCCATTTGCCCCAGCGACGTACTCAGCCAATTGTTCCCAATCCGCTGCTCGACCTGGCGGGCGTACCAGGAGTCAACCTGTCCTTCCCCGCTTCCGGCTCCAACGCGGACTCCCTGTCCTCCGCCAAAGCCGCCGCCCAGACCGCTACTTGCGCCGCCAGGACCACCACTGCCGGGATCTGGCTTGCGGGGGACCTGGGATGAGCTGAGAGACTTCTCCTTATTCTTGCGGGAATCTGCGTGCTGCGCGGGCTTTGTTTTCTTTTTTTCCTTCTTCTTACGTGAGGATTTCTCTTGAAAGACCTCCTTGCTGGGCGGTTCTGGTGCCACCTCAGACTTCTTCTCAGGAGGAGGCGGTGCGGCTGCCGGCCGGGGCGTCAGGGCTGGCTTGTACATTCCTTCGCCCCCACTGGGGTCGTCGGCCAAGACCACGGAAACTAAGTCGCCACCCTGGCCTCCCCCCGGTCCGGTGCCAATCGTAATGAACTCCACCTGGGGAAAGAGATTCACAGTGATCAGACACACCACGGCCAGCAGAGCGTGGGCAACAACAGCAACCAGAAAGGGTGATCTTAAGCTCTCTTTTTGCACATGTGGGGCCAGAATGGTCTTACGAGTCATTCGCTAGCGCCGCTTCTGAGTGTAGGGCTTCGTGACCAGATTGATTCGCTCGTACCCGGCGATCCGAATCTCATCCACGACCGTTACCATGGTCTTCCAGCGAACATCTTCATCTGCTTGGAGAAAAATGGGAAGTCCCGAGTCACCGATTTCACGGCGCAAGACATCACCCAACTCGTGGAAGTTTAGCGGAGAGGAACGATAGAAGAGATTTTCGTCGCGTCCAATCGTGATCACCGCGCGCTGCTCCGGATCCACGCTCGCCACGGTGCGCGTTTGGGGCAGGTTGACCTCTATCCCCGTTTGAAGGATCGGCGCCGTAACCATAAAAATGATCAGCAGGACCAACACCACGTCCACCAAGGGAGTCACGTTGATCTCGGACATCGAGGGTCGTGTCTGACCCAAATTGCCAAAGCCCATCAGACCCTCCTAGGAGAAGCTCCTCTCGATCAGGTTGAGCATCTCCACGGTGAAATCGTCCATCTCAGCGCCGAAGACCTTCAATTGGTGGACGAAATGATTGTAGGCAATGACGGCTGGGATTGCGGCGAATAACCCCGCTGCTGTGGCCACCAGGGCCTCACTGATTCCGGGCGCAACCGCTTGAATGGTCGTAGTCCCTCCTTGTCCCAATCCCTGAAATGCGTTGATGATTCCAATCACGGTACCAAAGAGACCAATAAAAGGTGCCACCGAGCCGGTCGTCGCGAGCCAGTTCAAGGAGTCCTCTAGTGTCATCATCTCAGCAGTCGCCGCTCTGTAAAGAGCTCTCTCCAAACCGGGCAGGCCCTTGAACGTCTGACCCGATGGTGGCGAGTGCTCACTTTCTTCCCTGGCCTGAATCCAGTGCTCCAACTCCCGATATCCACGCTTGAAGATTCCGGCCAGAGGGGAGAGGGGATATTGCTCGCAACTTCGGTGAATCTCCGATAGGCTGGCGCTGCGCCGGAACAGGTCATAGAACTCGAGAGACTGTCTTCCCACCTTTCGGTAGGAACGCACTTTAGAAAAGACAATGGTCCAGGAACAAATCGAAAAGAAAAGAAGCACCAACAACACCAACTGGGCAATAGGTCCACTCTGGGCGATGAGTGACCAAAAACCACCAAATCCGGACTGCATCAGTAAAGAGGTTGCCAATCTATCTCCCTTCGAGGCTGATTGTAAACGAGCAACAGGAGTGCTGTCATCAACAGAGCCTCCCTAATCGACAGAGCCTCCCTATAAGCATTTCTTCTAGCCTATAATGGACCCCTGGCATACTTGGTCAAGAACGCTCCCAAAGTTATGATGTTTGCCGAATCCAAAAGTCTATGTTGAGAGTCCTTTCCATCGACAGCTTCGCTCTGATCAACCATCTGGAAATCGAATTCGAGAACGGTCTGAACCTGATCACAGGGGAAACCGGTTCGGGGAAGTCCATCCTGGTGGATTCCGTGGCACTGCTGGTGGGAGAGAGGGCCTCACAGAAGATGGTTCGGGAGGGATTCGATCGAGCCTCTGTCGAAGGTGTTTTCAGCTTGCCGCGTGAGAATCCGGCCTGGGATCGTCTCCTCGAGGCAGGAATCGACGTTTCGGACGGAGAAGTGATCATCCGGCGTGAGATTGCACGCTCGGGAAGCAACAAGGTCTACATCAACGGGCACCTTTGCACCTTGGGGTTCCTTTCGGAGATCGGCCGATTGGTGGCCGATATCCACGGACAGCACGACCAACAGACGCTTCTCAACCCCGCAATCCATCTTCAGTATCTGGACGCGTTCGGCCAGAACAGTACGCTGTGCCAACAGGTAAGTCAGGCCTTTCAGGAACTGCAATCGGTCAAACAGCTCCTGGGGAGGCTCCAGAAAAGTGAGAGTGAGCGACTTCAGAAACTGGACACCCTTCAGTTTCAAATCACAGAGATCGAGGGATTGCGGCTCACCCCTGGAGTCCAGCAGGAACTGGAGCAGGAGCGAGATCTATTGGCCAGCGCCGAAAGGCGTCAACAACTGGCTGCGCTCGGCTACCAGCTTCTGTACGAGAATGAAAGCAGTGGCCTGAGTCTGGTGGATCAGACACAGAAGAGTCTGGAAGAGCTTGCCGTCCTGGATCCGGACTATCAGGGCAAGGCTTCTAAACTGTTGGACCTGCGTTACCAGCTAGAGGAGATCGCCTATGCCATACGCGACTATGCTGATGCGGTGCAATGGGATCCCGCACGCCTTGATACCGTCGAGGAGCGATTGGGAGAGATCCAAAAGGCTCGGCGCAAGTACGGAGCGACGGTAGAAGGGATTCTTTCCTACCTCGAGAAAATTCGAGCGGAAGAGGGACGTATTTCCGACTCGGAGCATCAGGCGGAAGCACTCGTACAACAGGAGCGATTACTCGAGACGAAATTCCTGCAGTTGGCCCGCGATCTGTCCCAAAAACGCCACTGCGACGCAGAGAGTCTGAGTCACAGGGTCGAATGCGAACTGGCAGATCTTGCCATGGAAAAAACGGTCTTTCAGGTTGGGCTCGAAAGCGGTGAAGAACATCAGACAGAGCAGGGAATCGATCTGGCCCAGTTTCTCATCAGCCCCAATCCCGGAGAATCTCCCAAACCCTTAGCCAGAGTTGCTTCAGGTGGGGAGCTCTCACGGATTACTCTTGCCCTTAAGTCGATCGTCTCGGTTGCGAGATATTCTAAGACACTGGTCTTCGACGAGGTAGACGCCGGAATTGGGGGCCGCGTAGCAACGACGGTGGGAGCAAAGTTGGCTGGGATCGCCAGGCAGGACCAGGTGTTCTGCGTGACCCACTGGCCCCAGCTGGCCTCCTACGCTACCCGGCACTTCCATGTCTCAAAGAAAGCGAAGGATCGACGAACAGTGGTCGAGATCAAATCTTTGCAGCCCTCGGACCGGGTCAATGAGTTGGCCCGTATGATGGCGGGTGATGCCATCACCGAAACCACCCGTAAGCAGGCCCGTGAACTCTTGGCCAGGGCTCACACGACGCTCGCGGAAAACTCAATTGAGGACTCGCTGACACCCGCTTCTCAGTCCTGAAACCGGACTCTTGACTGGTTGTCCGTCTTTTTGAATTCGGATAGAATAGCCGTGCTGTGATGACTCAAAGATTTTTTATAGAGACGTTTGGCTGTCAGATGAACGAACACGACTCGGAGAAAATCTCCGGTCTATTGGTGCATCGTGGAATGATTCCCGTATCTACGCCGGAGGAAGCGGATCTGTTCTTGCTCAACACCTGCAGCGTTCGGGAAAAGGCTGCCCAGAAGGTGTATAGCCGTCTGGGGCAGATGAAAACCAGGAAGCAGAAGGAGGCTAACTTCAGGATTGGCGTGGTGGGCTGTGTAGCTCAACAGGAGGGGCAAGCCATACTGAAAAGAGCTCCTTTCGTGGACCTGGTTGTTGGCACCCACCTCTATCACACCCTGCCAGATATATTGGACCAACTAGACACCCAACCACCGGAACAGGTCGAGTCTCGCTCCTTCACGCACTTTTTGAAGGAGCCTGCCCCGGTCGAGATTACTCCGGTGCTTCGCCGCAACCGTTTTCGCGCTCAGATCACGATCATGGAAGGATGCAACAAGCATTGCAGTTTCTGCATCGTTCCCTTTACCCGAGGAAAGGAGCGCAACCGAACCTCCGCTGCCATTTTGCAGGAGGCGCGTCTAGCAGTTGAGGCTGGTTATGTCGAGCTGCTGCTGCTGGGACAGACCGTCAACAGCTATCGTGATCCCGAGAACCGGAGCATCAAGTTCGCACATCTTCTGGCACGGGTGGCGAGTCTTCCGGGACTTCGCAGGATCCGCTTCACGTCACCTCACCCACGCGAATTCGACGACGAAACAGTGGCCGTCATCAATCAGTTTCCTACCATTTGCAATCAGGTGCACCTGCCCGTCCAAAGCGGTTCTAACCCTGTACTTCGCCGGATGCGCCGGCAATATACACGGGAAAGATACCTCGAAATTGTAGAGAAATTCCGAAGCTGCGATCGCCCCATTGCCTTCTCAACCGACGTCATCGTGGGCTTCCCCGGAGAAACCGAGGAAGACTTTGAGCAGACCTTGAGCCTGCTCAGAGAGGTCGAGTTCGAGTCGATGTTCTCCTTCAAATACTCGAAGCGCCCCTCTACTGAGGCAGAGTCCTGGGAAGATCACGTCCGCGAGGCCGAGAAGAGCCGGAGACTGATGGAACTCCAGCAGTTGCAGAGGGAAATCCAACTACGGCTACACGGGGAACGCTATCTGGGCAAGACTTTCGAGGTCCTGTGCGAAGGAGTCGCCAGGGACGGGCAGCGGCGATTCGGCCGCACCACCAGCAACAAGATCGTGAACTTCAGCGGCGAGGATTCGGCCGGGTCCTTCGTTCAAGTTCGAGTCACGGACGCTGGCCCCAACAGCTTGGTGGGGTGTAGCGTAGAACGTCGCCGCGGAAACCAGGCCGAAGCAGATGTTCCAACGAGGAGCCTATGATAGAGCGAGAATTCAAGATTCGCGGTCTGATGATGGACCCGATTACTAACTCTCCCATCGTCATCCTCCAGGATGTGGAAAAGAATACACTTCTCCCCATCTGGGTCGGTGTTTTCGAAGCCAATGCGATTGCTCTTCAAGTCGAAAGAATCGACACCCCCCGGCCAATGACGCATGACCTGATCAAAAATATTCTCCTACACATGAACGCCGACATCGAGAAAGTGGTGGTGTCGGCGCTCAAAGACAATACCTTCTACGCTCTCATCCATTTGACCCTGGAAGGCGAGGAGATGACGATAGACAGCCGCCCCAGCGATGCCATCGCCTTGGCCCTGCGAGCGGATGCACCTATTTTTGTCACCGATGATGTGATCAGTAACAGTCGCAATATTACGCTGGACAAAGAAAAGCTGGATCCCGACGAGGTTCGCAAATGGCTGGAGAACCTGAGTCCCGAGGATCTGGGTAAGTACAAGATGTAACTTGACGAGCGTCAATTTCTGGCCTGGGATTTCTGATCCTATCGTTCTCGTCCACGTATTGTGATTCTTCCGAGATATCCTTCTCTAAATATCTTCCAATAATTTGTTTTTTGGACTCTAGGAAGCCTGAAGGTGCCAGCTTCTTGTCACAAGCTGCGTCTGTTCTTAGTGAATTTGAATAAATTTCCTTTTTTTTAAGCTATTTACACCCCTATTCTGGTCAGAGATTCTAGTCCTTCTGAGGTTGGAAGATTGGGATCAAAACCTCACATAACTCAAGGATCCTAATATGGTTATAGCTGCTATAGGAGATTGTGTAGAAATCTGTTTTCGGAGGCCAACTATTTCTCGGGTAAGCCGGGTCGCAGCGCGAAGCGTAATAGAGCGGCTCTCAAGCGAGTCTCGCAAAAGCCCCTGGAGGTTTGGAAGGGTTAAGATCCCGCCTCGTGGTTGCTCTGGAGCGCCTACAGAGATGGGACTGTCAGGGAGCGGGATCCGCGCCTGTGCAAACCTGAAAACTCAGGCGCCCACACTCAAAACCGGTGGATCACAGAACCGATTGCTTCCATCAACACGTGAGGGAGCGGATTCCGCTCCCTCATGGTCACGGCTCTGTAAGTATGCCGAAACAACCGCGCGGCAGTAGCTTAGTACACTGGAACGCTACTGTCCGGTTGAGCTATTTAGACATCGTAGTAACATGATTACAATCTATCGGTTAGAAGAATATTGAGCTCGAACCAACTTCAACTTCGATCTCTGCTTAGATCCGGAACAGGGTGCCTGATACCGGTTCTTCAAAAGGACGGGAAGTGGCGTTGTCAAGAGACAGCCAGAGAGGTCAATCCCAACGGAATTACGGATTTTAGCCCAGGGTTTCCAAACCCTGGGTAACGAACATCCCCTTTTATTTCAACCCTGTAGGGGTTGCGGAACGCTTGTTTCCACAACCCTTTCAGGGTTGATTTCTGATTTTCTTCTCCTAACCCAGGGTTCGGAAACCCTGGGTTGGAGGACAAAATCCCTTCAGGATTCACCTCTTGGGGACCGGCTCGATGTCCGCAGGTGCCTTTCCGACAATCTCAGAGTGGAGGAGCTGGGCTATAAACGAGTTATCTCTGGGGAAAAGGAAAAGGGAGAACAATTAGTTTACATAATATTTATTATACGACCTTATGAGGGTGCGTATTTAGCTGCTTAAGGGCTGCGTCCAGCCGCAGCTCTTCCCTGCAGGCTAGCTATGTAAGCTAGCAGTCTCTTGCCGCGCCCTAGGTCGAGGCGGAGAGATGACCGTTGCTCTCGAGATAGGATTCAAGTTCGACGAGGCGTTCCTTGAACTCTGAGAATCGATCGACTGCGATTGCGACACCCTTCTTGGTGGGTTTCCACTCTCCTTCATCATCTTCATAGTAAATACGTATATCCGCGTAGTTTTTCCCGCGGAATGTGCTGAAGCTAAAGACGATTTTCTCACTGAAACCCTTTTCCATCTCGGCGACTGCTTCCTGCATGATCCGCTTTCCTCTCTAGAATTAGGTGGCCTGGTAGCCTCGAAGTTTGGGCCCGATAGCGCACACGCGCCAGCGTTGCTGCAGCTGGCTACAGGGCCATCTAAAGGGACGTTGCGCCAGACATCATGCACGGCACGAAGTCCGGAGGCAACGAAAAAGTTCTTCATCGTGGTGGCCGAATCTGGAGGTAGACCAGGAAATTCTTCTCAGGAGCCCCAGAATCGACGAACTGGGATCAATGAAGGACCTAGCCTGCAATGAAAGAGCAAAGTTGGACATGAAACGGTTACTTCTCTATCACCGGAGAAAAACTCGAAGTAGACTGTGTAGCGGGCAAAGAAAGGATCGCAAACATGGAAAATGCAGCGGCGTATATGGCGTATATCAGGTCCTATAAAGCACAGGCTTTGTCCACCATGGATGCGATTCCGGAAAAACAGATCGCGACGTTGATCGAACTATTGACGCAGGTTCGTCGAGAAGGTCGACAGATCTTCGTCTGTGGCAACGGGGGCAGCGCCGCTTCGGCCTCACATCTGGCGAACGATCTGGGAAAAGGTGCCTCTGTCGGACGGGATCTGAGATTTCGGGTGCTCTCGCTTACCGACAACATTCCCTGGATAACGGCGCTTGCCAACGACGCTTCCTTTGCTGAAATCTTTGTGGATCAACTGAGAAACTTCGCTCGACCTGGCGATCTCTTACTTGCCTTCAGTGGTAGTGGCAACTCGCCAAATATCATTCGAGCCGTTGAATGGGCCGAGGAGGAAGGGCTGCTGACGGTAGGAGTGACAGGAAAACAGGGGGGGAGATTGGGCCAGATTTCCCGCTACCCAATTCTTGTCGAGTCTACGCACATGGGACACATCGAGGAGGCCCACTTTCTGATTTTGCATTTGGTCAGTTACTACTTTATGGAAGCCGAGGAGTGGGAAGGATGAAGTTGGAAACGTTGATGAGAGAGGGGGCGGTGAGTCGAACGGGAAGGAGTGCAGTTGGTTTTATTGCGAGATTCTGCAGAAAGGCTCTGCGCCGAAGTCTGCTGCTCATGATCGGTTTTTTTGTCTTGCTTTATTTGGTGCCGAATAGCGACGTTCAGGCGAAGCCGGCTGAGTCAGTGCGTTTGGTCCTTCTTCTAGTGATCGATCAGGCACGTGCCGAATACCTGGAACGCCTGCGCCCGATTTTCAAACACGGCATGAAGCGACTCCTGGACGAGGGGATGCAGTTTACCGATGCTCATCAAGATCATGCCCAGACCAGCACCGGACCGGGTCACGCTTCGATAGCGACCGGTCTCTATCCTTCACACTCAGGAATTGTGAGCAACTCTTGGTTCGATCGGCGGCGGAAGCGACAGATGTATTGTGTGGGAGATGAAGCATCCCCATTGCTGCCTATCTCGACCGAGCCCTCGGACGTAAGCCTAGCGAAATCTTCTTCAGGCCGCTCTCCCAGAAATCTGCTCGGCACTGCGCTTCCCGACTGGCTCAAGCAGGCGACTCCGCGCTCCAAGACCTTCGGTGTCAGCCGCAAAGACCGCTCCGCTATTCTGATGGGCGGGAAACAGGCAGATGGAGCTTTCTGGTATGACAGTGAGAGCGGAGATCTGATTACAAGCCGCTACTACCTGGACCGGTACCCCCAATGGATGCGGAACTTCCTCAACCGGAACATACCTGACAGTTACTTCGGTCAGACCTGGACCGCACGACCTGTGGACGCCGAGACCCTCAAAAGACTCCTCATCGAGGAAGTGGACAAGGGGCTCTTCAAGCAGGGATTTCCCTACCCTTTTGGCGACGCTACCCTGTCGCCGAACAGCAGATTCTACGGCGATTTCGGATCCACGCCGTATTTCGAGAATTATCTGCTGAAGTTTCTTCACGATCTGATCGCAGGCGAGGAGCTGGGTCAGGATGACGACGTGGATTACGTAGGGGTAGGTTTTTCAGTAATGGATTCGGTGGGGCATCGATATGGCCCCAACAGTCGGGAGGTACTCGATGCCTGGATCCGGCTGGATGAGGGACTCGGAGAACTGTTCGACTATCTGGACGAGAAAGTGGGCATGGGTCGAGTTCTGATTTCGCTCAGTGCCGATCACGGCGTGTTGACTCTTCCCGAGTATCTCGTGATGAAGCAGCAACCAGGGGGGCGAGCTACGGCGAGCGATGTCGTCTGTTTCCAGAGTGCGGCGAGACAATTTGAGCAGACGTTCGGCCAGGATGACTGGTGGATCTCCCCTTTCTACCTTGACTATTCAACCCTGGGCCGCCGGAACCTGCTCCGTCAGAGAGTCGAGGCTGAAATCGCAACGCTACTCGAATCCTGCTCCATCGTGGAAAAGGTCTGGACCCGGAGTCAGGTCCAGTCCGCGCCGGGGAGTCAAGATCCCTTTCTGCGGCTCTTCTCCCGCAGTTTCCATCCGGAACGCAGCGGTGATCTGTTCCTCCAGGTCAAGAAGTATCACCTGCTGTCCTCTCGGGGGACAGGGACCTCCCACGGCTCTCCCTACGACTATGACACTCACGTGCCTCTGCTGCTACGTGTGCCCGGGATGTCGGCCAAGAAAATACCGGAACCACGAGTCCGAACTGTGGATCTAGCGCCCACGCTGGCTTCCCTGCTCGGTATTTCAGCACCCGCCGAGCTAGATGGCGTAGATCGGAGTTCCCTTCTGCGCTGAGCTCAGTTCAAAGGACAGAGGGTGGGATCATTTTTTTTGAAATGGGGCTTGAAGCCCCCTCCTTGTCTGTCCAGAATAGCTTCTGTCGTGACGCGGTCCTTTCAGATTTCAGGTAATAGGTATAGTCGAGAGAATTTTGGAGTTGGAGGAGTGAGTTTATGGATGCCAGAGAAGTTATCAAGTTAATTCAAGACCGCGAGATTCAGGCCGTCGATTTGCGCTTTTGCGACCTGCCAGGGCTGTGGCAGCATTTCACGCTGACGCCAGGTCAGATGTCCGAGGAAAGCTTCCGGGAAGGCTTCGGGTTTGATGGCTCCAGCATCCGCGGATTTCAGCAGATCCAGGAGAGCGACATGCTGCTGATCCCGGACCCTAGCTCTTGCTTCGAGGATCCATTCACCAAGGCCAGGACGCTCAACCTTATCTGCAACGTGATGGATCCCATCACGGGTGAGCCCTATTCCCGAGACCCTCGTTATATTGCCCAGAAGGGGGAAAAATATCTGGCTTCCACCGGAATTGGAGACACCGCCTATTTTGGTGCTGAACCCGAATTCTTTGTCTTCGATGACGTTCGCTTCTCCCAGTCCTACAACCACGGATACTATTTTGTCGACTCGGTTGAGGGCTTCTGGAACAGCGGCCGTGAGGAGAACCCCAATCTGGGCTACAAGCCTCGTTACAAAGAGGGCTACTTTCCGGTGCCGCCAATGGACACGCTCCAGGATCTTCGCACCGAGATGGTTCTCACCCTCGAGCAGGCGGGAATCGAGGTAGAGGTTCACCATCACGAGGTTGCAACGGGCGGTCAGTGCGAGATCGACATGCGTTTCGACACGTTGACCTCGATGGGCGACAAGCTGCTCAAGTTCAAGTACATCATCAAGAATGTCGCTCGTCGATACGATAAGACCGTGACCCTGATGCCGAAGCCGATTTTCATGGACAACGGTTCGGGAATGCACACTCATCAGAGTGTTTGGAAGGCTGGGAAGAATCTCTTCTACGGACCCGGCTCCTATGCTGACCTGAGCGAGACCGCTGTCTACTATATTGGAGGCTTGCTCAAGCATGCTTCGGCTGTTCTGGCTTTCGCTGCTCCTAGCACCAACTCCTATCGCCGACTGGTTCCCGGCTACGAGGCGCCGATCAACCTGATCTACTCCATGCGCAATCGCAGCGCCTGTGTTCGGATCCCGGCGTACTCAAGGAACGAGAAGGCCAAGCGGATTGAGTTTCGCCCGCCGGATGCATCCGGCAACGCCTATCTGGCCTTTACTGCGATGCTCATGGCAGGACTGGACGGTGTCCAGAACAAGATCATGCCGCCTGACCCAATGGATAGAAACCTCTATGACCTGCCGCCAGAGGAGCTCGCGAAGGTAGAGTCGACACCCGGAAGCCTGGAGGAGGTGCTGGATGCCCTGGAGGCTGACCACGATTTTCTTCTGAAGGGTGACGTGTTCACTCCGGACGTCATCGAGAACTGGATCAAGTACAAGCGCACCCACGAGGTGGATCCTATTCGTCTGCGACCACATCCGCACGAGTTTGCGCTCTACTTCGACATATAGAGATCGTGGCAAACGTAACTTCGGTCTCCAGGCCGCAGCATTTTCGCCGAGCCTAGCGGTTGGACGAAGAGGGCTTGGAGACCGGCATTGCCAGGGCCCTTGCGCATGCTAGTACAGCGTTCTGTAAATACCGATACGTTTGCAGATGGGGCTTGCGAGGCGAGATCAAGACAGGAGGAGGAAGACGATGCTCGGCCATCTTCGACGACGACCAACGCAGAGATCGTCTGCAACCCCCATCTGCCCTCCGGGTGGCGACGGGACGGGACGGGCCGATTCCTTTGTCGCTCCTTCTCCACTATGGCAAAGTATGCGTTCGTCGTCGCTTCGCGCACTCGACCCGTCGCACTCGCCACAAACGTATCGGTATTTACAGAACGCTGTACTAGCCCCAAAACAAGTATATGGAAGTGGATTAAACCACGTGCAAACACCTGAAATTCCCGACCTGACGGGTATTCTGGAGTTCGACAAAGAATCTTCAGAGAGGCCCGAAAGGAGGCATTTCAGGTGAAGAAAAAGCATA
>CAUZIZ010000032.1:0-42522 GCA_963579905.1 Acidobacteria bacterium UBA6911 | reverse complement strand
CGAGGCCCTGGAGATTAAGCTGAAACTTCAACCACGAGGAAGCGCAGCAACCTTCGCCAGTTGACAGAGCCGTGACTGTCAGGGAGCGGGGCCCGACAGGGACCCTACCTCCAGGCGCTTCGTTGAAGCACGGGATCCCACTCCCTCACGGTCATGGCTCTGTCAGCGCTGCTAGCGATGATCATGGCAGAGGCAATCCAAGTTTCTTTTCTCGAATGGGGCAGCGGGGCTGGACTGACCTGAGAACCCAACGGCTTTGCTCCCCTGGCAACCTCTGCTAAGCTCGCCCCATGAGTCCGTCCCCTGACCCACTGCCGCTCGAGCGTGGCATTATCTCCGTTCTTCAGACTCCTTTCGATCCCCAAGGCGCCATAGATCTGAAATCTCTGGAAGCTCTGGTCGAGGAGGCTATCGCCGGAGGCGTCAAGGGATTTCTGGTGCCAGCAGTTGCCAGCGAGGTGGGCAGTCTGACACCGGAAGAGCGCCGCAGCATCGTGCAGAAGGTAGCTGACGTGGTTCGGCGCCGGGTCCCCATCATCGTCGGTGCCTCCGCCCCCGAGCCGCAGGCATGCATCGAACAGGCACAGCTGGCAGATACGGTTGGAGCCGCGGCCTATCTGGTCGCCGTTCCCAAAGAGCTCTATCGACGCCCGGAACAGGTTGAGCCCTTCTTCCGTGAGGTCATCGAAGGGGCGGGCAACCTCCCTCTGATGCTGCAGGATCTGGACTTCAGCGGTCCGGGGCTCGAGCTGGATATGATCCAGAGACTGACCCGGACGCTCCCCACCCTGTCCGCACTTAAAATCGAGTCCATCCCCGCGGGGCCGAAGTACTCTGCCGTAAGGGATAGATGTGGAGAAGAAATCTTCATTGCAGGGGGTTGGTCCACGGCCCAGATGATTGAGGCTTTGGACCGCGGTGTCGATGCAATGATCCCTGAGAGCTCCACAGTCCGGGTATTTTCCGCCATCGATCGGCGCTACCGTAATGGAGACCGGAAGCGAGCCATCCAACTCTTCAACCGTCTACAGCCAGTACTGGGCTTCTCCCACCAAGAGCTCATCGTCGCCATCGCGTTCGGAAAACGACTGCTGGTTCGGAAGGGAGTATTCCAGACGCCGAAGATGCGGGAGGGCAATTTCGAGTGGGACGACTACAACGGCCGCGTCGCCGACGAGATCATCGAGTACTACCTCGAGCTAGAAGCTTCCCTCACCAGCTGGTGGCAATACACCTAAGCAGTTCCCAGAAATCGCTCCATACGATTGAGACCCTCTGCCAGGTTTTCCATGCTGGTGGCGAAGCTGAGGCGGACACAGCTATCCAGGCCGAAGGCGGAACCCGGAACCAGCGCCAGGTGCGCCTCCTCCAGCAACCGTGTCGCCCACTCCACCGAACCCGAGACGCCCAGGCCAGAATAGGTCCCCGAGACATCAGGAAAGACGTAGAAAGCCCCGGACGGCTTGGGACAGACGACCCCCGGCAGGGAGTTCAGGCGTTCATGGAGATATTCGCCACGGCGCTCGAACTCTTTTCGCATGTCTTCGACGCACTGTTGGTCGGCGCTCAAAGCCTCTGCCAGAGCATCCATGGTGAAGGTGGCGCCTCCGCTAGTAGTTTGGGACTGAAGCTTGCCCATGCTGCGGATCAGTTCGACCGGTCCCGCGGCGAAGCCAATCCGCCATCCGGTCATGGAGTAGGTCTTCGATGCGGAATTGAAGGTTAAGGTGTGGTCGTAGGCATGGGGTGAGATGCTGGCGAAGCTCTTGAAAGTGTGTCCACCGTAGAGAAAGTGCTCGTAGATCTCGTCGCTGAAGACGACCACATCATCCCGGCTCTCGAGCACCTCGGCCAGAGCAATGGTCTCCTCCGGCGTATAGGCGGTGCCACTAGGATTGCTGGGAGAATTGAACACAAAAGCGCGGGTTTTCGGGCTCAATGCACTCTCCAGCTGCTGCGGTGTAATCTTGAATTCCTGGCTGACACCCGCCTTAACAAAAACCGGAACTCCGCCCACCAGCTTTACTTGCTCGGGATAGGAAACCCAGTAGGGCACCGGCACAATGACCTCATCTCCTGGATCCAGAACTGAGGCAAAGGCGAGCCAGAGGGCTTCCTTGCCTCCCACTGTAACCATAATCTGAGAAGGATAGTACTTCAGGCCGTTCTGGCTGCGCAACTTTTCGATGATGGCGCTCTTGACCGCCGGTGTTCCTGAGGCCGGCTTAGCATACTTCGTCTTCCCTGCCCTGATGGCCTGGATCACGCAGTCGCTGATATGGGAGGGGGTATCGAAGTCCGGTTCACCGGCTCCCAGGCTGAGAACATCGATCCCTTCGGACCGCATCTGAGCCGCGCGGTTACTGACGGCTATGGTTGCCGACTCGGTCAGGTTCTGTATGCGCGCTGATATCTTGATCACTTTTCCCAGTCCTTTCTGCTATTCGTAAGAAGTGTCGCGCCCGTTCACCAGTCTTGTCACAACGACTCAGTTCAGCCCGGCACTCTCGTTGATTGTGGACACAACCACTCTCATTGCCCCAATGTGGTCGGGAGTTGTCCCGCAGCAGCCACCGATGATGTTGGCACCCGCCTCCGCAAAGCGCTTGGCATAAGACGCCAGGTCATCGGGGGTGAGAGAATAGAATATCTTACCCTTGACGTACTCCGGAATTCCAGCATTGGGTTTAGCCAAAATCGGCTTGGCAGTCAGACCGCGCAGGGCTCCCACCGCTTCTAGGGTCAAGTCGATGTCCTGACCGCAGTTGATGCCCACGATGTCGGCATCGGGATAGAGCTCCGGAATCTTCTCCACCAGAATTCCGAAATCGGTTGCAGGCCGGCCCAGATGGCTTCGACGGGTGATGGCCAGACTCACCAAAACTGGGAGTCCGAGGTCCTTTACCGCTCGATATGCGAGCGTTGACTCCTGGGGATCAAACACCGTTTCAATCGCTAACAGGTCCACTCCTCCCTCTTTCAGAAAAAGGGCCTGATCCCGATAGGTTGCAGAAACCTCTTCTTCCGTGAAAAACCCGTTGATCAACTTGTCACCTACGGCGGGACCCATATCGCCGGCAACAAAGTGGACCCCACCCTCGGAGGCTTCACGGGCCAGCCGGGCCCCATGGAGATTGACCAATCGGGTCACTTCTCGAAGATCGTCAGGGTCAATTCCGTGTTCTCGAAGATCTTCCAAACGTCCCTTCGCGCGGTGTTCGGCCAGTCTTAACTCGGTGGCCCCGAAAGTGTTGGTGTAAATGATTTCGGCGCCTACCTGCACATAGGATCGATGAATCTCACGCACGCGATCTGGAATGCTTATATTCCATTCCTCTCCACAATCTCCCTGCTCTAGTCCCCGTTCCTGCTGCTCCGTCCCCATGGCGCCTTCCGCTAACAGGATCTCGCCCCTTGCCAGCCGCTCCAGAATGCCTTTTGGAGTTGGAGCATCGATCTCAAGGTCCGCCGTCTGATTAGCACCTTTAGCTTCACTCATGTTCTTTTCTCACGCCCCTGCACATGTCCCAAAACCAAGTCTATCTTGCCACGGCGACAGATGCCTCGATCAGATATGTCGCTCTAACGCACTGGTAAGAAAGCATAGACGGGCGGGCGAAATCAAACCGGAGGGGCGGAAAGCGACTGCCTGGACGAGAGATCAATGATTGTAGGCGAATTCTCGAGAAGCGATCAGGGCCCAGAGAAAGTCGGTGAAGGCCTCGACTCGCGACGATCTGGCAGCGAAGAGTTGCTCCAACTTGTGCCTTTCGTTCTTCGTCGGGAAGCGCGAGAGAGCGGCAAGATAGAACTCGTCGATGATCTCTGGGTCTGATCGCGCAGCAGCCAACAAGCCTCCCAAGCGACTTCCCTGTTGCCTCAGCTTTTCGGTATAGGTAAAGCCCGCCAACAGGTGCAGCGCCTGTCCCAGGCTGGGATCGCTGTCGCGCTCCGGCAATGTATCCCGACTGGGCCTTCCGTACTTCTCCAGAAACCTCGAAGGGTAGAGGTCCGGATTCCGCAGCTGGATGGCCCGCGTGCCTGGAGGAGCCTTCCCTCCCATCGAATTCTCGAACTCTTCGGGCACACCCGTCACCTGTGATATTGCATCCAAGAGCACTTCCGCATCCAGAAGACGAGGGTTATGGTGAGAATAATTGATATGATCGTCCTGGTTGCTCGGGTTGGGAACCGAGGAGAGCTGATAGGTTCGTGATCCGGTGATCTGGGCTAACAGGTGTTTCACATCGTATCCGTGCTCCCTGAAATCCTTGGCCAACGCCCTTAGCAGGTCGGGGTGGGTGGCCGGATTGGTAGAGCGGAAGTCGTCAACCGGTTCCACCAATCCTCGACCGAAAAAGTAGCTCCAGATCCGATTGGCAGTTGCTTCCGCAAAATAGGGATGAGAAGTCATCCACTTTGCCAAAGCCAATCTGGGATCTAACTGCTCTTGCGCAGACAGGACTCGTCCGTCGGGGAACGTCGGATGCACCAGCTTCTTGGTGCGGGGCTGGATCACCTTGGTGCTCTCTGGAGGCTCGCCATAGTCGGGATCTGGTCCCGCTGGATCATCGAACATGACAGCAGCCCCGAAGCCAGGCCACTCGGTGCGACTCAGCTTTCCGAAGAACGCAGCCAGTCCCCAGAACTGGTTCTGACTCCAATCCTCGAAAGGATGGTTGTGACACTGGGCGCAGTCCAGTCGTCGGCCCATGAAGGCCCGAACCGACTCTGCCATGAGATCAGCCGCCTGGGGATCATCTACTGGATAGTGTCTGGTCGCCCCCTCAAAACCCTGCGCGCTAATACGCTCGCGCACCATCTGGTCGTAGGACTTCTCCTGAGCGAGACTGCTTCTGAGCCAGCGCCAGTAGGCATAACCATGTTCCGGCTGATCGTTGGACCGTACCCGAAAGACCTCACCGAAGCGAAAGGTCCAGTAGTCCAGATACTCGGGTGAGTTCAATAACAGCTGCAACAGCTTCTGCCGCTTCTTTGTGTCCCTACTGTCGACAAACTCCTTCACCCGTCCCGCAGGCGGCAGGGTGCCGGTCAGATCCAGGCAGACTCGACGCAGGAATTCCCCATCGCTCGAGAGCCCCGAGGGAAGGATGTTGAAGCGACTCAATTTGTCAAAGACGTAATCGTCGATAAAGTTGTGACGAGGAGATTCGGGAGGATCGACAACAGTATCCGCAATCACTCCAAAACGGGCGCTGACGGTATGCCCTGCGGTGCGAACCATGATGGAGGTTTCGCCCGGCCTCACTGCGCTCGCGATTCCGTCGGGACCCACTTCTACCACCTCGGAGTTGTTGGACACATAAAGGGTCTGGTCGGTAATGTCCTCGCGGCGCCCGTTGCTCAGATGGGCGGTAACCAGGAGCCGCTGCACTTCACCCACCTTGAGAACTCCCTCGCTCGGAAAAACCTCGACTCGTTCAATCCGGGCGCTCTCTGGACCTCCCTCGTCACTCCTAGGTGCCCCTCTGGAAATCCAGTTGAGCAGAATCCGATAGTCAGCGGAGTCGACAGCGAAACGCTTCCCGCCGGCGTGGGGAGACCCCATGGTGGGTTTCAAGAGAAGCAGACTCTTTTCTGGATCATCGGGATTGATCCGTGGTGTTGGCGCGACTTTCGACTCGGTGGTTAGTACCTGGAAGACTCCGCCCTCGACAGTCCATTGGTAGTCGTCTGCGGGGTAGAAGGCGCTCAACGACAGCTTGTATCCACCGCGTCCCTTTACACCGCCGTGGCATTCGCTGGTGTTGCATCCTTGCTTTGTCAGGATCCCACCGACGTCTCGGGCAAAACTGAAGGGTCTGGCTGTCTCTGCTTCCTGTATTCGAATGGGAGCCATCACCGACTTTCCGTCGACCTCAACTCTAATCGTGGTTTCGCCGTCGGACAGGGCCCTGACCCTTCCCTGTGGGTTCACGGCCGCGTGCCCGGGGTCTGCAATCGAAAAGCGGCCCTTCCCGGTGACATCACGCTCCAGACCATCCGAGTACCTGCCCAATACCAAGAATCGCTGTGAGGCGTCGTGGCCCCAAAGTGTGATCTTCTCCGGTACCAATCGGAGGGAGAGGAGTTCTGCTTCTGAATCCGGAGCAATGAGTTCCTGGCTACTCGACGCAAACGCAGGCTGAAAACCAAGGCCAAAAACGCCGCAGATCATAAAGAAGCTCAAAGTCCGTGAGGTGATATTCTTGACTCTCATGGTGCTACTGACTCGCCTGGTCTCCGGCAGCAAGATTACTGTCCGGCGGAAGTATCATCAAGGGGATTCCGCCGGCGACCATCCAGGCACCTGGCTTTCCTTGAACCACAGGTCGGGCGCTGATTTCCAAAAGCCGCGGCAGCCGTGTCGCTGGAGCATCGGGCCGGGCATAGAGGACGATCGTTGCCGGCCTCCGCTGGGCGCGATACTTCTTGGGATCAACCAGATCGATCCCAATAGGCCGATACTGCAACCCCCGCAGCAGGACCTCTGTCCAGGGCGCTGGTACTGCCGGAAAAAACTCGAGTCCCGGCGGTAGATTCAGGACTCTGAAGGCGACGTCACCCCCGAAGCCCTCTTCGTATTCACCGATCACGATGAACTCCTTGGCCCTACCCGCCCTGAGGTTGATGTGATCTTTGAGATTGATCAACTGGGAACCAGCGGATATCACGTCAAAGTGGACCTCGAGCCTTCCGAGATGGGGGATCTGAGGACGAACCAGCACTCGATACGCCAGATTCCTGCCACCGGTGCGCTGTGTCAGATCCCGAAGCTGCAGGTAATAGCGACCCGATTCGGCAAAGGTGTGAAGGGTTTTTCGCTCGATGTTCTTGTTTACATCGTCCCCATCCCCTCCGTATTCCTTGTATACGTTGTCAAAGACTTCGCGGCCCTGCGAGTCCAGCACCTTCAACCAGGGATTGAATTGCGGAGGCGCGAGGCGGGGCGTCTCTATCTCGAAGGCGAGACTCTGACCCGAGAGAACCTCGAACCTGAAATGATCGATGTCGCCAGGCCGGTCAATCGTCCCTTCAACCACGGCAGGGATTGAGATCGAAGCCACGTTCTTTCGAACGTCATTGGGTTCCTGCTCGGGCAATGAGTCGACCTCCTGGCTGGTCGGAAGGGCCTTGACTGAGCGGATCGGCTCAGGCTTCTTTTTGGCTGCACTCTGGCCGCCACCACTGGCCTCGATCGGGGGCGTCTCCAAGCGTGGTTTGACCGACCTCGACCATAGTTCTTGCAGTCGCCCCGGTCCCAGGTGACGCCTGAAGCTTCCCAGCTGGCGCAGCGTGGCCGAGTCCCTCTCAAGCCAGTCGGCGGGATCCGGATGGGCTGCCCTGCCGAACCAGGACCTCTGCATCTGGGGGTCGGAGGGCACATCGACCGTCAAGATCCGCAGCTGATAGTTGTGGATCGGCCCGCCCCCTCCGATGAACGAATTGACGGATAGGAAATACCCTCCCTGCTCCTGAAACCGATGTCTCAGGCCCGGATTGACGACGAACTCGGAGACGAAATCACGCCTATTGAACCAACGCATCGCAGCCTCAATCGGCTCCCAGGAGACAACCGGACTCTGGGTCATGAGGCGCTGGATACGCCTCTGCTCGAACCAACTCTCGACCTCTTCATGAAGCGTCAGCTCGGCCTTGGCTCGGTAGGGGACATCCATCTTGAAATCGGTATGAATCTGAAAAGTCAGCTCCTGTCCTTTCGACACCTCGAATGAATAGAAGTCGATCTCCCCTTTGGCATCGATGCTGCCATTTATAACCGCCGGGAACTCCAAAGACTGTGCTGAGGAGCCGAGCTGATGGGCCCTCTCTATTTCTTCGGTGACTGCCTCCGGCACGACTTGTAGGGGTAGAGCGTTGGAGACCCCATGGGGCGTCACCAGTCTGAACCCGTGAAGTCCCAAACCAGCCTTCGGGCTTACCGATACCCTCAGCAGGACTCGATGCTCACGCTGATTCTCCTTGCTGACTTTGCCGTATCGATCCCTTTCGGAGCCTCCCACATCGGCCGGTGGCTCCGATCTTTCGACCTTCTCGATGCTCGCTTCCAGATCGTCACATTCAAACCAAACCGCATACGCTCCATCCAGATCGCGACCTTGAAGCGAAACCTCAAACTCCGAGCTGCGCTGCCCCCCGAGAGGTGAAGCGGAGACCAGCTCGGGGTCCAACCTTGGATTCTCCTTCCCTTCCCCAGACTCGACAGGAGACAGCAGGCAACCTATCAGCACCGGGAGAACGATCCAGCGCGAGATTTTCAGCGAAGGAGAATTCCCAAAGGGAGTCAGGCTAGGTGAGCTGGGCATGAGGCTAACCGCAAGTCTAGCACATGTCTCCTAATAGAACGCCCACTCCAAACAGAACGCCCACTCCAACTGAGGATAAACTGGCCCCCTCTGCGCAGAGATGCTAACTTGGAGTACCACTTCTTAGGGCTCGCGCAGAAATAACTTGGTAGAATTGGTGCTCAGATTTGCACCAGATTTGGCCGCGAGCGATTGAGGAGCGGCCGAAGATGGTGTGAAGATAAGATGCCAAAATGCCAAGTTATTTCTGCGCAAGCCCTTAGCATCCGTCGGAGCGAAACGGGGAGCGCCAACTGTTATGAGCCAAAAGACATTCACCCAGGACCCAACACTGATCATCAGGGGCGGCCGCGTCATCGACCCATCTGAAGATATCGATGGGCACCTGGACATCGCGATCACGGGAGAAAAAATCTCAGGACTGGGCCAGGACTTGGCGGCAGGGCCCTCGACCCAGATCATCGACGCTTCCGATTGCCTCGTGATCCCAGGGTTGATCGATCTGCACGCCCATGTCTATCCGCGTATCTTCCCGATAGGTATCGATCCCGACGAGGTGGGAGTGCGCAGCAGCGTCACCACTATCGTCGACTGCAGTGCCTCCCCCGATACGTTGACCGCCTTTGAGCACTACGTAGCTCAGCATGCGAAAACCCGAGTCCTGTCCTTCCTGAGGATCTCGACACTTTGGTGGTTTGACCTGCTCACATTTGGATTGGGGGGCGATTTTTCGCGAGCGACTCTTCAGCGACTGATCGATCCGGCGGGCGTGGCCAGGTTGGCAAAGGACCACCGTCATCTGGTAAAGGGGATCAAGGTGTATGCCTACGGTCCGGATGAGGGATCAACCGGAGTCCAGGCTCTCGCTTTGGGTAAGGAGTGCGCGGTAATGGCGGGGCTACCGCTGGTATGCCACATCACTCACGTTGGGTTCCAGCTTGCCGCCCACGGACTGCGCACGCTGACGCCGGAAGTTCTAGACCTCATGGAGAGAGGAGATGTCATCATCCACGCCGCCTCCGGACTCGCCGGAAACCTGTTGCAGTCCGACGGCAGCGTCCTGCCCCAGGTACGTTCGGCAATCGAACGCGGAGTCCTCTTCGACCTCGCCCACGGACTCTACATGTTCAGCTTCGCCGCAGCCAAGCGCCTACTGGCCGAAGGGATCTCCCCCGACATCATTAGCACCGATATTCACGTGGGTAACCGCCACAAGGTCCTCTTCGACTTGCCGACCACAATGGCAAAATTCCTGGCACTCGGACTCGATCTCAAGGAGGTCATCGCACGAACCACGATCAATCCCGCCCGAGCCCTGGGCCTGGAGCACACCGTGGGCTCACTGGTGCAAGGCAAGGAGGCAGACATATCAATCCTCAAGAGCGTGGAAGGAGACTGGACATTCATCGACTGCCACGGAGAGCTGCTACCCGCCAAGACGACCCTGGTTCCTGCGGGAACGGTCAGAGCAGGTGCCTACATCGAAACGGATCCCTCCACCTTCCTGACCCAGGCGGGAAACCCTGAGGCAGAGACCAATCGTCCGCTCCCCTTGTGGAAACTTCGACGCTAGCTCGCTTGGGACCGTGTTGTCTGCGCCGGATCGTACATGAAAGAAACTGGTGCCCCAGGACAGGCATTGCCGATTCATGGAAGCCTGCAGCGCAAGCGAGGGGTTGGGGAACACCACGAATCGTCTTGACTCCCCTGCTTCGCCAAGCTTCGAGCCCTTTGTCCGCGCATCTTACTGCACCCCAACCCCTCGCTCGCGCTCCAGGATTTCATGACCTAACAATTTCAGATTCAATAGGTTACACCCTTGTGGTTAAGAAACAGTCAAATCAAGTTTCAGGTTAGTGCAGCCCCCAGCCGCACTGGATCATTCAAGAGGAAACTTCCAAGGCGGAGCTACCAGGTTCGGCCCCTGATCAGGGCCCGCTCCCTGACGGTCACGGCTCTGTCATTTGGCGATTCTTCATGATCACCTCGCCATTCGAAGTTTCCGTCGGAACCGCTCGCCGTGCTTTCCCAGGAGCAGAGACGCGCGACGTTCAGTCGTTCGGATATTCCGACGAATTGTTCGAGTTTCAGGTTAGGGTGCCCAGTGGTACAGGATCCCTGCTCGTGGAGGATGAGATGTCAGAACCCGGGTCCGCTTACTCCAGAGAACGAGCCCAGATATTTCGAAAACGGACGGGGCTGCCGTGGGCTTGCAGCTTGACAGGACCCTCCAAAACCATGGGGTTCTTCCTGCCCTGACCCGTGCCCTCCGACAGCTCACGTTCGTACTGGACCAGGACGCCGTTGTGGAAGACGGTGAAGCGGGCCGGCTTCCTCACCTTTCCCGAGGCGTCGAGCCTCGCTCCGTGAAAAATGATGTCGTAGGTCTGCCACTCTCCCGGCGGTCGGGTGGCATTCACCAGGGGAGCGTAGGTTGAAAAGAAAGAGGCACACTGCTGGTTGGGCGCGAATTGATTGGGGTTGTGGGAATCCAGAATCTGCAGCTCGTAGAGATGATGGAAGTAGAGTCCACTGTTTCCATGTTTCGGGTCGTCCGCGGGTAGGTTGAACTCGACGTGAAATTGGGCATCCGAGAAACGGTATTTGCTGACGATGTCCTGCTCGCCGGTGATCAGCACTCCGTCTTCAACGATCCAGCCGGCCGGGGTTCCGTCCAGTTGTGTGAACCCGGAGGCGTTGCTGCCGTCAAAAAGGGTCACGGCATCGCTCGGTGGCTGACCGTTTTCTCTGACCACTACGACGGAAGTGGAGCCCTTGTGCGAAGACGCACCTGCACCGAGTTGGACCCAACCTCCGCAAAGAACCAGGATCAGGACACTCGCTATCCTCACGTTGCCAATACTCATTTCTCCTCCTGTCGCCGGGGGCTAGAACGTTCTAGGAGTCTGCGCGGCAGAAATGATCGTAGCGAGAAAGCGGGGAATCGAGGCCAGATTTTCTCGATTTCGAGGCGCGTAGTTGTTCTATTCGTCGAAAAATCGGGGAAATATGGACCGATTCTATTATTTCCGCAGTAGATCCGTTTCTACCGCACAGGCTCCTAGCCTCGACCTATACTCAATGTACTTCGTCGCTCCGACCGCTGCAAACGGTAAAAGCAGCATTGCCTTCCCTCCTGGGCTTCTTTAACATCGACACCTTCCATGCGCTTGACTTCGGTACTTTCACCACTATCTACCGCCAACCTCCGGCTGGCCTCCCAGTGCGGTGTCACCGATATCGTCACCCGATATCCCGGACCCCGACTGGACGACCTTGTGCGCGTAAAGGAGACAGCTGGATCCCAGGGGCTGAGGCTTTCTGTCGTCGAGGGCCACCTGCCGATCGAGAGGATCAAACTCGGAGCAGATCACGACGGGCAGGAAATGGCAGCGCTGAAGCAACTGATCCGACATATGGGTCGAGCCAAAGTCCCTATCCTCTGTTACAACTTCATGCCCGGAACGGACTGGGTGCGCACCCGATTGGACCTCCGAGAACGGGGCGGCGCCCTGGTCACCGGATTCGACCTGGATCAAGTCGAATCTGCCGTTTCCCTGAGCGAAACCACAAAGATCATACCGGAACAGACGATTGATTCAGACGCTCTGTGGAACAATCTGAAAAACATGCTCAAGGAACTGGTCCCGCTGGCTGAGGAGAACGGAGTCGATCTGGCGCTGCACCCTGACGACCCACCCTTGAGCGATTTCCAGGGAAAAGCCCGGATCATGGGTTCGGTGGAGAGCTTCGAACGGCAGCTGAATCTGGTTCCAAGCGCTCACAACGGGATCTGCTTCTGCCAGGGCACCTTTTCCGCCATGGGTGTCGATCTAGAAAACGCTATAGGGCGTCTGGGACCCGGCATCCGATACGTGCACTTTCGGGATTTGCGAGGCACGGCCGAATCCTTCGTAGAGACCTTCCACGACAACGGTCCCACGGACATGCTCGCGACCATGCGAGCCTATCGCGAAGCCGGGTTGGACGTTCCCATCAGACCGGACCACGTACCTCAACTCGAAGGGGAAGAAGAAGGCGAACCCGGCTACACCATGCTGGGAAGGTTGTTCGCCTTCGGCTACATTCGCGCCCTGATCCAGGCTACTGAGCAGAACACTCGCGCCTAAGGGCTCTGTCAAGTATACGTCGCACGTCTGAACGTCGCACGTCTCCTGTCCTCCGAAGGTGCCGCCAACGGGTGGACTACCAGCGTTACGAAGCCAAGTCCGACAGAGCCGCGAACGACTCGACCCGTTAGCAATCGAGCCGTTAGAAAAATGAGCCCAGGTTCCGAGGAGAGAGCCGGACAACTCTTCCCCACGCAGTGACGCACAAATCCCCAGTAGCCGGAAGTTTCTTTCTCGAATGGGGCAAGCGCTTCCTGGGGGCTGGACTGACCTACGAGTCGCGCTAACTGGTCGCAGTTCTCACTGTAACGGCCTCGGCTACAGAATAATCGCGTCGGCGAGCAGGCCGGTGATCGGCTAGCGTAGATCCGACTTCTTCAGCGTCGCCAGCCCAATTCCCGTTGACCCGAAGTCGTTCCCTACATAGAACATCCAGAGCTCGTCTTCCATCTTTATGGGGTTGGGATAGGACTGGGTCCGCGAATCGAAACCATCCGGGGACAGCAGCAGAATCTCTCGGTTTTCAAACCGTTCCCAGCTCAACCCATCCCGAAACCTCGCATAGGCGAGGCGGTAACCCCCTCGCCCGGCGGAATCTGCCTCGAGCGCCATGCTGTAGACGCTGAACCACATATGATAGGTCTTGCCGACCAGGATAACGGACGGCTTCGAAACGACTGCTTCAAAGGGCTGCACGGTGTCGAGACGAGGCGAGAGGGCCGTCTGCTCGCTCTTCCGCCAATCAATGCCGTCCTCGGAGGTCCCATAGCCGACGTGAACGATCCCACGGCTTACCTCTCCGAATTTGACGTATCGCTCCCCTGCCGTATACCACATTCGATATTCGGTAGGAGCGGTCCGCAGCACACACACCGAGCCCGTCAAGCCGGCGTCGTAGTCCCCGGGCTTGCCCAGGGGTAGGAGCGGCTCCCTGTTGATCTCCTAAGTGATCCCTTCATCATGGCTCAGCGCCAGGGAGCTACGGTTGGAGAGCTCGTTCGGAGCTGCCCAGGATCCCCAAACCACGTAGTACATCAACCAGGGACCGTCCTCCCTTGGCAGCACCCAAGGAAAACTGGAGCCCCGGTCGCGAAGATTCTCCGATGTGGAGGGGCAAAGCATCGGTTGCCGACCGACCAACGTCCAGTCTCGAGGATCCTGCGGGGCAGCTTCAGCAGCGTAGATGTAGTTCATCAAGCGTTTTCCCTCCGGACTCCGGGCATCCCCAACCCCTTCGCGGGTCCAGAAGTACATGCGCAAGCGACCATTCCGGAGCTTTATCACGCAGGGAGCCGAGAGCAGCTTGCTCGAACGCGTCCCAGCAAAACCGGGCTTCAGGACGACACCATGCTTTTCCCAGAGCTGAAACGGCGCTGACCTGTCCCTGTTTCCCTCGGTTTCAGTCTTGGACTCTGGCCCTGACGCGCAAGCGACCAGGAACAGCACGAATACGGATGGATACTGAAATCTGAACCTCATTTTCTAATCCGACGCCTTCCTGTGTTTCAGGGTCCCACGAATCAGCGATGCCCGTCCGCCTCCGACAAAGAACTCCCCGGAATCTTAGGGTCTTCGCAAAAACAACTTGGCATTTCGGCATCTCATCTTCACACCATCTTCGGCCGCTCCTTCTGACGGGCCAGAGACGGTTCGATCCAGGAAGGGCAGTCATTCCGACAAGACCCAGCGTGCCAATATCGACCTCACCAGCCGTGACACAGTCGGTTCAGGTCTTGATACTTCGTACAATGGCTACTGTTGGCAAGGCCTTCGTCGAGCACCGACATCCATGCGCAAGGAAGGACACTCTCAGCAAAGGATCACACTGGGTCTTTCCCTTGTTCTGTGCCTGGTCGCCCTCGACTCCGCAGCAGCGGCAACCGAGGTGTACCTGCCCCAGGCCATCCGAGGCAATTCCCGGAACACGACGAGGATCCTCGTCTGGAATACCAGCACGACACCGGCTAACGTCATCATTGAGTTCTTCAATCAGTCCGGGACCAGACAGGAGACTCAGACGCGGGATCTTGGGCCAGAGGCAACAGAAGAAATCATCCTGGGAGGGTCGGCCATCGCCTTGACAGTGGGCTGGGTCAAGGTGACGTCGAACCAAGACGTTCAGGTGACGGCTTTCTTCCGTCTCATAGGACTCCCGGACGTCGGGGTGCTGCCGGTCAAGATGGCCAGTGACTGGGGTGGGGTGGGGTGGGAGAGGTGTCGGGAACTGGGAAGACAGGGCTAGCTGCAGCCAATCCCGACACGGTAGCTTCGACTTGTGTGTTGATGGCCTATCTGGCGAATGGGCAAGTCGCAGGCGAGGCCGAAATCCCGCTGGGACCTGGTGAGCAGATCGCTGGATTCCTGGACGAGTTCATCCCCAATTTTCCAACTCCATTTCAAGGATGCTTCAGCCTGAAGTGTAAAGGGGGAAATATCGCTCCCCTGGCCCTGCGGCAGAGCAGTGATGGGGCCTTTACCACAGTCGCGATGGGCAGCTCCCAGGGGTTTACTAAGGCGTATTTCCCCCAGACCGTTCGGGGTAATTCCCAGAACACCACCCGGATCCTCATCTGGAACAACGGCAGCGCGGCAGCGCGTGTGAGAGTTGCCTTCTCCGATCAGAATGGAGCGAGTCAGGAAACCCAGGATCTTACGGTCGGGGTCAACGCCACCGAGGAAGTATTCCTGGCAGGGGAGAATGTCTCCGCTACCGTTGGTTCGGTCAGGGTCACGTCGAACAGGCGGGTGCTGGCAACTGCATTCCTTCGCCTTCAGGGCATACCCGAGGTAGGAGTCCTCCCAGTGGCAGGAGTCGGCTGGTGGGCTGGCGTAGGTGAGGTCTCGGGAGGGGTGAACACGGGAGTCAGCGTTGCCAACTCCGGCTTCAG
The DNA here is from genome assembly GCA_963579905.1 of Acidobacteria bacterium UBA6911. Classification (GTDB taxonomy): domain Bacteria; phylum Acidobacteriota; class UBA6911; order RPQK01; family JAJDTT01; genus CAUZIZ01. The sequence continues at coordinate 27,177 of CAUZIZ010000032.1, read as the reverse complement.
CAGTGCCGCTTGTCAACTGACGGCATACACCGGCAGCGGTGAAATGGCCAGAATAGCCGACATCTCGCTGGGACCGGGAAAGCAGATTTCCCAGTTCCTGGATGAGTTGATTACAGACCTTCCGTTGCCCTATCAGGGATCCTTCAGCCTGGACTGCGAGGGAGGTAGCGTCGTCCCGGTGGCCCTGGTGCAACGCCGGCACGACGGCTTTCTGGCAACGGTAGCCATGTCTCCCACCCCGGAGAAGGAGTCCATACAATCTGAAAGAATCGATGGCGCCCTGATCTACGATCGCAACCCTTCGACCAAGCTGGGAAATAATGTCTTTGGCAGCCTGATTTCCGATCTCGAAAACGATGCTCCCGGGAGGTGCACGCACGGAGGCCCTGTGTGCATGGAATACCCGAACGGAGACATTGCGGCGTTCTACGCCAACACGAGCGACCACACTATCGATGGCTGGAGCGAGCACGCCCTCAGCAGGGATGGCGGCAGGACCTGGGAGAGATACAACCAGTTCCAGTACTCCTATAAGGCCTATACGACAGATCTGCGCCGACCCGCATGGATTGAAGAAGGTCTGGTCACGGAGAACGGGACCGCCGTGGTGTTTGTGACACATTTCAGAAACGGGATCAGGGACCGGAGCGGCATCATGAGAAGCAGTGAGCAGGGTTCCAGCTGGAGCGATTACGAACCTCTCGATGGCGATTTCGTGGGCTATCCCTGTGCAGTAGCGGTGTCAGGAGATACCAACTACCTGCTGATCGATAGCAATTCCGGCCCCAATTTTCTGTACGTCAGCAGGGATGACGGACGTACCTGGCAACAGAGGAGTAGGCTGACGCTGGACAACGACAAATGGTACGGCGCAATGACGATCATGGAGAACGACCGCCTGCTGGCAGGTCCCTACACCACCCAGGACGAATACCATTTCTACTACTGCATCAGCGAGGACGAAGGCCACACCTGGGGTGTGCAGAGCCAGGCCTATGTGGACAAGAAGATTCGCGATCCCGAGCTAGCCTATCTTGGGGGCAAGTACTATCTACACGGAAGGTCGGGATCGCTTGGGGAAGGCAGAGGGCGCTTTGTTCTCTATCAATCTGACAACGGTGAAGTGTGGCAGAGCGGAATTGTTGTCAGCGGTGATACCAGACATCCCGATGGATACAGTCACAACTGCATCGTCAATAAATACAACGACAATGTCCCGAACGAATTGATGATCGAATACAGCATCATCTACAGCGGTCTCGACACCAATGAGCACGTGTTTTTTATTAGGACTGACCCAGATGAGTCAAAGGAATGAGTCCTACGAACGTTCTGGGATTGCACGCCCGGAAGCGCTGGCCCCCCTCGAGATAGAAACTTTGGTCGGGTTTTTCGGGGATCCAGCTGTTGTCCAGCTCTCTCCTCGAAACCTGGCCTCATGTTGCTAACGGCTCAAGTCGTTCCCGGCTCTGACGGACTTGGCTTCGTAACGCTGGTAGTTCACCCGTTAGCGGCACCGTCCGAGGACAGGAGACGTGCGACGTATTCTTGAAGTTTCAGCTTAGTTCCTTCTCCATCAGCTCCCGCATCACGAACTTCTGGACTTTGCCCGTGACAGTCATGGGATAGTCAGCGACAAACTTGATGTAGCGAGGGACCTTGTAATGAGAGATCTGTCCCTTACAGAAAGACCGGATTTCCTCGGAAGTGGAGTCTTCTCCCTCTTTGAGCCGAATCCAGGCACATACTTCCTCACCGTACTTGGCATCCGTAACACCGAAAACCTGGGCGTCCTGAATCTTGGGATGTCGGTAGAGGAACTCTTCCAGCTCGCGCGCATAGATGTTCTCACCGCCGCGAATGATCATGTCCTTCAAGCGGCCTACGATCTCGCAGTAGCCCTCTTCGTCGAGGACCGCGAGGTCGCCGGTGTGCATCCAGCCGGCGGCATCAATGGCCTCAGAGGTTCTCTCCTCATCGTTCCAGTAGCCCCGCATCACGCGTAACCTCGTGTGAGGAGCTCCCCGGGGTGTCCTCTGGGAACCACCCGACCTTGCTCATCTACGATCTTGACCTGAACGTGTGGATGGACGCGTCCTACGGTGAAAACTCGTTTTTCCAGTGGATCATCCACGTGGCTCTGGGAACTCACGGGACTGGTTTCGGTCATGCCGTAGCAGATGGTCACCTCTCTCATGTTCATCTGACTGACAAGGCGCTTCATCACTTCGATAGGACAGGGAGCTCCGCCCATGATCCCGGTCCGAAGCTGACTCAGCTGATAGCTGTCGAAATCAGGATGGCCGAGCTCGGCAATGAACATGGTCGGAACCCCATGGAGAGCCGTGCACCGTTCGGACTCGACGGCTTCCAGGACCGTCACGGGACCGAAGCCTTCATCCGGAAAGACGACGGTAGCACCGTGCGTGAAGCAGGCCAGGACTCCCAGGACCATCCCGAAACAGTGGTATAGGGGGCACTGGAAGGCAGAGTCGATCCCGATGAGTCAACTTCATGCCCTCACCCACGAAAAAGCCGTTATTGACGATGTTGCAGTGCGTCAGCGTAGCACCCTTGGAAAACCCAGTGGTCCCACTGGTGAACTGGATGTTGATAGGATCGTCCGGCTGCAGCACCTGCTCCAGGCGCTCGATCTCAGCTCGCCTCCCCGGCGAGTTCTCCCACATCCTGAAACCGATGAAATCCAGGAATCGGCTCTGCACCAAGGTGACTCACCGATTCGAGTTGAGGAAGCTTCTTTGACTTCAGCTGAGACGGAGAGGAATGATCCAGCTCCGGAGCTCCCGGATCATTGCGACGTAATCACTGCTCTTGAAACGTTGCGCCAGGATCAGGGCCTTACAGCCCACCTTGTTCAAAGCGTATTCGAGTTCCGACAGACGATAGGCGGGATTGACGTTCACCAGGATCAACCCCGCCTTGGCGGTCGCGAACTGGGTGACGATCTATTCAATGTTGTTGGGTGACCAGATCCCCACCCGATCGCCGGGTTGGAGGCCCAGCTCCAGCAAACCCGAGGCGAAGCAATCGACCGCGTCGGCAAGCTCCCGAAAACTCCAACGGATCTGCTGATGTCGGACAACCACGGCCTCGAGGTCACCCCATTTGAGGACAGCTTCTCCTAGCACCTCGCCCACCGTCTTGTACATCAAGGGGATGGTGGTGGTGCCGCAAACGTAGCTCTTTCTGAATCCCAATTGTGGTCTAGGGGGTATCTGAAATTTGAGGCTTGGCGTCTATTTCCAGCTGCACACCTACATTCAATGAGCCGGAGCGAAAGCCCTGTAGGTCGAGCGTGACGAACTGGTATCCGAGGTCTCTCAGCCGCTGGTTGATGGAGGCGAAGCACTCCCGGTCCAGGATCTTTTCCTGTTCCGAGATATCCACCTCTATCCGTGCCAGATTGTCGTGGTGTCGAACTCGGAAATTTCGAAGCCCCAGGCCTCGCAGAAAGGCCTCGGCATCGTCCACCTGTCGCAGGCTCTGCTCAGTGATGGCGACCCCATAGGGAAAACGCGAGGACAGGCAGGGCATGGCTGGCTGGTCCCAGCTGGGAAGGCCCCACTTTTTTGATTGGCGGCGAATCTCGTCCTTGGTCAGACCCACCTCGATGAACGGACTGATTACCGAGAACTCCTGAGAGGCCTTACGACCGGGGCGATAGTCGCCTACATCGTCCTGATTGCTGCCATCGAAGATGGCCTCTACTTCCCATTCTCTGGCCAGCCGCTCCAGGTGCACATAGAGTTCACTCTTGCAGAAATAACAGCGATTGGCAGGATTACTGGCGTAGTCCGGATTCTCCATCTCTTGCGTCGAGATCACCTGGTGGTTGATCTCGTAGGTGGAGGCAAAACCCAGCGCCAGCTCACGCTGTAGCTTGGACACCGAGGGAGAAATGGCAGTGACCGACCTGGCGCTGCTGCCTAGGACTCGATGGGCCATGAAGGCAAGGTAGGAGCTGTCAACACCACCGCTAAACGCCACGATGACGTCACGATACTGTCCCAGAAATTCGATCAGACGGCCCTCTTTGCCTTCCGGAGTCACGGTTCGCAATATTACCATACCGTCATCACTAACTTGTTAACGGCCTCGACTGTTGGTTATGCTATAGGTGTCTGCCTGAAGCCAGGTCCCAGCCTGACACACTCTTGGTCCTTTCGAGGAGTCGAAACACCATGGATAGAACGATCGGACTGATGGTATCCGGAGCGCTTTTTCTGTGGTTGACCGCCCCCGGCCTATCGGCCGGATCACCGGCCAAGGACAACAAGGACAAGAAAAAGATTGAGGAAGACAAGGAGCGGCCCCAGGGACGCGCCGCCCTGACGGTGACGGTCGAACAGATTCGAGTCGACGTCACGGTGAGAACTAAGAAGGGCAATCTCATACAGGGACTGGAGAAGCGAAACTTTAAAGTCTACGAAGACAAGGTGCAGCAGGAAATGACGCACTTTACTCCAATCGAGGGACCCATGACTGCCGTCCTGATCACGGAGTTCAGCAGCGTCTTGCCCTGGGAGATGCTCTACGAAGCCTGGATGGGATCCCAGATCTTCGCCCAGAACATGCGCGCGGAAGATTGGATTGCTGTGGTCACCTACGACATCCGACCTGAAATTCTGGTTGACTTCACGCAGGACAAATCCAAGGTCTTCAATGCCTTGCGCCGCTTGAATTCTCCCGGTTTCCGAGAAAGCTGCCTCTACGACACTCTTTACGATACCTTGGATCGCATAGAGGAAATAGAGGGCAAAACGGCAATCGTCTTGATCTCAACCGGATTAGATACCCTCAGCAAGAAGAACATGGACGAAGCCCTTCGGAAGGTGAAACGGACCAATGCGGTCATCTATCCCGTTAGCATCGGCCAGAACCTGCGCCTTCGGTACGAACATCGCTTGAGCGCCTCCACCCGAATGGATTTCTACCAGGCAGACGTGGTGCTCAAGGAGATTGCAAAATATACAGGAGGCGAAGCCTTCTTTCCCCGCTTCACGACCCAGTTTCGTTCAATTTTCGAGACGATCTCCCATCTGCTGAGAAATCAGTACTCTCTGGGGTACGTGTCCACCAACACCAAGAGGGACGGCAAACTGCGAAAGATCAAGGTTGAGGTGGATGCCGATGTCAACGGCGACGGCAAACCGGATAAGCTCAAAGTGGTGCACCGCAGGGGATATCTGGCCAAGAAAAAGAACGAGGACTAGTAGAACATCGATGGCAGCGCGTCCGTTGTGTAGTAGCACGGGCACTCCTGCCCGTCTACATTGCCGACGGGCAGGAGTGCCCGTGCTACTACCAGTCTAGCCACTCTGTCCAGACTCCTGAAGTTTCCGCTTACTCAATCAACTACACTGGGCTTTAGATCGATAGGGATCTGCTCCGCTATGTTCAGGCCGAAGCCTTCCAGCCCCACGATCTTCTTGGGATGATTCGTGAGCACGCGAATCTGGTTGAGTCCTAGATCTGCCAGAATCTGGCAGCCGATACCATAGTCTTTAAAGCTGACCGCCTGGGCACTTGTGTGTTCGCCTTTGACCTTCTTCTGGTGTCGACGCACCTCGTCCAACAATCGCGCTTCCTTCTCCTTCAGGCGAAGATAGACCAATACCCCGCGCCCTTCCTCATCGATGATCTCCAGTGAGCGCCTGAGTTCCCTGCCGGTATCCTCGGCAGGGGTCAGGAAAACATCGCTCAATACGGATTCGGTATGCACTCGAACCAAAGGCGGCTCATCACCCTCCAGATCACCCTTGACGAGGGCGAGGTGCTTATTACCATCCAAATCGCTTTCGAACAAATGCAATTGGAAGTCGCCGAATTCGCTCTCAAAGGAGACGCTTTCGATCCTTCGAACAAATCTCTCGGTGCGCAGGCGGAACCTGATGAGATCAACTACTGAGATGACGCGAACATTATGCTTTGCCGCAAAACGCGTCAGGTCAGGGAGTCTGGCCATGGTTCCATCTTCGTTCATTATTTCGCAGATAACACCCGCGGGGTCCAAACCGGCGATGCGGGCCAGATCAACCGCCGCCTCCGTCTGTCCCGCTCGTTCCAGCACACCACCAGGCCGAGCCCGCAGTGGAAAGATGTGGCCGGGTTGAATCAGGTCCTCCGGCTTGGTCCGGGAATCGATCGCGGCCAGGATGGTAGTGGCACGGTCGGCGGCAGAAATACCGGTGGATACGTTGTGGCGAGCCTCGATGCTGATACAGAACGCAGTACCATGAACGGACCTGTTATCGACGACCATGAGCGGGACCTGTATTTCGTCCAGGCGCTCCTCGGTCATGGGCATACAGATCAGCCCACGCCCATGCGTCGCCATGAAGTTGATCGCCTCCGGAGTAACCTTCTCCGCAGCCATCGTGAGATCTCCTTCGTTCTCCCGGTCCTCCTCGTCCACGACGATGACTATCTTTCCTTCAGCAATGTCCTCAATTGCGTCCTCGATTCGATCTAAACTCATGACGAACGAATCCTCCTGTTTTGGTTGGGTTGCAGGTTCATAGAACTGTCTCGCAACCTTGCTTACTTCACCGGTGGCAACTTACGGATCCAGCGGAGGCTGTTTCTCGAGGTGGAGACGGACTTCAAGTAGAGACGATAATGACGCAGGACATATTCCATCAGAACGGGATTATCGCGGTCTTCGTGAAAGGCCCAGGCGCCTCCCCTGTTGTCTTTCAGGCGCAGCACCGGCATCTCTTGTGGGCTTCGGTTGATGGCAAGGGTGTGGACACCTTTCCCCTCAACCCTCATGGTCAGGGGTAAACGGTTGGACTTGATCTTGACGGACCCCTCATTGGTAAGTTCATCGTACATCCATTTGGAGATCCAAACGGTCATTTCATCCTTGGACTCGATGTCGACCCCAGCATCGAAAAGACGGCTCAAGGTGAAGTTTCGGCCGTTCCCGACCGCTTCCTGGAAAAGGTGTACGGTGCCCTGATTGACCTTTGATTCCCACTCCATGAAAACATCCGGGTGGTATCGTGCCAGCCGGACTACGAGCTGGCTCTCGTGCTCACCCGAATCCGATCCGTACACCAGAACCGTGTGAGCACCGAACGAGAAGCTATTTCCCCGGACTGTGCTCGCCAATGGGATCGCGTTGAGCAGAATTCCGAGTAAGACGGTCGACATGTTGTTCCACATACTTGCTGATCAGATCGGCTTCCAAATTAACCAGGCCACCGACTTCGAGAAGTCGAAAGTTGGTCACCTGGAAGGTGTGGGGGATGATTGTGACTTCAAAGGAGTTTGAATTCAATCCCGACAGCGTCAGACTCACGCCATTGACGGCAACGCTTCCCTTGAGCACACAGTGTTCGAGGATATTCAGGGGCGCCTCGATTTCAAAGATCCAGGAGTTGCCCTCAGGGTTCCGGCAAGCCACTCTTCCGGTCCCATCCGCGTGTCCCTGGACCAGGTGTCCACCTATAAAATCAGACCACTTCGCCGCCGGTTCGAGATTGGATTGATCACCGGACTCGCGGCCACCGAGATTGGTCAGACGAAGGGTTTCGGGTGTAGCCTCGACCTCGAAGGCACCGCAGGACTTATGGGAGACGGTTAGACAAACGCCATCAATACTGACGCTGTGTCCAACCTCGAGTTCGCCGTAGAGTTCTGGGCTGCAGCCTAGCCGAAACACGGCACCCTCATCTGACAACTGCTTCTGCAGGATCTTTCCAACTTCCCGCACAATTCCAGTAAACATCCGGGGCTTTCTCGTCTATGTGCGCAAGAGCTCCACCTCTTGAGGGGTCAATTCTCGATAAGCTCCCCGAGGTAGATCGCCCAGACGAAGGGGTCCGACTGCGATTCTCCGAAGTCTCCGCACCGGATGCCCAATCCGTTCAAACATGATGCGAATCTGCCGATTCCGACCCTGCTCCAGGGTCACCTCGTACCAGGGATTGGGAGCTCGGTCCAACAGCCTGACTTTCTGGGCAGCGAGCCGAGCGCCTTCGACTCGAATACCGGCTGACAACCTTTCAAGCTTATCTTGCGAGGGCTGTCCCTGTACTTTCACCTGATAAATCTTCGGGAGTTTACCGGCCTGAGTAAGGCGGCGTGTCAACTCTCCATCATTGGTCAGCACGATCAGTCCTTCGCTCTGAAAGTCGAGACGGCCAGCCGGGTAGAGACGACTGGATGAGCGCACGAACTGGGTGACTACTGGCCTCCGCAGGGGATCTGAAACCGCGCTCAGCACCCCTCTTGGTTTGTTGAAGAGGTAGTACTCTAGGCGTTCTGTCCGAATCGGATTTCCATCGAAACAGATCTCATCGATGGCGGGGTCTGATTGAGAACCCAAGCGGACTATCGTCACGTTGTTAACCGTTATCCGGCCTTGTAAAATCAGCTCCTCGCACTTGCGGCGAGAAGCAACGCCGGCATGGGCAAGGATTTTCTGGAGGCGCTGTTTCATGACTCGGCTGCATCGACCAGGTGGGTCTCAGAGGACGCCTGGGAAAGGACTTCCTCAAATTCGTCCAGTGTCGGCAGGTCGGAGAGATCTTTGAGACCGAAGTGGACGAGAAAATCTTTGGTTACGCCGTACATGATCGGACGTCCTACAGTCTTCTTACGGCCCCTCGTCTCGATCAGCTTTTTTTCCAGAAGCGTCCGGACAGGTGACGCTCCTCTCACACCTCGGATCTCAGCAATCTCGGGTAGGGTGATGGGCTGCCTGTAAGCGATGACGGCGAGCGTCTCCAGGGCGGTCAGGGAGAGCTTGGAGGAGGGTTTCGTTCTCAGATAAGTCCGGATGATCTCGTGATGTTTGGGCCGGGTTGTGACCCTATAGCCGCCGGCCACTTCTCGAATCTCAACCGAATCTTGTACTGAATTGAAGTCCCGAACAAGGCCCACCAAGACCTCTGCCAGCTCTTCCTTGAAGACCTCAGGGTAGATCTCGCCCAACTGAGCCGCCGACACTGGATCCTGTGCGACGAAGAGAATAGCCAGAATCTGGCTGCCCATGAGGTCCTTCAGCATGCGACGATTCGGATGTCCTCGAAAATCCCCTTTTGGAAAAGACGAACCTCTCCCAGGCGAACCAACTCCAATAGCGCCATCAGTGTGACCCCCAGATGGATTCGTGACAGCTTGCGTTCGAAGAAAATCGAAAACAGGAACCGACGTCGAGCTCTGAGCAGCCGCCTGATCTCGTCGAGCTTTTCCTCCAGCGTGACAGGATCTCGTTCTATCTCCCAGACAATCTGATCCTGATAGCGCTGAATTATCTGGTGGAACGCCTTGATGACGTCGAACAACCCTACCGATACTGCTTCCTTCTCATCGAGCTCGAACTCCTGATCTCCGCGGGTCCATACCGACAATTCCATGCTTTCTTTTTCATGCAGCAGATGGGCGGCCTGCTTGTACTTCTCATATTCGATGAGCTGCTCCACCAGTTCCAGACGCGGATCCCCCTCGTAATCGTCCTCTGTTGAGTCGGGTTCCAAGGGGAGAAGCATACGCGATTTGATGTAGATCAGAGTCGAGGCCATCACCAGAAACTCACCGGCCACCGTGATGTTCAACTGCCTCATCGTCTGAATGTAGTCCAGATACTGCTGCGTGATGGAGGCGACCGGAATATTGTAGATGTCGAGTTCCTGCTGCCGAATCAGGTGAAGCAAAAGGTCCAGGGGCCCCTCGAAGATCTCGAGTTGGACCTTATAGGCCTCATCTCCCGGCTGCAGATTTTCAGCCCCTTGCACAGCACTATTTTGCTCTTGCATCAAGAGATGTCTTCCTCAGCAACGTGCGACGTTCAGACGTTCAGACGAATTGTTCGAATTAAGAGTACTCTAGCTTCATAGCCTGACGTACCTCTTGCATGGTTTCCTGAGCCATAACTCGGGCCTTTCGGCTTCCCTGGATCAGGATCTCCTTGACGCCATCTAGATCCTTTTCCAGTTCAACTCGCTTTTCATGAAGAGGTTCGACCACTGGCAGCATATGTTCGAGAAGTCTCTTCTTGCAGTCAACACAACCGATCTCAGCGGTGCGGCAGCCGTGTGAGACCCACTCCTGTCCCTGCACATCCGCAAACTGCTTATGGTGTTCGAACACCGGACAAATATCAGGATTACCCGGGTCGGTGCGACGTACTCGCGCTGGATCCGTAACCATGGTCAGGACCTTCTGGCGAATCGCCGAGGGGTCCTCCGAAAGCTGGATCTCATTCCGATAGCTCTTGCTCATCTTGCGCCCGTCCGTACCGGGCAGTCTCGGGGACCGAGTCAGTTTGGCCTCTGGCTCTGGGAAGACCTCGCCGTAGAGGCGGTTGAATCGCCGCGCCACCTCACGGGACAACTCCAGGTGTGACACCTGGTCTTCTCCGACCGGAACGGTTCCCGCCTTGTAGACGAGAATGTCAGCTGCCTGGAGCAGCGGATAGCCCAGGAAACCGTAGGTTGAAAGGTCTTTGTGGCTAAGCTGCTGGATCTGCTCTTTGTAGGTGGGCACGCGTTGTAGCCAGGGGATGGGAACGATCATCGAGAGCAACAGATGCAGTTCCGCATGCTCTGGGACGAGAGACTGTAGCATCAGCGTCGATCTCTCTGGATCCAGCCCTGCGGTCAAATAATCGATGGCAATCTCGAGGACGTTTTCCTGGATCGAGCCTACACTCTCATATTCCGAGGTAAGGGCATGCCAGTCGACGATGCCGTAGATGCACTCATACTCCTCCTGCATCTTCACCCAGTTCTCCAAAGCCCCGACGAGATGTCCCAGGTGGAGTCGACCGGTGGGACGCATGCCACTAAAAACACGGCTCTTCATCTTGGTATTGGAAGCCTCAAAAAAAATCGCTCAAGCTAGACCCTGCACAAAGACAAGAATCGGTCCGATCACCGACGAGAACACGCCGGACCAGATCAAGAGAATCAACAAGAGAAAACCATAAGGACGAGCACGCTCGATAAACGATCCGACCTGGCCGGGAAACAACCGGGAGAGGATCCAGCTCCCATCCAGGGGCGGGATAGGGAAGAGATTGAATATCGCCAAAATCACGTTGAGCATCAATCCGACCCTGAAAAGCAGAAAGAGGGGAAAGACAACGGCTTGCTGCGCCGCAATCTGGGCAGGAAACAACGTCCCCAGGAGCTTCGAAGCGAGTAGAAATCCAACTGCCGCCAAGACGTTGCTGGCCGGCCCGGCGGCGGCAACCAGAGCGTGGTCCCGGTTGGCCCTCCGGAGGTTGTTGGGATTCACCGGGACTGGCTTGGCCCACCCGAACACCACACCCCCACCCAATAATCCCAAGAGCGGAAAAAGGACGGTCCCGATGAGATCCATATGGACAATCGGATTCAAGGTAATACGGCCCAGATCTCGGGCCGTGGGATCACCCAAACGATTGGCTGCCCAGGCGTGGGCGGACTCGTGAACACTCAAAGAAAACAGAAGCACGACTAGATTGATAACGAGCCAGGCAGGATCGACTTGGCTGAACTCCACAATGCCCATCTTATCACAGCATTTCGGGTGCTATAATACCGAGCAGTGAGCGGGTTTCTCCTTAACGCAGCCTTCGGGCTCTACCTTCTCGGGCTGTTCCACAGCGTGGTGGCCGTAGTCTCCAGGAAAGACATGTTCTTGAAGGTGGCGGTTGCCTCGGTCGGCACAGGATTCCTTCTGCACACAGGATTCCTGGTCTATCAGGGAATTGAAGGGGCCCATTTCCCTCTCACCAATTTGCGCGAATCCCTGGCATTTTTTGCGTGGACCGTCTCACTTTGCTTTCTGATCTCATACCTACGCTACCGGGTTACGGCACTGGGACCCTTTCTGCTTCCGGTAGTAGCGGCACTCATGTTGGGGACCACCTATCTCGAGTCCTCTCCCGCTCCAGCGGTGTTGAACAGCTCCTGGATCTACTTCCACACTATCTTTCTGTTTCTGGCATACGCCATGTTCGTGGTCACGTTCATCGCCGCCCTTCTCTACCTGTTCCAGGAGCGAGAGCTGAAAAGCAAGAAACCGAAGACCTTCTACTACCAGCTGCCTTCGCTGGGAAAGCTCGATGACCTCTTCCTCAGGTTTCTGATTTCAGGCTTCTGCTTCATGACGGTGGGACTCCTGGTTGGGATCATCTGGGCGCGTCAGGATTGGGTCCAGGGATGGCAGAGGGATCCAACTGTGGTCGTTGCGGCAGCCACCTGGGCGATCTATTTGCTGCTGATCTACCTTCGCTTGACGGTGGGGTGGCGGGGTCGGCGCGCTGCTGTTATCAGCATGGCAGGATTTATTTCCGTCCTTTTGACATTCGCGGGAGCCAGCTATCTGGGGAGTGTCCACAGCTTTTAGCATCTTCGAAACGGGGCATATGTCCCAAAAGGAAGCTTGACTAGTGAGCAGTGAGCAGTGTCGGAAACAGCTGCAGCCAAAAGTGCGGCTCATAAACGAAAGCAACAGATTGGCGTATTGGTAGCCATGACATGATTCCGGTACTCGTAGGGCTAAGCCATAGGACGGCGCCGGTTGAAATCCGAGAGCAAGTTGTCTTTTCGGAGGAGGCCGTTCCTGACGCCTTGTCTCGCCTGAGACAAGACTTTGGTCTGCCCGAGGCGCTGATTCTTTCCACCTGTAACCGCACCGAAATCATTGCCAATGGGGACGAGGGTCGAAATGCCATCGAAGACATCAAGCAGTTTCTCTACAGCTACCACTCACTGCAACCTCTCTCTCTGGAGCAACATCTCTACAGCCTTCTGCAGCGGGATGCGGTCCTTCACGTTTTTCGGGTGGCGAGCAGCCTCGACTCAATGGTTATTGGCGAGCCACAGATTCTGGGCCAATTCAAACAGGCCTACTCTTTGGCGCAACAAGCCGGCAGCATCGGCAGCTGCCTGACGAATCTCATCCCCCGTGCTTTTCACGTAGCAAAAAAGGTACGCACGGATACGAAGGTATCGAGTTCTGCCGTTTCCATCAGCTCTGTGGCCGTAGAACTCGCGCGGAAGATCTTGGGTGATCTCGCTGGCAAGTCGGTTCTGCTGTTGGGAGCAGGCAAGATGAGCCAGCTGGCAGCCCGCAATCTCTTGCAGTCTGGGGCCTCGAGTATCTACGTTGCCAATCGCAGTCGTGAGAGGGCTCTGCAGCTGGCACATCAGGTTGGAGGACTTTCCGTTGATCTGGAGGAGCTCGATCGCTACCTGGTTCAATGTGATATCGTCCTTGTTTCTACCTCGGCGAAATCCTTCATTGTCGACCCTTTCCGGGTGCAGCAGGCCATTCGCAATCGCCGGTACGCTCCGCTATTCATCATTGACCTGGGAGTTCCGAGAAACGTCGATCCGAAGGTAAACGAGATCGAGAATGTCTTTCTCTACGACATCGACGACCTTCAATGGGTCCTTGAGGCAAACCTCAAAGAGCGAAAAAGTGAGGCACAGATCGCGGAACAGATCGTGCAGAAGGAGGCCAAGGAGCACCTGCTCAGGATCTCCTCAAATGGCGCTGGTTCCCTGATCGCTGCCCTTCGACTTCGACTCGAGGAGACCTGCTTGGCGGAGCTCGAGAAGAACCGACACCAGCTGGCTCCCGAAGAGCTCGGGCGGATGGAGAAGATTCTGCGGAAGACTGCCCACCAAATTGCGCATCCCTTCATCATGGAGCTGAAGCACCCCGACCAAGACCCCCAGCGGCACCTGCACAATCTGGAAATGATCAGGAAGGTCTTCGGTCTGGACGAAGACCGATGAGAAACGTACGGCTGGGCTCACGCGGAAGCCCCCTCGCTCTGCGCCAGGCCCAGATCGTCCGGGACCTCCTGGAAGCTCATCACCCGGACACACTGACAGTTCAGATCGAGACTATCCGAACCAGTGGAGATCAAGAGGCCAAGCCTCAACCAAGAAGAGACGATTCCGTGAAACGGATGTTCGTCAAGGAAATTGAAGAGGCGCTGCTGGAGGCCCGAATTGACCTGGCCGTACACAGTCTCAAAGACCTCCCTGGGGAGTTACCAGAAGGGCTCTACCTGGGGGCGATTCCGAAGCGGGAAGACGCCAGAGATGCCTTGATTTCCGACTCCGAAGCCTGCAGTCTCGACCAGCTGCCGGAGGCGGCTCTGGTGGGAACCAGCTCCCTCCGTCGCCAGGTTCAGCTGCGGCATCTGCGTCCCGACCTGCAGTTGCGCCCCATCCGCGGCAATGTCGGCACTCGTATCGAAAAAATGAGGAAACTCGGGTTCGGGGCAATCGTCCTGGCGGCTGCAGGGTTGAGCCGCCTGGGACTGATGGGCCAGGCTTCATACGTCTTTCCTATCGACCAGATGGTTCCTGCAATCGGACAGGGCGCATTGGGGATCGAGATCCGTACCGATGACACCACCCTGCGAGACCTGATCCATCCTCTCAACCACCCGCCCACCTATCACTGCGTCGAGGCCGAACGAAGTTTCTTGCGAGCCATGGGTGGAGGATGCCAGGTTCCGATGGGTGCCCATGCCCGTCGGGAGAACGGCGGCACTTCTTTCCGGGCCTTCATCGCCAGCCCTTCCGACGGTCGTTTTATCCAGAGCCTGTCTCACGGTAGTACCGCGGAACTTCCGGAGCTCGCCTCCAGGGCAGCAGAGTATCTGCTCTCGCAGGGCGCACGCTCCATCCTGGCGGAGCTCGAGTCAAACGATCATGCATAGCAATCTCCAGGGCCGAACGATTCTTGTCACTCGCAGCCCCTCTCAGGCAGGGGACTTTACCCGTCTGCTCACCGCACAGGGAGCAACGGTCCTGGAGGTTCCCACGATCGAGATCCGGCCGCGGCCAGAGCAGGAAATCGATGCGATCCTGGATAGCCTGAGAGACTACGATTGGGTCTTTTTCACCAGCGCTAACGGTGTTGAGGTCGTTCTGGGACGGGCGCATCAGTTGGAAATTTCCGTTCTAGATGGAGCTGAAACGGGCCCTGAGGTCTGCGCGATCGGGCCCGCCACCGCTGACAGGGTCCGAAACTACGGCGGGCGCGTCGATCTGGTCCCCTCACGCTACCAGGCAGAAGGCATCCTAGAGAGTTTTCTGGATCGGAATCCCCAATCCCCCTTGGGTCTCAAGATTCTGATTCCAAGGGCCTCACGAGCTCGATCCATCCTCCCTCGACGACTCCGGGAACTCGGGGCACGAGTCGACGTAGTCCCTGTCTACGACACGATCGTCCCCACAGGCAGTCGTGAAACACTCTCCCAGGTGCTGCGGAAGCAAGATCTTGATCTGCTTACCTTCACCAGTTCCTCCACCGTGCGCCATTTCGTCTCGCTGGCGAAAAGCCCTAAAGAACTCAAGGGGCATCGCTGCGCGGTGATTGGTCCGATCACGGCTGAGACGGCAGAGGAATACGGACTCCAGGTCGTCGTCCAGGCGAGAAAGTCCACGATCCCGGATCTTCTGGAAGCGATCGTCTGCTATTTCAACGAGACCGAGCATCGCAGAGGAATATGAACCAAGTGTCAACATTCAAGTCCGGCAGAGCCGCGAACGACTTGACCCGCTAGCAACATCAGGCCAAGTTCCGAGGAGAGAGCTGGACAACTCTTCCCCACGCAGTGACTCACAATCTCCCCCATCCTCAACTAAAGTATCCTCCTGAATAATCCAGCGTCGGCTGGGGGCGGGACTAAGCTGAAACTTTATTGGGTAGGAGATCACCCAACAGTCGCCATCTGACAGAGCCGTGATCTTCGTAGGATGGGCACTCTTGCCCGTCGATGATAAGCGACGGGCAGGAGTGCCCGTCCTACAACGGACACAGTAGCTATCGATGTCCGTGTGATTAACGACAAGCAGAGTTTCTTTTTCGAAACGGAGCCAGCGCGACTGGGGGACCGGACTCACCCTACCGCTGAAATACGACGTTCAGCGTGAGACGGCTTTCAACCACCTTTTTTTTGGAAAGAGCTGGCAAGAACACCCAAGAATTGCGCACCGTCTCGAGAGCAAGCTCATCCAGCACCTCATTGATGCCCTCCTTCACCTCGAGGTCATAGAGCCCCCCAGCGGGACTCACAGTGACACTGATCACTACCAGCACGGGATCGGGACGGCCTTCTTCGGAAGAGGGTAGTCGCGGCGCAGGATTGGCAAGAAGGACGGTGGGAACTACCTCCTCGTCGGGAAAGAATGCTTCGAGCGTTCGGCTTTCGGCAGACCCCGCCCTATACATGGACCCGAATCCACTCTCGAACCCGGCTCCCATGAGCGCCGCCTTACTGTTTTCTATTCCGAGATCCAGTTCCCCTATCCTGGCAGCAACCAGCTCGAAATCGTCCGCTGAAAGGGACTCGAACTCCAGGATCCGACCGCCGATCTTCAGATAGACTTTCTGCGGTGGGGCCTTGAAGCGAAAGTTCCCCAAGATGGAGTAGCCGGCGAACGAGTTGGGCCTTATGAGATCGAATGGCTTATATCTACCCGATTCGTAGGACGCGCCCTCTACTTCGATCAAGTGCCCTCGATAGGGGTTGCCCTCACTGTCCACCAAAACCAGCCAAGGAGGCTGAACCGTGTCGAAGGTGTCTCCGAGGTTGATGTAGTTCAGAATGACGGTCTGGCTATCGGTGATCTCGATCGTGACAATTCGGGCGTCGGAGAGATAGAGATAGTAATGCGCTCCCTCGGACTGCGCCAGGACCGACGGTACCAACCCAAGTACGGCACCCATAAGTAGGATTCTTCTCCACAAATCGAATCAGCCTCCACATCGATTCTACTGCATCCCTGGCTGCTGGGTGAAATTCCTCAAACATCGATCAGACCAGGATCGCCTGCGGCGAGTTCCCTGTCTGAACCTAATCCAGGAGCAAGGCGTCTAGTCCTAAGAACCGCAAACAATCGAGCAGACGAAATGAATATCATCAAGCTTCTCACAATTGTTCTTTCCCAGTCCTCGGCGCTGTGGGCGAGCGGTGCAACCGTCACCGAGAGACATAGTCTACCCATTCAGCCAAAGGGGACGTTGATAGTACAGAACGACTTCGGACGTATTCAGGTCAATGGCTGGGAAGAGAAGCACATCTACGTCAGGGTCCGTAAGATCGCTCCCGAGAACAAGCTCGAGCACGTCGTCGTCGACATTCGACGAGAGGACGATCTCGTTCAGATATCGACCCATTTCCGAAAGCACCAGAAAGAGTCGGCCTACCTGGAAATTCAGGTTCCTCAGGACATCAGTGTTCAAGTCTGGGGAGCCCACCCGGCCATTGAGATCTATGGGGTCGGAGGCACGGTTCGAGCCTCGACGCTCACAGGTCTCATCACTGCCGAAGATCTAACTGCATCCGCCTCGCTCCTGAGCCAGGGAGGGGACATTCATTTCCGAAGCACCTCCCAACCCGGCGGGGACGTTCGCTTGGAGTCCACCAGCGGAAATATCAACTGCGTTCTGGGAAACGATCTCAACCTTAGGGGCTGGATTCGCGCTGGAGGCGAAGCGTCCTGGGGTCAGGACGTCTCATCGGAACAAGGATCGATCCAACGAGAGATCGGGGCAGGTGGCCCCCTCTTCTATGCCAACAGTCTCGAGGGGAACGTCCGCTGCCAGTTGAGCTCTCCCTCGATCCGTATGGCTGACGCTTCGGCACCGGCCACGAAGGTCTCACACAAATCCGACTCCGTCCCCAAGGAGGTAACGGCAACTACTGCCCCACCCTCAAGTGCTCCCGAGGGAGAAGAGGCCGATCCGAATACCCCAGCCGTGGTGGCCTCGACCCAGCCCGAACCGGGGGCGGATAAGCCTGCTTTCGAAAGCGGCTACGCGCTGCGCGTCAATGTCGACTGGATCTATCTCAATGTGTCCGTCCGCGATCGGCACAGCAATCGCAGCATTCCCAACTTGCTTCAGGATGACTTCCTGGTTTACGAGAATGGAACTCAGCAGACGGTCGAGAAATTCCAGACCTTGGAAACCCCTTTTCATCTTCTGCTCCTCCTCGATGTCAGTGGGAGTACTCGCTCCCACATGAGTATGATCAAGAGGGCCTCGATCGATTTCACTCGGGAGATCAGCTCCGATGATCGAATCGCGGTCGCCACCTTCAATTCCTACACTCGACTGATTCAGAACTTCACCAATGGCCGGACGCGGCTAAGGCGGTCCATCAATGGAATCCGCTCCGGCGGTGGGACTGCCTTCTATGACGCCTTGATGACCAGCGTGAGCGAATACATGCACAACATCGAGGGACGGAAGGCGGTGGTTGTGTTCACGGATGGTGTGGACAATCAGCTTACCGGTGACTACAACAATGGCTCCCGCACACGCTTCCAGGAGCTCTATCGAGAAATTCGTGAAGACGACGCTCTCATCTATACAATATTTCTGAACACGGAGCGCGACGCCGGGCGATCTCAGTCTCGAGGCGGCATCCTGGGCGACATTCTGAGAGGTCGAACTCCACCGATCATCCCTGGGAGCAGGAACAAGAAAGGCGTCTACGAAGAGGCCAAACGACAGCTCGAGACCATAGCCGATCAGACCGGAGGCAGATCGTATTCACCTCGCCGCATCGACGACCTTTCTCACGTGTACTCAGAAATCGCAGACGATCTTCGGATCCAGTACACGCTTGCCTACAGCTCGACCAATGTTATCCGTGACGGAAGCTGGAAAAAGATTCGAGTGAAGATCAAGGACCGAACCGACCTGCAGGCACGGACCCGAAGAGGTTACTCTTCTCCATCGGGCGAACCTCTAAAGGCTAGCGGCAGGATCCGGAATTGCAGGTTTGCAGGTTTGCAGGTTGCAGGTCTGTAGGTCTGTAGGTCTGTAGGTCTGTAGGTCTGTAGGTCTGTAGGTCTGTAGGTCTGTAGGATACAGATCCTTCCCCACCCCCCTCACATTTGCGACAGACTCGGCCGATATACTTTGCAGCGCAGCCGACAAAAGTAGGGAGAGGCCACCTGCAAAGTGCATTCCAGCAAGCTTTTTTCCTACCTGGGCATTAGCGCCCTTAGAAATCTCAGCGCCGCAATTCTGCTGCTTCTACCTTTCTTTCTCGCCGAAGGCGGATGGTCCTCGCAGAAGATAGGGTGGGCTATCGGTCTGTTTTTCTTCTCCTTCCTGGTTGTTCAGGTCTTTGCCGGACACCTGGCTGACCTGATTGGAAATGTCCCCACGGCCCTGCTCGGTGCCGGTATTACGCTGCTGGCAGGACTCTGCTATCTGGGAGCTCTCTGGTTTCCGAACTTGGTCTTTCTCGCCCGCCTGCTCCACGGAGGAGGAAGCGCACTGATCCTGACAGGTGCTCTGGTCAATCTGGTACGCTCGGTTCCGCAGGAGCTGAGAGGCCGAATGATGGGCTACTTCGGTCTGCCCGGCTTCGTGGTCATGGGAGTGGGCCCCCTTCTCGCAGAGGGTCTGGTGAAATACACGGGCTTCGGTGGAGCCTTCACCACGATCATGGTCGTCTCTCTTATGATCGCGTGGATTCTGAGCAAACTACCTCGCCCCCTTTCGACCACGAAAAGGGAACCCCTTCTACGAGCGCTTCAAATCAACCTTCCGCGGCTGAGACCCGTCCTCATCCTCGCCGCCTTCTTCGGCTTCTGCGTGTCGATCTGGAGCAGCTTCCTGGCTCCAGCCCTGGCGGGAATCGGACCTGGAGCCGTTTCTGCCTTTGGATTCGGATACGGGAGTGGAGCGCTGCTAACCCGGCTTGGTCTGAGCCAGTGGCTGGACACACATGACCGCCGCCTTCTCGCCATCTCGACCCTGGTCGCCTATTCCGTGGGGCTGGCTCTCATCCCGCAGAGTTCCAGCTTGTGGCATCTTGGATTTGTGGGACTGATCTGCGGGATGTGTCACGGTGTCTACTACCCGGCTCTCAGTGCCCTGGCCTCTGAACGTTTCCATCCCTTGCATACCGGACAGGGAATGAGCCTCTACACTGCTGCCTCCAGCCTCGGCTTCTTCATAGGCCCGCCGGTCTGGGGCTCCCTTACCGATCTCACCAGTTACAAGCTGACCTTCGCGTCTTCAGGTCTACTGCTGGTTGTAGCCGTGGTAACCTTTGTCGCCTTCGAGTCCCGACGAGTCACATCAACCTTCAAGCCCAGCGGAACCCGATCGCCCGAGGCACCCGGTGTCAATTGAACCTGTCGGGAAGCTAAGTACACTGGAACCTCAAGAAGGAAAAATTCGGGAAGCCTGAAGCGCGAGCGAGGGGTTGGGGTGCAGCGCAATAGGTGGACGAAGGGGCCTGCGGCACGGCAAGCAGTCAAGTGGAAGGATTCGGAGTGCTCCCCAGCCCCTCGCTTGCGCTTCAGGCTTCCTGCCGCCAGAAGTGGGACGCCGAAGCCAATGAAGTTTCCTTCCCGAATGAGGCCAGTGCTCTCGGGGCAGGACTAGGCTGAGCTCGGTTGGTGGGGAAAGAATCGGGGGGGAGCCTACCCACACACCGGCCCGACCAACCGATTAGCTGGTCGGAACCGATGCGTGTAAAGGGTCAACAGCCGAGATCTAGGCTGCGGGAACGTCCTTGGGAACGCTAAGGTATCCGGCAACCTGCTTCTTATCGATCTTCGTGATCACGACTTCGTAAGTCTTTTCTACGTCCTTGACGTAGAACGAAACCGGCTCGTGAGCGTTCTGATGGCGTTTTCTGATCCATCTGCCGTTGACCACCAGATCCAGATCGTAACGTTCCCTCTTCAGGTCCACGTCTTTCAGCCGGAGGGAGACCTCGCGCACCTTCACATAGCCCGCCTTTTCGTGAAGCTCGAAATCGTAGCGGTTTCTCTTCAACGATTCAGCAACCCGAGAGAGATGAGATTTGGTATCGTTCAATCCTTGACCCAGCCCCGAGATCTTCTCCTCGGCGCGTCCGATGCTGGCTCGATTCGCGGAGGAAGCCTCCCGAACGTCGGCGAGACCGGAATTGACCAGGGCAACCTCGTTCTTGATTCCGTCTGTCTGCCCCTGCAACTCCTCCAACTGCGAGCGGTCCGCCTTCTTCATCGCAACGGATTCCAATTCCCTGCTCTGCTGTTGCTGCTCGGACTTCAAGTCGGAATACAGGCCTTTATGTTGAGCCAGCTTCCCTTGATGTTGGTTGAGCTTCTGCCCATGAGTGCTGATCTTCGATCCGCTCTGTTCCATTTCCTTCTGCAGGCCTTCGATCTTCTCCCCCGAGACCTGGAGGTTCTCTGAGACATCACTCAACTGGGTCTGGCTCTCGACCAGACGGGTACCCAGATCATCGATCTGCTGCTGAGCCTGCCACAGCAGAAACCCGAGGGCTGCCATGCCAACCGCAAAGAGGGCAAGGAAAGGCCAGGTCTTCGTTCCACCGCCGTTTGGCTGGGAGACTACCCGAGAGGATTTACTGCCGTCAGCGACGGAGGCAAACAATGGATCCCGATAGCTCTTGATTTCATCTGGAACGTTCATGTCATCTCCCTTTTTAGGGCTCTGTCAAGAATAACTTCACATTTTGGCATCTCATCTTCACACCATCTTCGGCCGCTCCTCAATCGCGAAATCCTCAACGTAGGCCCGGCTACGCCTGCGGTTTTGCTCAATCGTTCGCGGCCAAATCTGGCGCAAATCTAAGCGCCAACTCTGCGAAGTTATTCTTGACAGAGCCCTTAGTTCACCCGCCCCCACCTGGGATCCGGGTGTAAGTCCCAACAAAGTTACTGCTCTCATAGACAGGACGGGTCTTTCAAAGGTTCACCGCTGGTTCACGAACCATGGAAACGACACCCCTGACACCCGGAGACTTGTTGTCTACTCGAAAATCCTCCCTCTTGACGGGTCGCTCGTCGTCCTTTGATTGGCTCAGCTCGTCCAACCTCTCAGACCCACCGCTTGCGGCGGCTCATGATAGTATTGGCACCCATGGGAAGGGTCGCGTGAGAACCAGTCTGGTGATGATCCTCGTTGCCATTGGCCTACCTGTTCTGATCTTCTACAGCGTCTTTTTTTCGGGGCCCGCTTCTGCTCCCGAAGACAGGGAGGCGACCGCAGAGATCCAACAAGAGCTTTTGGAAATCGTGGGAAGCGATTATCGAGTGCACCAGGCGTATGCGGGAGCCGAGTTGGTAACCGTAAACATTGTGTTCGACCCTGAACCGGCGAACGAAGAAGAAGGACATATGAAAATCCTGAATGCTCTTTACGACATCCAATCTCGCCTCGGCCGCGAGAGGAGTATCCGCATCTTCGCGGGACAAAAGGGAGATTCCGAGAGATTTCACCCGCGCAGCATGTTGTTCTTTTCAACGGTTTCTCAGAGATCCGAATTCAAGACTCTCGGGGCACAGTAAAATATGAAAAAAACTCCACTTCACTCCGTCCACAAGGAACTCGGAGCCCGAATGGTTGAGTTCGGGGGTTGGCACATGCCTGTTCAGTACGAGAGTGCCTTGCAAGAACACCTGGCAGTAAGGTCGTCAGTAGGTATTTTTGATGTGAGCCACATGGGGCAGATCGAGGTCTCTGGAAAGGATGCACTGAAACTAGTGCAGAAGATCACCTGCAACGACGTAGAGCGCTTGGCAGATGGTCAGGCTCAATATTCTGCACTCCTCTACTCGAACGGCACCTTTGTGGATGACATCGTCCTTTATAGAATCCATGCCGAACGCATTTTCATCTGTGTCAACGCATCCAACCAGGAAAAGGACTTTCAGTGGATCCTCCAACACCGGGAGGGAGAGACTGATGTCTGCGACAGGAGCGATCAATACGCCCAATTCGCAATTCAGGGACCCAAGGCAGAGGCGCTATTGAGCCCCCTGATTGATGGAGATCTGGGATCGCTAAAATATTACTGGAGTTTCCAGGGGAAGGTCACGGGAGTACCGGCGTTGATCTCCCGAACCGGATACACCGGTGAAGATGGGTTTGAAATCTACCTCGCCTCGAACCAGGCCGAATCTGTTTGGAGAGCGATCCTGGAGGAAGGGCGGACATTCGGAATCACTCCCGTAGGCCTGGCAGCTCGCAACACCCTGCGACTGGAGGTTCGTTACCCCTTATATGGAAATGATATCGATCAGACAACCAATCCCTGGGAAGCGGGCCTCGGCTGGATCGTGAAGCTCGAAGACACAGACTTTGTCGGGAAGGAAGCCCTGGTAGGACTCAAGCGGCAGGGCGTCTCGCGCAAGCTTGCTGGATTCGAGCTGCGGGACCGCGGCATCGCCCGGGATCACTACCCTGTTTTCCTGAATTCAGAGCGCGTCGGCGAAGTCACAAGCGGCAGCTACGCACCTTCTCTAGGAAAGAGTATCGGGCTCGCCTATCTGCCCGCTGAGTACGCTAATCCCGGCCAACAGATCGAAATAGAAGTGCGCTCAAAGCGCTTACGTGCGGAAATAGTATCAGGACCATTTTATCAGCGCGTTTAAGATCCTGTTGATCCGCACGAAGAACTAGGATAAAAGAAAGCCTGTCATGGGTAGGGGTATTGTTTGAACTGATGGCGTTGACAACAGAAACCCATCTCATCACGAAACTCGATCCAGCGCAGATCAACTCTGCATCGCGCCGCTGCCATAAAAAGGTTTTCCAGCCACAAGCCGGCACGGCCCGGGTTTTCAGTGCCCAGATTCAAGGATCGACGACAATGGAGGAGGAATGAGCGTCCCAGAAAATCTCCAG
Source organism: Acidobacteria bacterium UBA6911 (assembly GCA_963579905.1). Lineage (GTDB taxonomy): Bacteria > Acidobacteriota > UBA6911 > RPQK01 > JAJDTT01 > CAUZIZ01. Next base: position 3,522 of record CAUZIZ010000032.1, on the reverse strand, counting down.
TACACCAGCGAACACGAGTGGATTTCAGTGGAGGGAGACCTGGCGAAGGTCGGCATCACAGACCACGCCCAGAGTGAACTCGGCGACGTGGTTTACATCGAGCTACCCGACTCAGGCACCTCCCTGAAAGCACAGGCTTCCTTTGGAACAGTTGAATCGGTAAAGGCCCTTTCGGACCTCTACAGTCCGATTGCCGGCGAAGTGACACTCGTCAACGAAGCACTGGAAGACGCCCCCGAGCTTGTGAACGACGATCCTTATGGGAGGGGTTGGATGATCCAGATTCGAATCGAAGACTCTGCCGAGTTGGAAGGTCTGATGTCGGCGCAAGCCTATGTTGAGTATCTAGGAGAAGAATCCAGAGAACACGGGGAGGAATGATCGGTGCGCTATGTCTCTCTAACGGCGGAAGAGCGCAAAGAGATGCTCGAGATCATCGGAGTCGATCAGACCGAGGATCTGTTTCGCTCGATTCCGAAGGGCGTGCGATTGAAGCGAGATCTGGAGATCCCCAGCGCCGTGCCCGAAACATCGCTCTTGCGGTACTTCAAGTCTCTGGGCAAAAAGAATGCCTCCACTGAAAGCTATAGCTGCTTCCTCGGAGCGGGCGCCTACGATCACTTCATTCCCACCATAATCGATTCCCTGATCTCCCGATCCGAGTTCTACACCGCCTACACTCCCTATCAGCCTGAGGTCTGCCAGGGGACGCTTCAGGCGATGTTCGAATTTCAGACGCTAATCAGCCAGCTCACCGGCATGGAGGTCGCCAACAGCAGTCTCTACGATGGAAGCAGTTCACTGGCCGAGGCTGCGCTCATGGCCGCCCGCGTCACCAGAAGGGACCAGATCCTCATACCTGCCAGTCTCCATCCCCGATACGAGCAAGTCCTGAAAACCTATTCCGCAAACCATCTTCACGTCGACTCGGTACCACTTTCGACCAGGGGGACGATTGATCTGGATCGACTCGAAGCCGAACTCGGCGATCAATCGGCCGCTGTCGTCGTGCAATCGCCCAATTTCTTCGGCGTTATCGAGGACATCCAGGAGATCGCAGACCTGGCCCACAAGAAGGGGGCACTGGTTATAGCCGTAGTAGTGGAGGGCCTCTCGCTCGGACTCTTGAAGCCTCCCGGGGAAGTCGGAGCCGACATCGTCGTGGGGGAAGGTCAATCCTTCGGAATCCCACTCGGCTTTGGGGGACCCTATCTGGGTTTCTTCGCCACCCGGGACCGCTTCAAGCGACAAATGCCGGGACGCCTGGTCGGCCAGACGGTCGACGATCAAGCTCGGGTCGGATACGTCCTTACCCTGGCGACACGAGAGCAACATATCCGCAGAGAGAAGGCCACATCCAATATCTGTACCAACCAGGGACTATGTGCGCTCATCGCTGCGATCTTCCTCTCCACTTTGGGGAAACAGGGCATCAGGGAACTGGCAGAACAGAATCTAAAGACGGCCCACTTCCTGCGGAAACAGCTCCAGGACCACCAGGTTTTCTCCGGACCCATTTTCAACGAGGTGGTCTTCAGGACGGACGACCCCGACGAGCTGAATCGGCGTCTGCTTGAACAGTCGATTGTGGGAGGCCTGAACCTGGGTCGTTACTTTCCCGACCGGTCGGACCAGATGTTGGTCTGTGTTACCGAGCGCAATTCACGCGCTCAGATCGAACGCTTCGTTCAGGTATTCCAGGAGGTTCAGATTCTGAAATGAGCCGTACTACGCAAGTCTTCAACATCGATGAGCCCCTGATTTTCGACCGATCGTCACCCGGAAAATCCGCCTACAGTCTTTCCCCAATTGACGTCGACGATACACCTGCCGAGGAGATCCTCGACTCCAAGTACATGAGGTCAGAGGTCACGGGCTTCCCTGAAGTAAGCGAAGTCGAGATCATCCGGCACTATACCCGGATGTCCACCTGGAACTATCACATTGACCTGGGGATGTATCCGTTGGGCTCGTGCACCATGAAATACAACCCCAAGCTGAACGAGCGGACGGCGCGCATTCCCGAGATAGCCGGCACTCACCCACTCCAGGAGGAAGCACAGGTCCAGGGCAACCTCGAGATCATCCATCGCCTCCAGGAGTGCCTCCAGGAGCTGACCGGAATGGACGGAGTCACGCTGCAACCTGCGGCCGGCTCCCAGGGTGAACTCGTGGGCATCCTGATGATCCGAGCTCACCACGTTCAACAAGATCGGCCTCGAAAATACGTACTGATTCCAGACTCTGCTCACGGCACCAATCCTGCCAGCGCGACAATTGCGGGTTATGAGGTCATCTCGATTCCTTCGGACAAGTCAGGACGCATTGATAGCCAGGCCCTGGCTCGGGAAATGAACGAGGATGTGGCCTGTCTGATGCTGACGAACCCCAACACTTTGGGGATCTTCGAGCAAGATATCCAAGAGATCAGCCGCATCGTTCACGACCAGGGTGGACTCATCTACATGGACGGGGCCAACTTCAACGCACTCATGGGGTATGCTCGACCAGGAGACATGGGAATCGACATCCTCCACCTGAATCTCCACAAGACGTTCTCTACTCCTCATGGGGGGGGGGGACCGGGCTGTGGGGCCGTTGCTTGCAAGGAGCACCTGCTCCCCTACCTTCCCCTGCCCGTCATCGAAAAAGTGGAGGGTACCTATCGAACGAACCACAACCGCCCTGACTCCATCGGTCCTGTGCACGCCTTCTGGGGTAACTTCGGGATGGCCGTCCGAGCTCTCTGCTACATCCTCAGCTGCGGGCGTGAAGGGCTGAAGGAGATCACGGAAACGGCCGTACTAAACGCAAACTACCTCCGTAGTCGTCTCAAGGGGCACTTTCACCTGCCCTACTCCACCCCCTGTATGCACGAGGTAGTGCTCTCGGACAAGCACCAGGAAAAGCTCGGAGTCCGCACCCTCGACATTGCCAAACGCTTGATCGACTACGGCTTTCATCCGCCCACGGTCTATTTCCCGTTGATCGTCCCGGGTGCGATCATGATCGAGCCTTCCGAGAGCGAAGGGAAAGCGGAGCTCGATGCATTCGCAGATGCGATGATTGCAATTAGCCAAGAAGTTGAGCAGCAGCCCGATCTGGTACGTGAGGCACCGGTTCTCGCTAAACGAAGCCGGCTCGACGAGACTCGTGCAGCCCGTTCAACGATTCTCCGCTGGAGTCCCCCCCTCGATCCGACGAGCGGGTCCTAGATAAAGACGCCCGATAAAGACAGGGACTGAGGCCCCCCAGGGCTCCACATTTTCACCAAAAAACTCACTTCAGTAGTATCGGTCTCCCTCGTAGCGGTGCTCTCCAGGCCGCCGGACTTTCGAGTCGCTAACCTAAAACTTGATTTGGTCCCAGGCCCAACCGTGACACGGCCTTCCAGGCCGTGCCACTGCAGGACACTGGATTTTCCTTCTCGAATGGGGCAGCTCTGCGGGGGCGGGACTGAGCTGAAACAGATTAAGGATTCTTGTCGCGCGGAGCGGCGACAAGAATCAAGAGTTGAAGTAA
>CAUZIZ010000031.1:0-43226 GCA_963579905.1 Acidobacteria bacterium UBA6911 | reverse complement strand
TCGGTGGTCAGCAGAAGACCGGCAATCGAGGCCGCGTTCTGGAGCGCAGTCCGAGTCACCATCGTAGGATCGATGACTCCTGCCGAGACCAGATCCTCGAAGACCTCCGTATCCGCATTGAAACCGTAGTTGTTTTCCTTCGAATCGCGGATCTTGCCGACGATGATAGCGCCTTCGTGGCCGGCGTTCTGTGCGATCTGGCGCACCGGCTCCTCCAGTGCTCGCTTGACGATGTTGACGCCGATCTGCTCGTCTTCATCCTCCAGCTTCATGCCTTCCAGGGCGATGAGAGCCCGGACAAAGGCGACTCCTCCGCCCGGCACGATGCCTTCCTCGGCAGCGGCCTTGGTGGCGTGCATCGCATCCTCGACCCGCGCCTTTTTCTCCTTGAGCTCGGTCTCGGTGGCCGCGCCAACCTTGATGATTGCCACGCCTCCCACCAGTTTCGCCAGTCGCTCCTGCAGCTTCTCCCGATCGTAATCGGAAGTCGTCTCTTCGACCTGGGTGCGGATCTGCTTCACTCGTCCAGCGATATCTTCGGATTTTCCAGCACCTTCGACGAGCGTGGTGTTGTCCTTGTCGATGGTCACCTTCTTGATCTGACCCAGATCCTCCAGGCGAACGTTCTCCAGCTTGATGCCGAGATCCTCGGAGATGACCTTGCCACCGGTCAGGATGGCGATGTCCTCAAGCATGGCCTTGCGGCGGTCGCCAAAACCAGGGGCCTTGATGGCACAGCCTTGCAGAGTCCCGCGCAGCTTGTTGACCACCAAGGTCGCCAAGGCTTCACCTTCCACATCCTCTGCCAGGATCACGAGAGGCCGAGAACTCTTGGCCACCTGTTCCAGCAGGGGCAGAAGATCCTTCATGGAGCTGATCTTCTTTTCGTGCAGGAGGAGGTAGGCGTCCTCCATGACTGACTCCATCCGCTCCGGATCGGTGACGAAGTAGGGGGAAAGGTATCCTCGGTCGAACTGCATGCCCTCGACGACCTCGAGCGAGGTATCGATCGACTTGGCTTCTTCGACCGTGATGACTCCATCCTTGCCTACCTTCTTCATGGCCTCAGCGATGATGCTGCCAATGTCCTTGTCATTGTTGGCAGAGATAGAACCGACCTGGGCAATCATTTCGCCCTTGATCTCGATGGACATCTTCTTGATCTCGTCAACCGTAGCCGCAACCGCAGTATTGATGCCTCGCTTGAGCGCCATCGGATTGGCACCGGCGGCCACCGTCTTGATCCCCTCGCGCATGATCGCCTGGGCCAGGACCGTCGCTGTGGTCGTTCCGTCTCCCGCCACATCGCTGGTCTTGCTGGCAACTTCCCTCAGCATCGAGGCTCCCACCTTTTGCAGGCCGTCGAGCTCGATCTCCTTGGCTACGGTAACGCCGTCCTTGGTAATAATGGGGGAGCCAAACTTCTTCTCCAAAACCACATTGCGACCCTTGGGGCCCAGTGTAATCTTGACCGCATTGGCCAGAGTATTCACGCCGTTAATTAGGGCTCGACGTGCTTCCTCGCCGTGAGTCACATCCTTTGCTGGCATAATCTTATTCTCCTTTTTCCTAAGACCTTCGATCTGAAAAATAAAGTTGGGTGGGCGGGCCGCTCTTAGGCACTCACTGATTGGCCTTCGAGAATTCCGAGCACTTCGTCTTCGCGCATGATGAGGAGCTCCTCATCATCAATCTTGACCTCGGTGCCGGAGTACTTGCCAAACAGGATCCGATCACCGACCTTCACGGTCATATGTAGTTTCTGGCCATTGTCGAGAACCTTGCCATCGCCGACCGCAACCACCTCACCCTCCTGGGGCTTCTCCTTGGCGGTATCTGGGATGACGATTCCTCCGCGCGTCTCCTCTTCTTCAGAGTCGAGTCGGCGGATCAAGATTCTATCTTGCAGCGGTTTGATCTTCATAGATTTCTCCTCAGTTTCTGATTTTCTTGGGTTTAGGGTTTAAAGTAGTTACGACGATTTTTTAGCACTCACTCCAAACGAGTGCCAGATGATAGCAAAGCCTTTCGCGTGCGTCAACTGTAACATCTAAGATTGGGAGACTGGACAGACTCCCCTTTTTCCCCACCCTTTTCCTGAGGGCTCTTTTACGCTCGGTGAGGATCCTATAGAATGGGCGGCTCCGGGAGGATTTGGGGTTCCGTTCCCTCGTAGATCTCCGAAGTATTGCGCACCATGAATTGGCAGTTTTGGCTGCAGAACAATCGGGCGGTGGAAACCTTGCTCGTCGGGACGAACAGACTATGAAAACTTTGGACTTAGAGGGTATTCGAAAGGTCAACCAGGGGAAAGTACGCGATATATTCGAGTGGGAGGAGCAGCTCTTGATGGTTGCAACCGACCGCATTTCTGCCTTCGACGTAGTGCTGCCCACTGTCATTCCCAACAAAGGGAAGGTGCTCACCCAGTTGTCGGAGTTCTGGTTCGATCGGCTCAAGGATACGGTTGAAAACCACCTGATAGCAGCCAACTGGAAAGACTTCCCCAAACAGCTGGAATCGTACCGGGAACAGCTGGAGGGCCGATCCATGCTGGTTCGGAAGTGTCTGCCTCTGCCGATCGAATGTGTGGTGCGCGGGTATCTGGCAGGTTCGGGTTGGAAGGAGTATCAGGAAAGCGAAACCATCTGTGGAATCAAGCTTCCCTCGGGACTGGGAGAATCCGACAAACTGGAGGAGCCGATATTCACGCCCGCAACCAAGGCAGCCACCGGACACGACGAAAACATCCCGTTCGAGCGGGCGGCGGAGATGGTGGGTGAGGAACTGGCGAAGCGGGTCAGAGACTTGAGCATCCAAATCTACAGCCACGCGCGCGACTACGCCTCAGAGCGAGGCATTATCATCTGCGACACCAAGTTCGAGTTCGGCCACGACGGTTCCGAGTTGCTCTTGATCGATGAAGTTCTGACACCTGATTCCTCACGCTTCTGGCCGGCCGAATCCTATGAGGCGGGGAAACCTCAACCCTCATTCGATAAGCAGTTCGTACGGGACTATCTGGAAACTCTGATTTGGGATAAGACTCCTCCGGGGCCAGAACTCCCGCAGGACATCGTAGACGCAACCGCCGATCGCTATCTGGAAGCCTACCGTCGACTCACGGGCAAGGACCTGAATCAGGGCTAGGAGTCTGCGCGGTCGAAATAATCGTAGCGAGAAAGCGGGGAATCGAGGTCAGATTTTCTCGATTTCGAGGCGCACAGTTGTTCTATTCGGCGAAAAATCGGGGGAATATGGGACGGTTCTACCGAGGGATACCCGAGTGATCCCCGAGAATCTGAATCTCCTCGATATCCTGGCCTTGATCATACTGTCTCTGTCGACCTTTGCGGCATTGCTCCGAGGTTTCAGTCACGAAATCCTGTCCCTACTCAGTACCCTCTTGGCCCTTTTTCTAGCAGTCTTCTTCTACGACGACGTGGCTCGACTCTACATCGCGCTGGGGACCACATCGCCCCTTTCCGAGTTCTTGGGATTCCTCACCGTTTTCCTATCCACTATGATAGCCGGATCGTTCCTGGTTGTGATCCTGGATCGGGCGCTTCGGACACTTCACCTGAAGTGGCTCGATCGTCTTCTGGGCGGAATCTTCGGATTGCTTCGTGGATGGCTGGTCGCAGCGGTCGTCTTCCTCGCCCTGGCGACCTTTCCGATTCAGAAAGAGCTGCTGGAGCAGTCGCAGTTGGCAGACTTTTTCCTGCGCAGTGTCAAAACGGTGGTGAGCATGGCTCCGGACGATTTTCGGGACAAATTTGATTCAGGATATGAGAAGGTCTATGAGCTCTGGTTTGGACAAACACAAGATGAGGATTCCTGAATTGGCTGAAAAGGGCTCGGCGACGAGCGGAACACCTTCCCAGCAACCTCGAATCAAGGATGCATTCGACTGGGCCATCGATGAGATGGTAAGGAAGGGCATCCTCTGGCCCGAGGCTTTGGCCCAGTTTGAAAAGCTCTTTATCCTACGAGCCCTACAGGAGGCCGGCGGAAAGTTGAACCTGGCCGCCGAGATCATGGGCGTCCACCGCAACACCCTCTCGCAGAAGATCCGGCTCTACGGCATCAACGCAGGCCGTGGCAAGCGGCTCTGACCTTGAGTTGGCGCCTGGGGAGCTCCCAATTGGTCTACGGCAAGGGCGGTCCCTACGGCTCTCGGACAAAGCGGAGGGTCATACCCCTATCGACTCGCATCCAACCCTTGATCGAGGGGAACGTGTCGAGTCTAAGTCTATAAAAAGAGGGTCTTCCTCGGGTCACTGTCTGCCCGGTCGGTTGTTTGCCGGCATTGGTATGCCGGTACCGCTCCTTCGCAGTCACGGCTCTGTCAAACGGCTGCTCCTGCATGATTTCCTGTCCAATGAGGTTTCAGCGTAGTGAGGCATGGCCTCAGACCAACAAGCGGTGTGCCTATTGTAGGAGGGGCACTGTTCGGTCAGATGTTACTTCTTGATGCCCAAGCTGGACTCAAATCTAACGAAGAACTTCAGACAACCTTCGTAGTCCCACCCCCTGGAAGCGTTAACCCCATTCGAGAAAGAAACTTGGAGTCCATCTTCGACGAAATCTGGCGCGAACCTCACGAAGCTATAACCTTGCTGGATCTATGACCCGCTCCCGCCTTCGCCGGCGACGTTCCAGGCGAGGAAGAGGCTGTGCCTTCTGTGGCGCTGAACTCTTCGCTCACAAACCAAATTCCTACTACGGGCACATTGAGCACGCTTACAAGAAACGGTAATCAATCTCGCCATCACGCCCGACACATTTCGACATGTCCACATTGTCGAGATGCATCATCGAGAAAATTGCTTCGTGAGAAGCTCCAGGATCCCCGATCGTGATCTGTCGAGACCTCTGGTACCCCCTCAAATTGACGGATCTATCAAAGTGTAGGTTGATAGATACTTTAAGCGTAGAAAAATGCCCCCGGAAAATCAAGGGTTTAGGGGGGCGGTTTCAGGAGGGTTTGTCAACTGCTATCGGGGAGATGTCAAATTTCGTCACAGTCCAGCCGCGTTCAGCAAGCCAAAACGTGTTGCGTCCCTGGGCCATCGAAACATCTGGCGCCCGGCCCGGCGGGCGTGTGGAAATGTCTCAACAAGTTATGCGGATTGATTGACTGAAAATATTCTGCGACGTCGCTCGCAACCGCAGTTTCTCTTTGGCTGCGGAGGCCAACAAGATCTCGCAGTCGGCGGCCAGCCAGCTTGTGCTCCAACTGGAGCACAAGCTGGGTGTGGAACTGATCGACCGCTCTACTCGGCCTCTGCAGCTTACCGACATGGGAAAGGTCTATTACCACGGCTGCAAGACCGTCGTCGAGCAATATCTGGAACTGGAGGCATCCATTGAGATGGGTCGGGAGCAGTTGGCTGCAACACTCCAGGTAGCCGCAATTTATTCGATTGGCTCTCGGGACATGAGCCACTACGTGGAGCGGATCTTGGAGCGTCAGCCGCGCGACCGGATACATATTGAGTATTTGCACCCCACACGGGTGTACGAAAAGGTTCTCGACGGAACGGCTGACCTGGGTCTGGTATCTTTTCCCCGTAGCAGTAGGGAAGTCACTTTCCTTCCCTGGCGGGAGGAGGTGATGGTTCTGGCCTGCCATCCGGAGCACTCGCTGCCTCGGCACAAGAGGATCAAAGCAGAACAGTTGTCGGGCCAGACGTATGTCGGGTTCGATCGCGATCTAATCATCCGCCGCAGAGTGGACAAGTTCTTACGTGATCAGGGTATCTCGGTCGATCTGGTACTCGAATTCGACAACATCGAGAATATCAAGAAGGCGATTGAAGAGGGTGCCGGCGGCGCCCTGTTGCCGCTGCCAACCTTGGAGAGGGAGGTCCGAGCCGGCTCCCTCGTAGCGCTGGAACTAACTAGGTCTAAACTCGTCCGTCCCCTGGGAAGCATCCAGCGCCGCCATGTCAAGACGAGTCCAACCGCCGAACACTTCATTCAACTGCTGCAGAAATCTGAAAACATCACCGGATCGCGCACGAAAGTGTGGGTGGGAAGAACAGGGATGCCGTCGCTAAGCAATATTTCAGTCAAAGATGAACTAATTAAATGGGATGCGAGAAATGAAGGATGAAATAGATTAAGCGCAGCCTTTCCAGATCTGGGTAGAGATCCGCAAAGACTGCGCAGTTGCCCGGTTTGTTGGCCCAGGCATAGGCCTACTGTCCATTGTCTAGAATACGCTAACCTATAGATCAGAAGCAACATCCGATCACCAGGAAACCTCCGGAAACACTTACCTCTGGAGTCCAGAGAATGGGAGTCATTCCAGTGGCTGCATTAAGAACATTAAGAAGGAGTTACTTGTGAGAAGCCAAAGGGAATCTGACTCGGCGAGTACTCTCGGGAAAGGGCAGGAAGGTGCATCCTCGTGATCTGCGCCGGGCTTATAGCCTTCGTAGTCCTCCTAGTTCTACTGCAAGGCTTTAATCTAGGAGGATTCCATTTAGACTCCCCAGTTTTCAATTGGGTGGGTACTATCGTGGCGGCGGTAGTGGGACTTGCGGCCATGGTGTACAGGTCATTATTTGGTCGATGATCCCCGATGAGATTTTCGACGGGAGTTCATGCTCGGAAATTGAAAGATGTAGTGGGAAGCCTATGCTCTCCCCTGCCCTACTCCCCGATCGGGGGATTGTGGGGGGTTCTGAGGGCGACTTTTCGGCACAACCAAACCGTCCAGCAGGGCGGCATGGTGCCGAAAAAAATCCTTTATTCTCCACTACTCACTAAAGATAAATCTTCTTTGTCTCAAGCTTTTCCAACAGCTGGCAGGAGCGGCTGTTGCCTCTCACTTTCGGGCCAGAATACCCAGCCTAACGGTAGAGCAAAACAGGGAACTACACCTGGCGTTGGTGCGTTAGGTTAGGAAGTGATGCTAGATTGGCTTGAAGTCATCACCTGCAGACTGGTCTTCCAGACTCACGGACAACACCTGGGAAACTCCCGGCTCCTCCATCGTGACACCGTAAAGTGTCTGCGCCGTTCCGATCGTCTTCTTGTTGTGGCTGATCAGAATGAACTGGGTTTCATCGCTCATGCCGCGAATCAGATTGGTGAAGCGTGCGACGTTGGCTTCATCGAGTGCCGCGTCCACCTCATCCAGGACGCAGAACTTGCTGGGCCGAAACATGAAGAGGGCTACCAGCAGAGCAATCGAGGTGAGGGCCTTTTCGCCTCCCGAAAGCAGGTTGACGTTCTGTAGTTTCTTCCCTGAGGGCTGGGCGAAGACTTCGATGCCACTTTCGAGCACGTCCTCTTCGTCGACCAACCGCATCCCACACTCGCCACCCTCGAACAATTTCTGGAATACCTCTCCAAAGTGGAGATTGATTTTCTCAAAAGCGGCCTGAAACTGCTCCCGACTCCTGCGGTTGATTTCCTGAATGGCCCGAGTTGTATCGTCAATCGATTTTTCGATATCGCTGCGTTGGCCCGTCAAAAAGTTGTAGCGTTCTTCGTTCTCCTGGTACTCCTCGAGAGCAGTCATATTGACAGGGCCAAACTCCTCCAAACGATCCTTGAGTTCAGGGTACCTGCTCTGAACATCAGCGGCTGCTGAGCCGGATTCTTCGTCAGGATCCTCAGTAGTGGCAATGACCTCTTTCAGGGAGATCTGAAGCTGTTCCCTACACTGTTCGGAAAGGTTCTGCAGCTGGGTTTCGAAGCGAGCCTGCTGGACCTCGACCTGGGAACGGCTTTCGGAAAGCTCTGTCCGCTTCTCGCGGAGCTCGGTCAGCCGCTCCTCGGCCAATGCACAGGTCTTTCTCGCTTTCTCGTATTCCTTCTGCTGAGCCTCCAGGGATTCTTCGATCTGAGCCAACTCCTCCCGAATGGTTTGGAGCTTAGCCTCCAACTCCTTCGATTCCTGAGCGAGAAAGGTCAATCGCTCTTCGGTCTCGGTGCGGACAGCCGCTCCATTGACCTGTCGAGTCTCCAGTCCCTGTCGCTGCAACTCTGCCCGTTCAATGGTCTGGCCCAGAGCTCGAGTCCGCGCTTCCAGGACTCTAAACTCCGTCGAGCCGAGGTGAAGGCGCTCCTGTGCTTCGGATAGCGCTTCCCGGAGTTTGCCCAATGATTCCAGGGCCTCAGCTAGCGTTCGCTCGGCCTCGACCTGCGCCGAGTTCTTACGCGTCAGAGACTCCTCGATTCCTGCGAGCTTGTCACTGTCCTGTGTTCGCTCTTCGAGCAGAGTGTCCTTGGCTTCACCTACAACCACCAGGGCTTCTTCATAGTGCCGCAGATCACGCTCCCACTGCCCTTCCTCGTGGAGCAGACGAATGATGTCTTTCTCCAAATTGTGCAGCGCTCCCTGGAGTTTCAGGCAGCTGTCGGTCTGCTTCTCGAGACCAGCAGCGAGACTCTGCTCCTGCTTCAGCAGCGCACCGAGCTGGGCCTGATCCTGCGTCAACTTTTCCTCCAAGCCCTTCGCTTCCCTCTTCAGTGCGAGCAGCCCCCCCGAACCCGAGGCTGAAGCGCTCACGGACAGAAGGCCTCCAGGGTTGAGCGCTTCTCCCTGCATCGTGATGTAGGTTCGATCGGGGTGGCGGTGGGCTACCTCGAAAGCGCTCTCGAGGTCTGAAACAACGAGCGCGGCTGCCTGGTTGGGCAGAGCTCTGGCGAAGGCCTGCTCGATCTCTGGCCTCATGCCGAGCAGCTCAGAGAGGGTGCCCAGAACACCCTTTTCGTTCCGGAGCAAATCCTGCTGCCGGGGATGTCCCCGATCGAATCCGTTGGCGCTGAGGCTGAGAAAGGTACACCTGCCGCCTTCCAGCGTCTTCAATTCGGAAACACCATGAACGGCCTCGTCAAGAGAATCCACCAGGACGTATTCCAACTCCTGGTTCAAGAACTGTTCAACCAGACGTTCGAACTCGGGACTGGCCTCGACGAAATCGGCGAGAGTTCCGTTCACACGGATGCTGCCGCTCTTCTTCAGGTGCCGCAGGAAGTTCCGTACCCCCTCGCTGTACTGGGAGTGGCTCAATTCTAGTTCCTGAAGAGATTGAAGCCGCTCCTGCCGTTTGATGACCCGGTTCTGGGCTTCGACCGTCTCGAACTTCAGGAGCTCCAGACGATGCTCTAGCTCGTTCTTTTCGGCCTCCGCTTCCTCCAACTGCGTTCGCTGTTGCTCGATTGCTGCACGGGCGCTCTGAGTTGCCTTTCGATGTGCGGTCAGCTTAGCCAGACTCGCATCCCGCTTTTTCTGGTGGCCGACCTCTTCCGTAGCCAGCCGCTTTAGCCGGTCCTCGCTGACCTCCAACCTCTGTAGTGTCTGTTCCTGAAGGTTCTCTTGGTTGGCAAGTTCGGCTGAGAGCTGAAGCCGTTCTGCCCGAAGAGTCTCGGTCCGGGTCTCGGCCGCCTGGACTTCCGCCTTGTAGCGCTCCGCCAGCGCCTGCTGATCGCGCATCGTGGATTCGGCCCGCTCTGCATCCTCCTCCAGAACAATCCTCTGAGCTCGAAACTCATCCAGATCGGTATTGACCTTGTCGACTTCCTGATCGATCTCCTGCTGCTCTTTGATCTGATTCTGCCGATAATTCTCTGTCGACTCAGACTGTCGCTGGTTGTAGCCGATGGAATCCTGAATGCGTTCCAGCTCGAGCCGTAGTTCCAGGCGTCGCTCCCGCTGCCGGGAGAAAACAGACTCAATTCGATCGCGGCTTCCCTTGCTCTGCCGATAGGCCTCTTCGCAGGCGATCAATTTGCGACCCAGATCATCTCCGGTCGTAACCAACCCGTCCAACTCCTGCCGAAGAAGCTCTAGTTTCGAGGACACTTCCCGCCCCTCCAGGGCGAAGCGTACGCGTTGGATCTGGCGAAACTCCTCCTTGAGATTTCGATAGCGGCGCGCCTTTGCTGCCTGACGCTTGAGCGAACGCAGCTGGCGCTCCACTTCTGTCAGGATGTCGTTGATGCGGAGTACGTTCTGGCGCGCCCCTTCGAGCTTCAGCTCGGCGCTCCGTCGTCTGGACTTGTAACCACTGATGGAGGCCGCCGATTCAATAATGGCGCGCCTCTCCAGAGAATTGGCATTGAGGAAATAGTCCATACGGCCCTGGGCGATCAGGGCATAGGAGGCGAATCCCAGCCCTGATTGCTCCAGGAAGCCTTGGATGTCTCGAAGTCGACAGCGCCTCTGATTTATTCGGTAAATGCTCTCGCCGGAGCGGTAGAGTTTCCGTCCAATCTCGAAGTTTTCACCCTCCAATTCGAGTCCCTGCACCGAAATCGGTCCTTCACCACTTCGGGACAGGTTGAGGACGACTTCGACGAAGCCCGAAGGCTTTCGCTTCCGCGTGCCGCCGAAGATCACATCGTCCATTCTCTGGCCGCGCAGGCTTCGAGCACCCTGGACGCCCAGCGCCCACCCGATTGCGTCTGCCAGATTGGACTTTCCGCAGCCGTTGGGCCCGATAACGACAGTCGTCCCCTTGTCGAAAACAACCCGCGTCTTTTCAGCAAATGACTTGAATCCGAGGAGCTCGAGAGACTCTAAATGCAGCATGTTCTTCGGTCACTTCTCCGCAAAAAATGTGTGTTATGATGACATTCGGCACTGACAAACCTCAACGTCTCGCTCGGCACTAAATTCAGTCCAACACCAGCGGGAGAAGAGTCGCTCAGGGTGCCTCGGGTGGGGCTCCCTGGGGTCGGAGACACTGGGCAACAAGACTCCATTCTAGAATGCATCAAAGACAAGTTCGAACCTCTTGTGGTAGCACCAGATTGCGCTTCAGAAGCCGCCTGGCCTCTGTCGGCTTAAAAGCAGTACTAGGGGTGATATTCACCGCGATCCTGGCCGGACAGACTCCTGGATTCTATCCTTTGGAGGAGTTGAAGCCAGGCCAAAAGGGCTACGGTCGGACCATCTTCAAGGGAACCAAGGTCGAGAACTTCGACTTCGAGGTCCTGGGTGTGATCGAGAACTTTGGACCCAAGCAGAATCTGATCTTGATCCGGATGACCGGAGAGAAGCTGAAACGAACCGGAGTTTTTGCCGGTATGAGCGGTAGTCCTGTCTATATTGAAGAGAAGCTGGTGGGAGCGGTGTCCTATGCGTTCCCCTGGGCTCGAGAAGCGATCGCCGGAGTCACACCCATTCAGGAAATGGTCGACGTGTTCAAAGAGGCTCCTCCCTTTGCGGCAAAACCGTCGGGCAGCAGAAACGCCCAGGATCTTCTCGACCCGGCCCTGACTTCTGTCTCAGCACTTTTACTTCGCTCGCCGATGGATCGAGGCGGCCTCGCAATGCCTGCTGCGTCGACACCTGTCGCGGGACAACTCAGGCCGATTGGCACTCCTTTGAACGTTTCGGGCTTTACTCCCGGAGCGGTTCGGTACTTTGAAGAGGCCTTTCAGAGCATGGGATTGGTGCCGGTACGTGGGATCGGTACGTCGCACTCCAACCACTACGATGTTACTCCGCTGGAACCCGGGTCCACGATAAGTGTTCAGATGGTGCGAGGGGACGTCAACCTCAGCGCCAGTGGCACCGTTACCCACATCAGCGGCAAGAAGATCTACGCTTTTGGGCACCCGTTCATGAGCATGGGATACACGGATATGCCGCTTAACAGCGCGGCGGTCATGACCATCATCCCTCACCTGGACATCAGCCAGAAGATCTCGGCGACCACCGGTTTTGTGGGAAGTATCCGGCAGGATCGAGCCACGGGCATCATGGGTATCAGTGGAGAGGAGCCCAAGATGCTGCCGGTCCGATTGAAGCTGCGCACCAGTCGTAACGAAGACAAGGAATTCAGGTATGAGGCGGTGATGGACACCTTTCTGACACCCTTTCTTTTGACCCTGACGGTGTACAACAGCATCCTGGCATCCGAAAGGGCGATCGGGGATCAGACTCTACAGGTCAAATGCACCATTTCTATAGAAGGACAAACCAACGTGGAGTTTGAGAACAGCGTTTCGGATGTCACCAGCACCTCTGTGCTGGCCGCGGTGGCCGCGGCCAGCCCCGTCCATTTCCTGCTGAATAGTGGATTCGATAATCTGAAAATGAAGGGCATCGATATAGAAGTCGTCGCGCAGGAGAAGGCGAAGAAAGCGCGTCTCGAGAAGGTCTGGCAGGACAAGCTGGAAGCCCGTCCAGGAGAGGAACTCAACCTGACCGTCTTCCTACGCAAGCCGAACGGCGAGATCATGTCAGAAAAATACCCGGTGAAGATACCTGAAGATATCACGCCGGGTCCTCTGAAGATCGTGGTTGGAGATGGCGTGTCCTTGACTAAGGTAGACGTCGAGGCAGACAGACAACGATACGTCCCAGAGAATCTAGGTCAACTGATCAAGGCGATCAACAATCTGAAGAAGAACGACCGACTGTATATCCGTATCTTCCGCGATCGGGTGGGGACCATCGTTGGTGGCGAAGGGATGCCAGATTTGCCTCCCTCTCTGATTGCCCTCTATACCTCGAAGAAAACCTCGGGTGACGTCCATTCGGTCGGCGTGGCCGTCTACGTGGAGCACGAGTTGCCCGCCACAGAGTACGTGCTTGAGGGTCACAAGGTCATCGAGGTAAGGGTGAAGAGTTAGAGCTTCTGCAGTAAAACTCCCGCTGACGGGACCCAGTTCGTACTCATTCCCATGAAAAAATTGACGCTCAGCCTGATCCCCGTTCTTTTCTGTATCGTGCTGGCCTCGCTCTTCGCAACTCACCCACGGAGGTGGGTCTCAGCAACGCGCGCCGAGTTCCTGGAGGGGAAACTCCGGGGTGTGTCGGTCACAAGCGATGGAAAGTTGATCCTGGCACCCGCCTTCGAGATTGTCGCGGACACCAAAGAGGCTTTCGTCTATGCGGCGGTTCTGGACCGAGGAGGCAATCTTTATCTGGGCACGGGAAACGGTGGGAAGATCTTCCGCGTGAATTCCGCTGGCGAGAGTAACCAGTGGGCCAAGGTAGAGCAGCCTGGGGTCTTTGCCTTGGCGGTTGACTCCAACAATCGTCTCTATGCCGGCACCGGGCCTGATGGCAAGGTCTACCGCATCAACCAGGCAGGGGATCCCGAGACCTTTTTCGATCCCGAGGAGAAGTATATCTGGGCTCTGGCCATCGACGCTCAGGACAATGTTTTCGTCGCCACGGGACCAAGAGGCGTCATTTACAAGGTCACGCCTGAGGGCAAGGGCGACGTTTTCTACGACAGCGCCACGACCCACATCGTGAGTCTGGCCTGGGACCTCGACGGCAATCTCTTAGCTGGAACAGCTTCCCGAGCCTTGCTGTTGAGAATTTCTCCTCAAGGCTCTCCCTTTGTTCTCTACGACTCTCCGTTGGAAGAGATCAAGGCCATCACCGTTGATCGCTACGGCAACATCTACGCAGCTGCACTGGGAGGCTTGGGAACACACCCCCTGCAGGTCACACCTGCCGCCAGTGAAGAAAAGGGCAAGGCGTCCTTCCCTGCGGCAAAGAGCGAAAGGAGCTCAAGTCGTACGGTCAAGGTTTCAGGGACGGAAAAAGGCGGGAAGTTAGCAGTTTACCGCATCGACAAGGAGAATCTGGTCGAGACTCTGTATAGCTCGAACGACGAGCTGGCGTTCGACCTCCTGGTCCGGAGCGATGGCACACTTCTTGTCGCGACCGGCAACAAGGGCCGAATTCTATCGATCAGCCCGCGCCGATTCGCCACCCTTCTGGTCGAGTGCGACGAGGAACAGATCACTCGCCTTCTGGAGTATCGGGGCCGACTCTATGCTGCTACCAGTAATCTGGGCAAAGTCTTTGAGCTTCAGACCAGGCCGGCCACAAAGGGTATCTACGAATCCAAGGTGCTGGACGCTGCGATGCTGGCCTCCTGGGGCACGATCGCGTGGGAATTACGCGAGCCCGCCACGGTCGGAGTTCGTCTATTCAGCCGGTCGGGGAACACGGATACAGCAGATCAGACCTGGACTGAGTGGGAAGGGCCCTACGAGGAACCCAAGGGTAGCTATATCAAGAGTCCGCACGCTCGGTATATACAGTGGAAAATCGAGTTTCCCGAGCAAGGTCGGTCGGCGGCAGTCATCTCCAGTGTGAACGCCGTAGATCTGGTGAGCGTGAGCTACATCCAAAGAAACATGGCGCCCCAGGTGACCTCTATTACGCTGCATCCGCCAGGGGCAGCCTTCGTTCACTATCCCTCCTCCGGCAACCCTGGGAACGTGACGCCTGGAGGCCCGGAGGGAGCGCACATCCGCTCTATACCCAGAGAGATCCGGTCGCTGGGCGCAGCCTCGACTACCACTCCACCCCGGAGAGTCTACGTGCCTGGAGCACAGAGCATTTCCTGGTCGGCTCGCGACCTGAATCGCGATGACCTGGTCTTTGCCGTTTACTACCGAGGTCTCGGTGAAACCAAGTGGAAACAACTGGAGAAGGATCTGAAGCAGACCTACTATACTCTGGATGGTGTCAGCTTCCCCGATGGTGCCTACATCGTCAAGGTCGTTGCCTCAGATCGTCCCAGCAACCCGACCGATCAGGTGCTCGAGAACGAGCTGATCAGCAAGCCCTTCGTCATCGCCAACTCTTCTCCGACCGTGAAGTGGCAGTCCGCTTCGGGACAGGGTCCGGGCCCCGTAAAATTTGAGGCTAGTACGCGGTCGAGTACCATCCACCAGGTCGAGTACTCTGTGAATGGCGACGAGTGGGGGATCCTCTTCCCCGAGGATGGTATCGCCGATGGCACCTTGGAACGCTTCGAGCTCAAGCTTCCGGACCTGAGTGCGGGCGAACATGTTCTCACGGTCCGCATTGTGGACTCGGTTGGGAACATCGGAACCGATAAGCTGAAAATCTCTGTGCCTTAGAAGAAATCGCAGGTTGCCAGGTTACAGTGGCCC
Organism: Acidobacteria bacterium UBA6911; assembly: GCA_963579905.1. Taxonomy (GTDB): domain Bacteria; phylum Acidobacteriota; class UBA6911; order RPQK01; family JAJDTT01; genus CAUZIZ01. The sequence goes on along the minus strand of CAUZIZ010000031.1, from coordinate 28,331 downwards.
CCCAGGAAGCGCTGGCCCCATTCGAGAAAGAAACTTCGGTATCCTGCAGTGGCACGGGCATCCCTACTCGTGATGACCGGCCGGTGGAGCCGGAGACTCCACAATCACGGCCTGGAAGGCCGTGCCACGTTGGTACGTCAAAAGAAGCGCTGCCTGAAAGCCGTGGTTGTTTGAATCAGGACCGAGCCCTCACCGACATAATCCGCGCTTAGGATCAGGAAACAAGCGGCTATCTCCCGAGATTCAGCCCAATCGAGACCCGTTTTGGGACCCATTACATAGAGTGCTGTTGAGAGAATGTCCGCGGCTTGAGCGGTAGGATGCCACACCGTTACCGACCCTGGGAGGGAGACGGGCAAACCGTTTCTTGGGTCGAGGATGTGTCCAATTCGCTTGTTGTCGACGATCAGGTCTCTTTCCGAACCGCCGCTAGTTGCGAGCGAGCCGGAGCTCAGCTTCAGGTTCAAGAAAGATCGAGAGCGGTCGGTAGGGTGGGCCAGGTCGACACTCCAGACACTCTGGCCCGGGGGCAACCCCGCTACCATGATCTGTCCTCCGAAGTCGATCAACCAGGGGCTGTGCCCCTCACTGTGGGCGTGCCTGAAGACCCGATCCAGGGCCTCGCCCTTTCCGAAGGCACCTGGGTCTAGCCGGATGTCTCGCAGCCGCGTCACCTCACAGCGCGATGGGTCGAACTGCAGATGCTTCATTCCTGAAACCTCTTGAGCGTCCCGAAAGATTTCGCCGTTGGATTCCCGGTCGGCCGACCCTCTGAGCTCCATCAAAGAGCCCACCGCGGGATCGAAGGCCGAACCCGTGCTTTGATTCCAGTCGATCAACTGACGAAAAAGGGGACACAGAGATTTGCTCAGCTGAAAAGGTGTATTCAGAGGATGGCGATTCAGGCGACTTAAAGCACTGTTGTCGATCCAGGTGCTCAATTCCTGCTCTGCCTCCTCCAGGATCCCCACATATTCCTCTATCTGCTCGATTCCTGCCCCCCGCTCCTCGGTGAAGACGGTGAAGGTGCAGACAGTTCCCATCAAGTAGACCTGGCGAGTCAGCGGTGGCGGGGCGACGGGCGGCTGAGCATTTAGGGTCCGGCCGGGAAGGGAAGCCAACAAAGGGAGCAGCAAGATCCAGCTGGAGTGACGTCGCCTAGATAGTAAAGTGGGGGGAAATAGAAATACAGAAACGTGGCTCACTGTGGAATCAGGCGGGTAGACGAGTCACCTGTCTTCTCCGACTCTGCGCCCGCCACAGTCGGATGCTCTTCCACTGGTGGAACGCGTAAGTGCCCGCGAACGCCAGCCCACTGACTAGATGGAGCACCAGGATCAGCTTTGAAAGGAAAGCGCTGGTGCTTACCTGGAGGAGATAGCCGGAAAGAATCATGGGGAGCAGACTCAGGAGCATGGCAATGCCGCTGCGGCGGTTCACCTTGTTGCCAGTGTCGAGTTTATCGCTGATATGCGAGGAGTACATTATTCCCAGCACCAGGATCAGGAAGGGAGCGGCCAGGATGTGGATGTCGAGCATGGCCGGTTGCAGGGGATGGTTGATCAAAGCGAAGGGGTCGGCAGTCGCCATCATGTATTTCATGGCGAAGAAAACGATACCCGTGACCGAGACCAGAGCCGTCAGGATATGAAGGGACCAAGATTCCCAGCGGCTCATGGGATTGCCTCCAGAGCTCGATCGATGGCCAAGACTCTACGCACAGCTTCGTTTGTTGCCCGACCTGTCAGGGTTGCTCCGGCAATCGGACGGATGGCACGCTGGAGAGTGAGATCATTGTCCAGTTTTCGCCTCTGGTACTGGGCATACCAGGCCGGGGAAGCGAGATACTCTGTGGGCTCGAGGAAAGCCGTGACTTCGATCCGTCGCACCTCGCCTTCGCCATCCAGACAAATCAATAAGCTTTCCTTCTTCGTCCGGACCAGATGGGTGTCGACGTAGGAGCGGCCCACGACTCCGCCGTCCTTTCGAGCAACATAACGAACGATCAACGCGCTTAGAACTTTTCCTTCCGACAGGTCTGCCACCTTGGATTGCTGCTCCTCGGTCAGGAAGATCCGCTCGGACTTGATCTGGGCTCCCGGAAAAACGGCGGATAGAGCTTCCTCTCGCGTCAAAAGGGGAGCCAGAAGGGTTCCGAACAAGCAGATCCATATCACCCCGAAGACCCGCAAGGCCCTGAATCTCATCGTCCCTGGCATTGGACCTCGCAACCTAACCTCAGAGGAATTAACTTCCGAACACTTTCCCTGCCGACTCTGACTTACCCGCCTCACCCACAGCTTTAATGAAATTGAAATTCAATTTCATTAAAAACCGGCTGGCTTGTCAAGAAGAAAACGTAACAAAGGAGAGAAGTTTCTGGGGAGGGTGCTCTGCGGAGTTAGCCCGAGCCGGGGCTCACGCGCTAACTTTTCTGAAAAATGATCTGGCCGCCGGTCTTGAGGCGAATCGAAAATGTTACCTTGTCCGGATCATCCTTGGTGATGTCAATTTTCTGGTTGAACCCGAACTTGGGGAGACTGAGAGTGTAGTTGCCTGGAATGATGGTGGTGCTACTACTTCCGACTTTCCTCCGAAATCGAATACGCGAGGAGCGGGACTTCTCACCCGTCTTCGAGTTGGTTAGCTGAAAGCTGAGGTTTGCCATTTTATAGATATCGAAATTGTAGTTCGCGTCTTTGCTGACCCGTATTTCGATGTTCCGCGGACCCAACTCCTGCTTCATCCGCACGGTGTGCCGCTCTTCTACCTGGGCCAGACACTCACCGACGTGCTCCGCCGTCCATTTTGCATAGAGGTCCTCACTCTGGACCTTCGCAATCGAATCATTGACAATCTTCAGGAGCTCTGCATCCCCCTTACGCACGGCCACGGCGCATTCCACCTGACCCACGTCACCGGGCACCAGTTCGAGCCCCTTCGAACCCGGAACAGTATCCAGGGAATAGGCCAGCATGTAGCGGTCATCGATAAGCGCGTCGATCTCGCCTCTCCGCAAAGCAAGCACGCCATCATCCACAGCCTTGAAGGGTGCGGTCTTGACGCTGGGAAACTTCTGCTTGACGATTTCCTCAACCACCGTTGCCTCACGTACGCCTATGGTGACGTTCTTCAGGAGTTCGGGCCGAAGGTCATTCAGCACCGGATTGATCGCCAGACCCAGCTGGGAAGTGTAGTAGGGCGTAGAGAATGAAACCCGTTCCTTGCGGCTTTCGCTGATACCGAAGACTCCGAGAACAAAATGCGCCTCCCCATTCTCCAATGCCGGGATCAGGGTGGCGTAGCTGCGCGTGATGAAGCGGAGGGTGACGTCACGGTCATTACCGGGCTCGGAAAGGGCAGACTTGATGCTCGCAACAATCCGGGCTGCGAGTTCAGCATCAGGGCCAACCATTTCGGTGCCCTTCTGATAAAACAGAGGTGCCTCAAAGGGAACGGTTCCGATGTAGGCAGCCTTGTCCGACTTGATGGACAACAGGGCACCCGGCGCACCACCACAGCCTCCCAACCAGACGAGCAGAGCCATCGAGCCGGCCGTCATCAATAAAGTACTTCTCCTCATTTTTCTTAATACCTCGGCAAACCCGGACGTATATATCAGAACTTCACTGGGGATGGCAACCTTCTCATGAACTAAAATAGATACGCCACTCCAATCTGTTTTGGGGCAGTCGAGCCCCCAGCCGCGCTGGATCACTCAGGAGAAAACTTTAGGTTGGGGAACACTCCGAATCCCCCCGGCTTGGCTGCTTGCCGCGCCTCAGGCCCCTTCGTCCCCCCATTGCGCTGCCCTCCAACCCCTCGCTCGCGCTTCAGGCTGCGGAACGTATCGCATTATTGGGCGACCTTGAGGAGCGCGCCGAATCTGGTGCAAATCTGAGCGCCAATTCTACCAAGTTATTCTTGCGCAGACCCTAAGCTTGGAAGCCCTGGCTAGGGTCAAGAGGCGTAGTAGGGATTTTCTCCCTCGGCATGATCGGTGGTATCGACTACTTCCTCTATCTCAGGGATCACTTCCTTGATCCGCGCTTCGATACCCTGTTTCAGAGTGACGTCGACCATCCCGCAGCCGTGGCAACCACCCCCAAAGCTGAGGAAGGCTTTCCCATCCTTCATGCCAGAGAAATGCACGACCCCACCGTGCGCCGCTACCGAGGGATTGATCTCGGAATCGATGAGACGCTGAACCCTTTCGGCCACAGAACCTGACAGGTCTGGTCTCGATCCATCGCCGAAGGTTGGGAGCTCGGGTGTATTGGGATTTTGGAACTTGAAGCCGCTGCGCAGGACCTTGTCCTCGTAGTCTACGCTCGCACCCTCGAGATTCTCGGCACTCTTAGGGGCTATCATAACGTCGAACCCACCCGCGTCGAAGAGGACGTCCTCTGCCGTCTTCTCGTCGGGAGTGACCAGCTTCATACTGTAAGAGAACTCCGCTGTTCCGTTTGTCGTTGCTTCCAGGCGTAGCGAGGTCTTCTCACCCTCACTCTTCTGCAAAGCTTTGAAAACATGTTCTTTAGCGGCTTCTGTGAAAGTAACCATGGCTTGCCCTCCAAAATCCCTCTAAAATGACTGAGCGAGATCCCAGTCGCATCGTAGTCGATTCTAGCACTTTTCGGCACCGAAATCGGCGCCAGAATCACTTTCAGTAAAAAGAGCGAACTTTACCATCTAGATGGTTCACCTGGGGTTGACCAGCCCTTGCAGAAGAACGAATACTAGTTTTCTGTGAGGGAGCTTTGCATATTGGAGCAGATAAGCCTGACTTGATTCGGATTAACTCGAGGTAGTTTCAGGTAAGGGGATCGCGTACAGATCCGCCTTTTAGAAAGGATACATTTCGATGTCAAACATGCCTGCAACAAAGTTAAACATGACTGCAACAAAGTCAAACATGACTGCAACAAAGTCAAACATGACTGCAACAAAGGCAGCCTGGAAGTGTGTTGACTCCGCGGTAGCATTCGGAGCCGGAATTGGTTTCAACGTAATTCAATTCTTCAACGATTATCGACCTAGCCCAACCTTCATCCCAAAGTGGTCCGACAAGCCACTGTTGAAGTCCTGGGAAAAGACCAAACCTACACTAGGATACCCACGCCAGACCGATTCACTTTGCCCCAAATGTGTTGTGGAAAGTAGAGAGCGGATTCTTAGTGGCGAAGAAGACCATACGGTTCTGATCAATGAGAAGGTCGGCGAGATCAAAGCGACCATCGTGGAACGTGATGGTGAGATATGGATGATCAAGGAGTGTCCTCAGCACGGTAGGTTCGAGGACCTCATGGCCATCGACTCCAAGTTCCTGAGCTGGATCGAAGCCAACTTTCCGGGACGCGACATTCGATCGCACAATGACTCCACCCTTCACAACCATGGCTCCAGTACCATCCAACATGGACGGGGCTCGGTGCTCACCGTCGATCTGACCAACCGTTGCAATATGATGTGCGATCCGTGCTTCATGGACGCCAACCAGGTCGGCTACGTCCACGAGTTGGAATGGGAAGAGATCAAGGAGATTCTCGACAACGCTCTGCAGATCAAGCCGCGTCGTCAGATGTCGGTACAGTTCTCTGGTGGGGAACCCACGCTGTCTCCTCACTTTTTCCGCGCCATCAAGTACTGCCGCAAGATCGGGTACAACAGTGTGCAGTGCGCTAGCAACGGAATCGAATTCGCCAAGAGCATTGAGTTTTCAAAGAAGGCAGCAGAGGCCGGTCTTCGCTACTGCTATTTTCAGTTCGATGGAATCGGCAATGACGCCAACAGCCACCGACACATAGGTAATTTGTTCGACGTCAAGCTGCGGGCGATCGAAAACATGCACAGCTCGGGAATCGAGATCGTGTTGGTGACCACCCTGGTCAACGATGTCAACAACGAGCAGGTGGGTCCCATCATCCGCTTCGCCATGGACAATCCCAAGAAGATCGCCTTCATTGCGTTTCAGCCGGTGTCCTTCACCGGAAGGGATGAGTCGATCACGGAGGAACGCCGTCTGCGTCAGCGCTACACTCTTTCTCACCTGGCAAAGGATGTGAAGGAGCAGACCGGTATGACAGAGCCGACTCGCGACTGGTTTCCCCTCTCCCTGATGGGTTCGTTCGCCGACTTCGCCGATCTGGTCCACGGGCCCAGCGCCGAATGGGGACAGGTCAGCTGTGGATGCCATCCCAATTGCGGAGTGGGGACAGCCCTGATGATCGACAAGGAGACCAAGGAGTGGGCTCCAGTTCCCCAGTTTCTCAATATTCCGGGTCTCGTAGGGGATATGAGAAAAGTCACCGACTCTGGCCGGGGGCCGCTCTTCTCCAACTTGATGGTGGGCCTCGCTCTCCTCAAGAACTACCGGCCCTTCAAGGCTCCCTCGCGGCTGACTCTGCTCGATGTCCTGAGGAAGTTCGACAAGAGTTTCGGTCTATCGGGAAAGGATTACGGCGACGGTAAGAAGCGGCGGGACGACCCCTGGAATTTTTTGTTCGTGGCGGGAATGTGGTTCCAGGACCTGTTCAACTACGATTTCCGGCGCACCGAGATGTGCATCATCCCTTACGCCACTCAGCAGGGTGAGATTTCCTTCTGTGCCTACAATACTGGGCATGGTTGGCGCCAGATCCTCGAGCATATGCACATGAATGCCACTGTGGCCGATTGGTATAAGGAACACGGCCGCCACGAGATCTTTGCCGGCGGCAACAATGCCGAACTGAAAACCTATGATCACTCCCTGGAAATCCGCAAGGAGGATGCTGAACGGGTAAAGGAACGGACCACGCTGCCCCAGACCACTCGAGATGAGAAGATGATGAAGCGGAAGGCAGCGAAGGAAGCCGCCGCGGTACGAGAGTACTACGAGGAGATGGTCCTCAAGAAAGAGAAGAAGAACGACCTAGTCGAGCTCAGCATTGGCTAGGTAGGACTTGTTCGAGATTGGGTTAGTCCAATGTCGCAGTTGGCTGAGAAACGATGTATTCCCTGCAGAGGTGGGATTCCGCCCCTGACAGCTGAAGAAATCAAACCCCTTCTGGACCAGCTGGAAGGGTGGTCGGTAGCAGACAACCACCACCTTCGAAAGCTGGTCCAATTCCCCGACTTCAAGACCGCCCTCGATTTCACCAACAAGGTGGGAGCGCTGGCAGCAGAAGAAGATCACCATCCCGACATCTACCTGGCCTGGGGAAAGGTAGAGCTTACCCTCTGGACCCACAAAATCGACGGACTCACCGAGAGTGACTTCGTCATGGCCGCCAAGGTCGACCGGATCAGTTAGCAACAAGTCTCTGCTAACGTCCTTATCTTGCCTCTTCCTTTGCCTCGATTTCATCTCTGACCAGCCCGGACAGTATTGAGACAAAGGCAAGAGGTAAGGGCAGAGAGAAGGCATCCTCATCCTCCATAACCCCACTTCTTCGCCAGATTTCCCCTAACAGACGCTTTGGTTTTTCTGTTACATTCCTTCAGGAGCTCATGTTGAAACGACAGACCACTGGATCCATCGTTTGCCGCTCCTGCGGTCACCTGGTCGGCGTCAATGATGCTGAGTGTTATGAGTGCGGCTGCAGAAATCCGGGACTCTGGGGATTCGCCCCTTTGCTGAGGACCCTGGGTAACGACCTCGGGTTTCTTGGACTGGTTACCTGGGGATGCGCGTTTCTATATCTGGCGACGTTGGCTGTGGATCCCTCAGGAATTGGGATGGGCAGCATCTTCTCCATGTTGTCTCCAAGCCGAACGGGTCTCTTCCTCTTCGGCTCTAGCGGGGCAATTCCCGTTTTCGAGGCCGGCCGTTGGTGGACTGTCCTGAGTGCCGCCTGGCTGCATGGAGGGCTACTTCACATTGGGTTCAACCTGATGTGGGTGCGTCAATTGGCTCCCACCACGGCCATGATCTACGGTCCTGCCCGGATGGTCATCATCTATACGGTATCCTCTATCATCGGTTTCTCACTGAGCAGCTTTGCAGGAGGCTTCCTGGGCTTCCTTCCAGGACCACTCCGCGGTGCCGACTTCACCGTTGGAGCCTCAGCTCCCATATTTGGTCTACTGGGTGCTTTGATCTATGCGGGTCGGAGAGGCGTCGGCAGCGCCATCGGCAAACAGGCCCAGAGCTATGCCATCATTCTCTTCGTCTTCGGACTGATCATGTCCAGTATCGACAATTGGGCCCATGTGGGGGGATTTCTGGGCGGTTATCTGACGTCCCGATGGTTGGACCCGATGCAGCCGGAACGCCTCAATCATCTAGTGACTGGGTTGGTCTGCGTCGTCCTTACCATACTCTCCATTGTGGCTTCAGTCGTCCACGGGCTCCAGTACGTTTAGAAGAATAAGACGTCTGAACGTCGCACGTCCCAGGTCGATTCCAACTGGTACCTCGATTCTGCCTGCCCGGTGTTCGGCAAGGTGCCAGGCTATTCCCAGGCTAACCTACTCTCGCCAACAGGATGAACGTGGGACGTGCGACGTTCAGACAACCAGATGACATGCAACCTGGTGTCCCGGCGAGATCTCCCTCAAATCCGGTTCGACTTCGTGACAGTGCTCGACAGCCACGGGGCAGCGGGTGCAGAAGTTACACCCTTTGGGTGGGTCTGAGGGGCTGGGCAGGCTGCCCTTGAGGATGGTTCGCTGGCGCTGGGACTCGATCTTGGGATCGGGAATGGGGACCGCTGAGAGCAGGGCCTGGGTGTAGGGGTGGAGAGGGTTGGCGTAGAGTGTGGCCTGATCCGTTAGCTCCACGATTTTTCCCAGATACATGACCGCGACGCGATCGCTGATATGGCGGACCATAGCTAGATCATGGGCGATGAACAGATAGGTCAGGCCGAAACGTTCCTGTAGCTCCTCCAGTAGATTGATCACCTGAGCCTGGATCGACACATCCAGTGCCGAGATCGGTTCGTCGCAAACGATGAAGTCGGGCTGCAGGGCCAGGGCCCGAGCGATTCCAACTCGCTGACGCTGTCCCCCCGAGAATTCGTGGGGATAGCGGTCTGCAAACTGAGGGTTCAGCCCGACCAGTTCCATCAACTCCTGAACCCTTCCCTTCCGCTCCTTCCTGGGGACCAGGTTGAAGATTTGAAGGGGTTCGCCGATGATCCTGCCGATCGTCATACGGGGGTTCAGGGACGCGTAAGGGTCCTGAAAGATCATCTGCATTCGACGGCGTATCTCTCGAAGCTTCTTCCCTTTCAGGTCTTCCAGGTCGATGCCATCGAGATAGACCTTTCCCCCGGTCGGCCGGTTCAGCTTGAGAATGGCCCGGCCGGTTGTAGACTTGCCGCAGCCGCTCTCGCCCACCATCCCCAGGGTCTCTCCACGGTAGATCTCGAAGCTGACGCCATCGACTGCTTTGACAGCTCCAACCTGGCGTCTCAAGATCCCGCGCGTGATGGGAAAGTGCAGCTTCAGTCCTTCGACGCGGACTAGCGGATTTTCTGAGGTTTCAGCAGGCACCCTGCCAGTCTCCTTTCACCTTATCCTTTTCCCAACAGGCTACCTGGTGACCTTCTCCAGTGACCTCCAGGGGAGGGTTTTCGCGTTGGCACTTCTCGACGGCATAGCTACAGCGAACGGCAAACGGACAACCTGGACCCAGGGCGGCTGGGTTGGGGGGCTGACCGGGTATCGAGGTCAACTGAGCATCCCTTTCCTGATTTAACTGAGGCATGGATCTCAGCAGCCCTATGGTGTACGGATGTGAGGGATTGGCGTACAAGTCTTCGACACCCGCCTCCTCGATCACATGACCTGCGTACATGACGATGACTCGCTTGGCCAGTCCGGCGATGACACCCAGGTCGTGACTGATCCAGATCACCGCCATCCCCAACTGCTGTTGAAGCCTCTTCACCAGATCGATCGTCTGGGCCTGGATGGTGACGTCGAGAGCCGTCGTAGGCTCATCCGCAATCAGCAGGCGCGGATTGCAGGATAGGGCCATTGCAATCATGACGCGCTGGCGCATTCCCCCTGAAAACTGGTGAGGATAGTCATCCAGTCTGGCTCGCGCATTCGGTATACCCACCAGATCTAGAAGCTCCGCGGCGCGATCCTTGGCTTGTCGGGTATTCATCCGCTGGTGAAGCTTCAAGGGCTCGACAATCTGGAAACCCACCGTCAGAACTGGATTCAACGCCGTCAGCGGGTCCTGGAAAATCATGGCGATCTCTGCCCATCTGACGCGACGCATCTCCTCATCGGAGAGCGTAAGAAGATCTCGGCCCTGGAAGAGGATCTCGCCGTCCACGATCTTGCCGGGAGGATCGGGAATCAGCCGCAGCAAACAAAGCACGCTCACACTCTTGCCACAACCGCTCTCACCCACGATGCCCAGTGTGTCTCCCTCATCCAACTCGTAGGAGATGGAGTTGACGGCCTTCACTACGCCACTCTGGGTGTAAAAATGCGCGGCTAGATTCCGTACTTCCAATAAGCGAGTCAAAAAAGTGTCCTTCGTGGCCTGGAGGCCACCGCCACGCCTAACCTCCAGCTCTTTCAGGGCGAAGCTTCAGATCAGTCCCACCCCCAGGAAGCGCTGGCCCTATTCGAGAAAGAAACTTGGATTGTGGCCTCTGCCATGATCATCGCTAGCAGCGCTGACAGAGCCATGACCGTGAGGGAGTGGGATCCTGCGCTTCAACCCGAAGCGCCTGGGGGTATGGTCCCTGTCGGGCCCCGCTCCCTCACGGTCACGGCTCTGTTCTGTCAGCTGGCGAAGGTTGCTTCGTTTCCTTGTGCTTGAAGTTTCAGCTTAGAGAATACACTTTCTCCCCAATTCAGACCACTACGAACTCGCCCGGTAATAGGCTACACTGCTTCTTCGAATGGGGAACCAACCACCCAGGGCTCTCGCCACTATCCGGCGCTTCGGAAGTGCGCTCGCGGTTGCGCTTGTGTGTGCCTGCTCTGGGGCCGATCCAAGTCTTCTCCTCCAATCGGACGGAAAGACTCTGATCATGGGAACATCGCAAGAGCCGGATTCTCTGATCCGGGTCATGGGCAACCTGGCGATTTCCGGTGATGTCATGTCCTTCATGTGGCGAAGGCTGATGGAACTGGGTCCCGACGGTCGTGGTCGCTGTACCCTGTGCACTGAGCTTCCTACGCTTGAAAATGGTCTCTGGAAGATTGATGAAGAAAAGGGGACGTCGGAGGCTACATTTCATCTGAGAAGAGGCAGAAAGTGGGCAGACGGCGTTGAGATTACGGCGAAGGATGCCGCCTTTGCCTGGGAGCTCAAGACCGATCCTCAGTACGAATACGGCCCCACCCAGCTGGTGCCCATCGCTGGGGTCGAGGTGGTTGACGATTACACCCTGAGAGTTGGCTACTCCACGATCTGGCCCTTTGCCGACTCAGATATAAGGGTGATCTTCCTGCCCGATCACTACTACCGACCGATTTGGAACCATTACAAAAGCGAGGGCGGTGCCTACTGGGAAAGGTTCATTGCGGATGAACGGGTCAGCGTCAAACCCCTGGTCAATGGCCCCTTTCAGGTCGATGAGTGGGTCTCGGGCAGCCACATTCTGTTGACGCGGAACCCCAACTACAATTTGACTGAGCCGCCGAAGATCGACCGGGTACTGGTTCGAATCATCCCCGATCTGAACACCTTGGCCGTCAATGTCAGGACGCGACAGCTACACTTGACCGATGGCTGGCTGACTCTGGACCAGACAAAAGGGCTAACCGAGACTGCAGGGCTTGAGGTGAGCTACTTGAACCCCATGTGGCTAGAGCATGCCACACTGCAGATAAACAAACCCCCTTTGCACGACCGGAGGGTTCGACAGGCTTTGCTACACGCCATCGATCGCGACGGTATGAACGATGCCCTCTTCCGGGGCCGGCAGCCGACTGCAGATTCCTGGCTGGCCCCCTATCACCCCGCCTACAGTCCCGCTGTAAGGAAATACAAGTACGACTCCACCGAGGCCCTTCGTTTGCTGGCCGAATCCGGTTGGACGCGGGGACCTGCAGGGGCGTTGCGTAATGGGCAGGGCGATCGACTGAGTCTGACCCTGGTAACCATCGCGGGTGATAAGCTCAGGGCTCAGGTGTCTGAAGTGATCCAGGCACAGTGGGCGGAGCTGGGAATAGACGTCACCATCTCGCCCCAGTCGGCTCGGTTACTGTTTTCCGACACCTTGGCCAAGTCCAGCCTTCCTCCCGGAGGTGTTGCCATCTGGCGCTGGGTGATAGCATCCCAGGATGCCCACTATGCCAACACCCTGTGGAAGCCCAAGGACGAGCACAACCTGGATCATCTGTTGAAGAAGTCTCCCTGGGGAAAGGTACGGCGCAACATCGAGCTGATTGAGCAGGCGGTCAAGACGGTCGATCCGGAGGCGAGATATGCCTTGCTGAGGGAGCAGCAGGAAATCTGGGCAGAAGAGCTTCCCACCCTTCCTCTCTACTGGCATGTCCGGGTCGTCACGGTCGAACAGAGTCTTCAGGGTTACGATCCGCATCCCTTCGCTGAGATCGGGTGGAATGTCGAGCAGTGGGACATCCTGTCCGACAAGCAGGCAGGGCATTAGTGCCCCCTTCCATAAATACGAGGATGTTTGCAGATGGGGCTTGTGAGGCGCGATCAAGGCAGGAGGAGGAAGTCGATGCTTGGCCATCTTTGACGACGACCAACGCAGAGATCGGCGACAACCCCCATCTGCCCTCCGGGTGGCGACGGGACGGGCCGATGGCTTTGTCGCTCCTCCTCCACGATACCAAACATCGCCTCGTCGTCGCTTCGCGCCCTCCACACCGTCCCGCTCGCAACAAACATCATCGTATTTATGGAAGGGGGCACTAAGTGCTTCGCTACGCCCTCTTTCGGATCCTTCAGATCTTTCCCGTCCTCCTGGTCATCACAATCATCGTCTTCGGCTTGATGCAGCTGGCTCCTGGTGACCCGTTCGATCAGCTGATCCTGGCCAATCCCAACATTACGAGCGAGGAAATCCAACACATGAAGGCCGTCTACGGCCTGGACAAGCCCATCTACATTCAATACCTTTGCTGGGTTGGGCAAGTAGTACAGGGCAATCTCGGCTATTCTCGCCTCTACCGCCGATCGGTCGTCAGCCTTCTCCCGGACAGGCTTGCCAATACTCTGGTCCTGACGAGTCTAAGCCTTCTTGTGAGCGTGTTGATCGCCATACCGATTGGCGTCTACAGTGGGCTGAAACAATACTCCTGGGCCGACTACGCTCTTTCTATCTTTGCCTTTGTGGGTATTTCGCTGCCCGTGTTCTGTTCTGGCCTGCTGCTGATCCTCGTTTTCTCCGTGACTCTGGAATGGCTTCCCCCCGGGGGACATTATTCCCTGGAGCCGGGAGCGTCCCTGCTGGAGAAGGCCCGCTATCTGATACTACCGGTCATCGTTCTGAGCCTCTTCAGCACCGCCAGTTGGATGCGCTACATGCGCTCCAGCATTCTCGAGATCATCCATCAGGGTTATATCGTGACCGCACGGGCGAAGGGACTGAAACAAAGGGTCGTGGTCCTTCGACACGCCCTCCGAAATGCGTTGATCCCGGTAGTAACGCTGATGACATTGAGCGTGCCGCACCTGATCAGCGGAGCCGTCATCACCGAAAACATCTTTTCCTGGCCTGGTATGGGGAGGCTGATCTTCGATTCCCTCATGAACAACGACTACTCTCTGGCCATGGCGATCTTCCTCATATTTGCGACCGGAGTGGCGCTCTTCAACCTGGTAGCCGACCTTCTCTACGCGGTCATAGATCCAAGGATTACCTACGATGGTTAGCGAGGTATCTCCGGAAGGGAGCCAATGGAACAGGGTCTGGCTGCGACTACGCCGCCACCGTCTTGCAATCTGCGCCCTCTGCGTTCTCTCGGTGATCGTCCTTCTGGTATTGCTCGGGCCCATAATTTCCCCCCATCCTTACGACAAAGTACGACTTCGTGAGCGACTACAGGAACCTTCTGTAACTCATTGGTTGGGAACCGACGAGCTGGGACGCGATGCCTTGTCCCGTCTTCTGCACGGTGGACGTGTCTCGCTTTTCGTGGGCGTCGCGGCCGCTCTCCTCAGCTCTTTCCTGGGAATCTTGATCGGGGCGGTCGCCGGATACTATGGGAAACTGACGGACACCCTTTTGATGCGCTGGACCGACATCATGCTATCGATTCCCAACATCCCGCTCTTGCTAATCTTATCCCGCTTTCTGGGAGGATCCGTTTGGGGAGTCGTTGCAATTCTGATGATGTTCGGATGGATGAGCCTGGCGCGAATTGTAAGAGGCTCCATCCTTTCGCTTCGTGAGATCGAGTTCGTCGACGCAGCGCGCGTTCTCGGCGCGCGACCCTGGCGCATTCTATTTCTCCATATCGTCCCCAATACCGTGGCTCCCATCCTCGTCTACACTACTCTAAATATCGGCTATGCCATCCTCGCCGAGTCGAGCCTCAGCTACCTGGGTCTGGGCATCCAGCCGCCTGTCCCCAGCTGGGGCAACATGCTCTTGAATGCACAACAGCACCTGGGAGAGGCCCCCTGGTTGGCCATCTTCCCCGGGCTGATGATTTTTCTGAGCCTATTGAGTATCAACTTTCTGGGCGATGGGCTTCGAGATGCACTGGATCCACGTCATGCGGATCAGAGCGGGACTGGTTGATCGAGACTGGACGAGAGAGTTGAAATGCGCTAAACAGATACATTTCCAGGTAAAGAAGCTACACGATTACAGGAGCATCGATGCCAGGAGAAGATAGTGTGAACTTGAACGATCTGAAACAGAACATCGCAGTACTTTTCAGCACTAACTCCAGACAGCGATACATAGAAGAAGCCCTCGAACGTGGGGCCATCTATGAATTCGTGGATGCCTGGGGAAAGAAGAAGCGATGGTTGAAGGACGAGTATGCCTACCTGGCCCCTACAACTGCATCAGCCGTGTTGAACCGTTGCAGCTTGAAGCACGACCTCGTGACCGAAGCCCAGCTGCGCCCGGTTATTGATTCCTACCACACCCTGCTCATTCCCAACGCCGCTGAGCTGGAGAATGAGACCATCGAAGCGCTGGGGAGGGCAGTGCACCACGAGACCCTCCGTCTGGTGGTGACGGGCAAGACGAATCTTCCCGATGATCTGCTCGGTCTGGACGACTCTGAGACAATCGTTCCGGCCGGATACACTGGTTGGCGCTGGGACGAAGGGTCCAGCTTCTCCGATCGGCAGGTATGGGCCGACTACTACCTCTCCGGGGGAAAGGGACAGAGGGCACGGAAGCTGACGGCGAACTCCAGCTCACAAGTCCTGGCCCGGCTGTGGCAGCTAGGGGGGGATCTCTCCGGTTCGGACAGCGCCAGCAAGAAAGAGATCGGTGATGCCATCATTGTCAACGATCGGACCGTTTGTGTCGCCAATTCGATCTTCGAGTTTCTGGGGGGCGTCCTCCAGGCTCATCTAAACGTCGAGGATATTCGACACTGGCAGAATCCGGTCCATTGGGGCGACACCCTGGTCTTCTTCCTCTGGGAAATCCTCAGCCAATGGCATCCGGAGCTCCTGGCAAACCGGCTGAAACCCTTCGGAAGCCATAAGGGCGTATTCTCTCTGCGTCACGACGTGGATCAGTCCACTGACCTGTCCATGGTGGAGTATCAAACCGCGAACCTGGTCCCGGCAACCCACGACGTCCTTGATCCGGTTATAGCGGCGGACTCGACCACCGAGGAGCAGGCAGAGCTCTGGGTCCGGGAGGTGGGGAAGTACCCTTTCCTCGAAGTCGGACTCCACAACGATAGCCTGGCTGGAGAACCGCCCACCTATCTGGTTGGGACCGGCTTCTACGACCATGTCCGGGCTACCGAGGAGAGGTTGGGTTTTACCGTCTACACCTGCGGCAGGCACGGCGGGGGACACGTGCACCCCGAGACCCTGGACGCCATGGACTACCTTCTGGAGCGCGCTCCCAAGGTACTCGGCACTTGCACCTTCTGCTTCTACGACATGTTCGAGTATGGGCAGCACGCCTATCAGACCGATGGAAGCATGACGGTCAGCAGCTCTGGGTTCTGGTTTCCCTATCATCCGGTGATCACTTCGGTGGAAGAGCATAAGGCCCTCCGGGGCTGGGATCGAACCCACGAATACGACTGCGACTATGACCTGGTTGACGTTATTCTAGGCGCGCATCACAGCCGCATCCCGGTAACTCCGAGACAGGCTGCGCCCAGGAAGCCCCCCTGGATATTCGACGCCCAGAGGGCTTCTCAGGATCAGGATTACTCCGACCAGCTCGAGAATGGAGTCTACACTCTCCAGTACCACCCCTTGTTTGCGTCAGATCCTTCCGTGAACCAGGGAAAGGGAACCCTGGATTACCTTATCTATGCCGTGAGTCAGGCGGAGCGACTCAACCTCTGGATCGCGAGCCAGAAGATGTTGTACGAGAGAATGCGGAACTACGAGGATGTATTGTTTCGGGTGGAATCTGCCACCCAGGTGACGATCTCCAACCCTAGCGACCGACTCATCGAGGGACTGATGGTCGAAAGTGCTGTGCCCCTGGGAAACGTGCTGGCAAACGGATTGAGCTACATTCACATCGTGGGGGGGCGGTACTTCGGAGTTCCACCGCTGGAAGCGGGGCAGAGCATCACGATGCAGGCCGTGCCGGAGCGAGCCCCTTGCCCCCAGATCCTCAATACCAATAGCCGGGGTCTACGGATCCTGGAGGCGAGTTACGACCCGAAAACGGACCAGGTCACTCTGCAACTGGAAATCATTCGGAAGCAGTCGCTATGCCTCTGGAATCTAGAGCCGGAAAGCCAGTTCCAGGTCCGGGTTGAAGGCGACGCTCCAACAGCACAAACCTTGAAGGCCCGCGAAGAGGGAATTCTGACTTTTCCCCTGGAGGGCCCACAGAACGCCTTCCGCAGGCTAAGTGTCAACATTACACCACTTGAAGGGGTTGGGTAATGGAACTTTCCGATGTGCGCAGACTCACTCCGGCGGTGCAAAAAAACGCCTATTTCTGCACCAGTGGCTTTTCTCCCAAACCCGACCCGGTTGTGGAGGAGGTTGCCCACTGGATCAAGTTTCAGAACCAGGGTCCGGCTCTCCCCCACGTCGCCGCAAAGATGAACGAGAAGTTTGAGGAGACACGCGCTAAAGTCGCCATGGCTTTCCACGCCGACTCGACCGAGATCGTGCTCGGAGAAAATACGACGGTGGGCATCAACGTGGTTGCCAACGGCTTCGATTGGGAAGCCGGCGACAACATCATTCTGAGCGACGAGGAACATCCCGGAAACCTGATTCCCTGGTACAACATCGCTCGCCGTCATGGCGTCGAACTGCGCTTCGCGCATGCAAACGAGGACTATCCGCAGTTTCTCGAAGAGTTCGAGTCCCTGCTAGATGAAAGAACGCGAGTAGTAAGTATCAGTCACATATCGCGATACACCGGCCTCCGCTTTCCCGCCCGGGAGATGGCCGAACTCGCCCATGGGCGAGACGTCCCGCTCCTGTTGGATGGGGCCCAGGCCTTCGGATCCATCTCGGTGGATGTCAAAGCCCTGGACTGCGACTTTTACGCTTTCAGTGGACACAAGTACATCATGGCGCCCCAGGGGACCGGAGGCCTCTACGTCCGTAAGGATCGGGTAGATTGGTTGAAACCCAGCTGGATCGGCTCTCACTCGGAGCGAGAGTTCGACATGGTTGGCAACTTCGAGCTCTGGGACGCGGCCAAGCGCTTCGAGTTCGGAACCAGGAATCTGGCAGATCAGGCCGGCCTCACAAGGGCTCTGGAGATGTGGGAGAGCATTGGCTGGAGTCAGATCTTCGGCTATATAAGGGAGTACTCAGACCGGCTGAAGTCAGCTTTGGTAACCGTTCCAGGAATGGTTCTTGCCACTCCACAAACATTCGAAAAGTCCTCGGGGATTGTGACTTTTGAGATACCGGGTCAAAAGGCGGAAACGATATGCAGCGGCTTGTTGGAGGTGGAGAAGATCTTGGTCTCGCCTGTCGACTACACCAGCGAGCGCATTCGGGTCTCAACCCATGTCTTCAACACCGACGAGGAAATCGAGCGGTTAGTTGCAGGGCTGAACCGGATCTGCGGTCAATCAGTTTGATCCAAAGGCATCAAACCAACCATGAAGAAGGCAATTGTCAACGCGACCGTCTACCCGGTAACCTCTTCGCCCATTTCTGACGGAGTCGTGGTCGTCGAAGGGAAGAAGATCATCGCCGTAGGGGGCAAAGACGTTCTACCGGCAGGGGCGGAAATTATCGAGGCTCAGGGCCGCAGCGTGATTCCCGGTCTGGTCGAGGCACACACCCACCTCGGAATCTTCGAGACCCATATAGGCTGGGAGGGCAGCGACGGCGACGAGGTTGGAGGACATCTGGCCTTTCCCTATCTGAGGGCGCTGGATGCCATCAATCCAGCCGACGAGATGTTCCTCAGAGCCCTTTCCGTGGGTGTGACCACGGCGCTGGTCGTACCCAGCAGCCTGACCGTCATCGGAGGTCAAACCGTTATTCTAAAGACGGCGCCCAAAACGACAGTGGATGAAATGGTCGTCCGGGAGCCGGCGGGAATGAAGATGGCATTAGGCGAAAACCCCAAGCGTGAGAACGCCGTACGCCAAAGGCGCTTTCCGGCCACGCGCATGGGGATAGCGTCGACAATTCGCAAGACTCTGGTAGACGCACAGAACTATCGCGAAGCCGGATCCCAGCCCCGAGACCTGGGCCACGAGGCAATGGTCAAGGTGTTGGAGCGTCAGATGCCCATTCACATCCACGCCCATCGAGCCGACGACATCGCAACAGCGCTCAGAATCATGCAGGAGTTTGATGTAGATCTGGTGATCCATCATGGGACCGAGTCCTATCTGGCTGTCGACCAGATAGCTGCAGCTGGTATCCCGGTCGTCTACGGTCCCATCGGTTGGTGGTCGTATAAGTCCGAAACCCGGAACGTCCACGGAAAACACGTCCGGGAACTTCTAGACTCGGGAATTCTGACGACGATCACCACCGATGCTCCTGTCATCCCAATCCAGCATCTCGACGACAATTTTACGGAGATCCGCGAGTCGGGGGTCACCGCACAACAGATCCTTGAGATGCTGACAATCAACTCCGCCAGAATCCTGGGAGTAGACGATCGCGTAGGGAGTATCGAACCGAGCAAGGATGCCGACTTGGTGATCCTTGAGGGAGATCCAATGGAGCCCGGTACGCGAACGGAGGCAGTGCTGGTTGAGGGAGAGATCTTCAGTCCCTCCGAAATGTTGACCTGAAACTTGAAAGAATTCGTCTGAACGTCGCACGTCTCTGCCCCCGGAAAAGTACGGCGACCGATTCCAACGGAAACTTCGAATGGCGAGACAGTCATGAAGAATCGCCAGTTGACAGAGCCGTGACCGTGAGGGAGCGGGCCCTAATCAAGGGCCTGACCTTGCAGATCCGCCTTGGAGATTTCCTCCTGAATGATCCGGCACAGAGGCAACGTGCAAAGATAGAGTAACCACCATCAGTGTCCTGTAAATCAGGAGCCTCCACGCCATGGATACAGAAATCCGACCGATTACCCATCAAGAATATAACGCCTGGATCAAGGCAAAGACACTCGGGTTTGGGGCCGCAGTCAGCGAGGAGCACATGCGGAGGATGCCATTCGAGCCCGAACGAAGCCTCGCTGCCTTTCACGGCGGAAAGATCGTCGGGACGGCCTATATTCACCGCTTCGAGATGCGGGTACCAGGAGACTGGCTGCCCCTGGCCGGGGTCGCAGGTGTGACGGTCCAGCCGACTCACCGACGCCGGGGAATCCTGACTCGCATGATGAAGGCACAACTGCGCGACATCTACGAACTGGGAGAACCTCTGGCAGGTTTGTACGCTTCTGAGTCGATTATCTATGGACGCTATGGGTTTGGCATGGCCACCTTTCATCAGCGATGGAGCCTTGCCCGCCACCACTCGGGGATGGAATTTCCGCATGACTGCGGGGGGGAAGTCGAACTCGTCGAAGCGAGTCAGGCGAGAGATCTCTTTCCCGGCGTCTACGAACGGGCTAGACCGCTTCGCCCCGGCATGATTCGGCGCGATTCCATTCGGTGGGATCTCAAACTCAACGATCCAGAATCGGACAGGCGAGGCTCATCGCCCTATTTCCATGCGGTTTATCGCAGCGGCGGCCGTATCGATGGCTATTTTCTGTACCGGCTCAACCACTCTACCCACACTTTGACCGTGCACGAACTGATCTCGACAACCGACGAGGCAGAGTCGGTCCTCTGGCAATACTGCTTCGGGGTCGACCTCATGACGTCCACTGAGGCACTGCTGCGGCCGGTCGATGACCCTCTGCTCTGGAAGTTGGCCGATCCCCGCCACCTGAAGCGCTCCTCGAGTGACGATCTATGGGTGCGGCTGGTGAATCTTCCCATGGCACTCAGCGGGAGGAGTTATGCGGGAGAAGGCAGGCTGGTTGTTGAGGTAACGGATTCCTATTGCCCTTGGAATCAAGGTCGTTTCGAGCTTCTTGCGACGCCCGGCAAGGCCGAATGCCGATCCACCGCCGCCGCCGCCGATCTGGCGTTGTCAGTGGCCGATCTGGGCGCTGTCTATCTGGGCGGAGTCAGTTTCCGGACCCTCTGGCACGCGGGCCGAGTGAAAGCCGACGATTCCAACACCATTCAACGAGCCGACGCTCTCTTCGCTACCAAGTTCCAACCCTGGTGCACGGTCGATTTCTAAGCGGAAACTTGATTTTACTATTCCTTAGATATAAGGGTGTAACCTATTGAATCTGAGCTTTTTAGGTCATGTACTCCTGGGGCGAGATCGAGGGTTAGGGTGCAGCAAGATGCGCTGACAAAGGGCTCGAAGCTTGGCGAAGCAGGGGAGTCAAGACGATTCGTGGTGTTCCCCAACCCCTCGCTTGCGCTTCAGGCTTCCATGAATCGGCAATGCCTGTCCTGGGAGCACCAGTTTCTTTCATGTACGATCCGACAGAGCCGCGAACGACTTGACTCGTTAGCAATACGAACCCAGGTTCCGAGGAGAGAGCCGGACAACAGCAAGATCTCCCGCTCAGTCGGAAGTTTCCTGGTCGTAGGCAACATTTTCCCTACCCAAGCGGGTCGGACTGCTCTGGTCCCCAACTTCCGGCAGGGTAGGCGCGGATAGGCAGCGGTCTGTCCAATACGGGAGCGTAGAGACGCCAGGCAGCCTCGACCTCGTCTCCTCGGACGAACAACGTCTGATCGGCGGTGAGCACATCCAGCAGCAGGGTCTCGTAGGCTTCTGGCAGCGAGCCCAGACTTTCCGCATACCGGAACTTGAGACTGTGTCTGTCCAGCGAGATCTCGGGACCCGGAGATTTGACGTCGAGGTCCAGGTCAAATCCTTCATCCGGCTGAAGGGTGATCACCAAGGCACCGGAAGGGAGCTGATTCGAACCAGAACCCCGAAAGAGTGTCACCGGTGGAGAACGAAACCGAACCTTGATCTGGGTGAGACGCTCGGCCAACCGCTTGCCCGTTCGTAAAATGAAGGGAATGCCCTGCCAGCGCCAATTCAGCACCTCCAAGCGTATGGAAACAAGGGTTTCAGTCCGGGATTCCTGGTCCACACCCGGTTCTTGTAGATAGCTCGGCACTGGCTCTCCATCAACGATACCTCCAGAGTATTGGGCGAAGACCACATGGTCGGGTTGTAGCGGGGCAAGCGATCGGAGCACTTTCACCTTCTCGTCCCGAATCGTGTCGGCCTCGAAGGCTGCAGGCACCTCCATCGCCGTCAAAGTCAGGAGCTGTGCCAAATGATTCTGAACCATATCCCTCAGAGCACCCGTCTTATCGTAGTAGCCGGCGCGTTCCCCCACGCCCAACTCTTCCGCAACGGTAATCTCGATGCTTTCGACCCGATCGCGGTTCCACACTGACTCGAACAGCGGATTTGCGAAACGAAACACCAACAGGTTCTGAACGGTTTCCTTACCCAGATAGTGATCGATCCGGTAGATCTGAGACTCTTCGAAGTACCTGTGGACTAGCCGGTTCAGGTCCTGAGCCGAAGCCAGATCACGACCAAAAGGCTTTTCAATAACCAGCCTGGTCCACCCAGAGCTTTGGTTCAGACCAGCATCTCCTAGCCCTACTATTGAGGGAGCAAACCCAGACGGAGGCATAGCGAGGTAGAAGACCCGATTGCTGGGCGGGCCCCTGGCCCTTCCAGTTCTTCAACACGGTCTTTGAGGGCTCGATAGTCCGCCTCCTGGCCCTGGCCAATCGACTGAAAGTGCAGGCACTGATCACACCATCTGCTTCTCGCTGGGCCGCTGGATACGTCTGCCTCTGCCAACGCCTCTCGGGCCCATTCTCGAAAGGCTGTATCGTCCATGCTCCTGCGCGATACTCCCAGGATCTTGAAGCCCTCCCCCAGCAACTCTAGCTCGTTGAGCCGCGCAAGAGCGGGGAGCAGCTTGCGGCGCATCAGGTCTCCGGTTCCACCAAAAACCACGAAGAGATGAGGCTCAACCGTTGTTGCGAGCACCATAGTAGCCCCAGTGTGCCACAGATCGTTCCCAACCCTCAACGGACTTGGTTGCAGGGATTGCAGGGTGCTACGGCTCGAGGTGCGGCTGCCAAGAGAGTGGAACTCGAAGGCGGCCCCAGGCGGCTCCTCATACCCTGACCTGGATCGATCGCTGCAAGATTCGTTACTTCGACTTTGTTTTAGTCCCCGACTTCGTATATTTTCTTCCAGGCGTTCACAACATAGAAGCAAAGGCCGGAGGTGAGATCAGGGTGGAGTATCTTATTCCACAACAGTGGTTCTTGGGATTGTCCCAGTGGCAACTGCTTGTTCTGGTGGCGATCGCTATCGCGGCCCTGGGCAAGGCCTCAGATGTGGTTGTCGAGGGAGCATCAGGAATAGCGGCCGGTCTGGGAGTCTCCAAGATCGTGATCGGTGCAACCGTAGTCTCTCTGGGAACGACCAGTCCAGAGTGTGCCGTTTCGGTGCTGGCGGCTTGGTCGGGTGAGCCCGGCCTGGCACTTGGCAATGCCATCGGCTCGATCATTGTAGATTCGGGACTGATCTTTGGACTCGGCTGTCTGCTTACGGTGCTTCCCGCCGACAAATTCATCTTGTCTCGCCAAGGTTGGGTGCAGTTCGGCTCGGGCGTGTTCCTGGCCCTGCTGTGCTACGCCGGCTACCTGCAAGCGGGCGACCAGGCTACGTTGGGGAGACCGGTTGGACTCATCATGCTGGTGGCGCTAGCCGGGTACATGCTCATTTCGATCAGATGGAGCCGCAACCATCCCGGATCAGGCTACTCCGAATCGGGGGGCGACATCGCGCCGCTTTTAGAGGGTGCTACCGGCACTGGGCGGCTCTTGATTTTGGTCACGGTGGGACTGGTCTTCGTTCTTTTGACCAGTCGTGTACTTATCTGTTCCGTGATTGAGTTAGCTGAGAATCACTGGAGCATCCCGAAGGTCGTAGTCGCCGCTACCTTGGTGGCATTTGGGACCTCGCTGCCAGAGTTGGTGATAGGAATGGCCAGCATCAGGAGAGGCCATAAGGAGCTTCTGGTAGGAAACATCATTGGGGCCGACATTCTGAACGTGCTCTTCGTGGTCGGCGCCGCGGCGACCGCTGCACCCCTGCCGATCGTTGAACGGAGCGCCCAGATACCGGAAATAATGCTGTACATCCATCTCCCGACGATGCTGCTCATTCTGACGGTCTTTCGGCTCTACATATACTCGGCTTCGAGCAGAGGTTCCTTTCGTAGATGGTATGGCCTCCCGTTAGTGGCCATCTACGTGTCTTACGTCGTGCTTCAGTTTTCGCTCAAATCCTGAGGCACGTGACAGATAAAACCGACCATTTTGTATCCACTCTAGCCAGGAGGAAGTATCGATGAGTGACCTGCGAATTGCCCTGTTGGGTTCAGGTTATATGGGCAGGACGTATGCTGAGGGAATTGCGAAGTACAACACGCGAGTCCGTTTGATGGCCGTCGCCGGTGGAACACGCGCAGCCGGCCTCGCCAGCGACTACGGAGTGGACTGCGAGCCCAACTACGAGGCCTTGCTCTCACGCGGCGACGTAGATGCGGTACTGATTGCCACCCCTCATGCTACCCACCTCTCTCAAGTGATCCAGGCTGCCGAAGCTGGCAAACACGTCCTGGTCGAAAAACCAATGGCCACGTCGTCCAAGGATTGTACCGCCATGATCGAAGCCTGCGAGGGAGCGGGCGTCCATCTGGAAGTCATCCAGACACTACGTTTCCGCGGCGCGGTCTCTCGGGCTCGGGAAATCCTGGATCAAGGTCTCTTGGGCGAGATCTGGATGCTCCGGGGGCATTCTGTATTCAGCGGATACTTCACCGACGATAAGCCTTGGACCGGACTTTCCGAACACGGAGGCGCCTTTCTCGACATGGGGGTCCACAATTTCGATGCGATGCGCTTCCTTTCCGGTTCCGAGGCTAAGAGTATCTTCAGCCAGGGAAAGACTTTCGGCTCACAGCAACACGAGCGCCTCAGCGTCATGACCCAGATTGCCTTTGATAGCGGTGCCATGGCCCAGCAGTGGATGTCCTACGAGATGCCTCCTCCGAACCTGGACAATCAGCAGCATCGGTACGTGGTTGTCGGCGAAGAGGGAACTCTGGACATCGACGGATACGGCAAGCTGATGCTGGGGCGAGGCGATAGCTGGGAACTGATCTGGGAGCAGCCTCCGATAGACTATATCGGGCGTCCTATGGACCCGGCGCGACTGGAGGCTTTCTATGGCCAGACCCAACTCTTTGCGGATAACATCCTGGATGGAAAGCCACCGACGGTCTCCGGCTACGACGGCCGCGCGGCTGTTCGAATGGTAGAAGCGGCGAGAAAATCGATTGATTCGGGCCAGGTTGTCACACTCGACCGTGCTTGATGCTGGTGACCCCTACTAAGCTGAAACTTGAACGATTCGTCTGAACGTCGCACGTCTCTGCTCCAGGGAAAGTACGGCGACCGGTTCCGACGGAGACTTCGAACGGCGAGGTGATCATGAAGAATCGCCAGATGCCAGAGCCGTGACCGTCAGGGAGCGGTCCCTGATCAAGGGCCGAACCTGGCAGCTCCGCCTTGGAAGTTTCCTTCTGAATGATCCAGCGTAGCGGGGGCGGGACTAACCTGGGGCCGATACCCTAATCTGGCAGGGGAGCGAGATCTCGATCAGGAGACCACCCGTCGGCTGGTTGGAGGCGGCAATTGTGCCCCCATGAAGGCGCACCATGCGCTCCGCGATCGACAACCCGAGCCCTATTCCTCCGGACTCGCGATCGCGGGCATCTCCCACACGGTAGAACGGAAGAAACAGTTGCGGGAGGGCTTCTTCCGGAACACCAGGACCTTGGTCTCTCACCAGAATCGCAACCCGCGAGTTCTCCTGCAGCAGCTGCTTCACCTCCACTTCGGTCTTCTCAGGGGTGTAGCGGACCGCGTTCCGGATCACATTCTCGACGGCACTACGTAGAAGCTCCGAAGAGCCGGTGACGACGCAGGGATCGCTATGGGAGACGCGTACCCGGCGGTGACGATTGCTGGCCTCGAAATCAGCATCTGCGCAGACCTCGCTCAGAAGAGCCGCGAGGTCCACTGGTTCCCTCACGATGAGATCCGCATCGCCTTCCAGGCGGGTCAGACTCAACAACTGGCCAATCAGCTGATCCATCCTCTCGGTTTCCCGCTCGATCCGATCGAGGGAGCTGCCAGCGTCCGGCCCACTCTGTTTGCGTGCCAGTTCGAGAGAGACATTGAGGCGAGCCAGTGGCGAGCGCAGCTCGTGGGAAATATCCTGCAGCAGGCGCAGCTGTGATTGGACTAGCGTCTCGATTCGCTCTGCCATCAGATCGAAATCTCGCGCCAGATCCGAGAACTCGTCAGCTCGCTTTTCCAAAACCGGACCCACGCGTGCACTCAGGTCTCCGCCCGCTAGCTCACATGAGGCCTTCCGAAGGCGGATCAATGGCGTGGTCAGATACCGGGAGAGCCCAAAACACACCGCGCCGCCAGTTAACAGGACGGCCAAAAACCTGAGGATCAGGTCTGCTGGTTCCATGAACGGGTTGCTTCGAAACGCCGGGACCTGGCCTACAATGGTGACGCCTCCTCCTCGAGGGGCCAAAAAGCTTTGGGCGATGAGCAGCTCACCATCGGCATCTTTGAATTCAGCTTGGCCACTCTCGTGGGCCTGTCGAGCCAATGCCTCGGCGCCCTCCGGGACGGGGCGTCCCGAGACTTCACGGCCATCGGCATCGAAGACAGTAGCCTGAATCCCCGTATTCCTCTCGAGTTCGTCCAGATGTTCTCTCAACTGATGGCCGCGACCACGGCGGAGGAGCTGGGCACTGATACGTGCGTTGCGGCGTAGAGTATCCGCGGTGAACTCCGGACGGCGAGGTCCTCGAGGTCCGAATGGGCGGCCGGAAAAGGGGCCGTGCGGACGGTCAGGACGGGTTAGAAAGACCGAGACGACCAGAACCCCTCCGACCAGAAACATGGCCAGCCAAAACCACAGAAAAATCTTGACCCAAAGGCTCCGCATGGCCTCTATCCGGAATGGAGTTCGCCGGACTGGGTGTAGATATAGCCGACACTTCGGATGGACTTGATGCGTTCAGACCCGTCTCCGTGGAACCCCAGCTTCTTCCGCAGATTACTCACATGCATGTCGATGCTGCGGTCGAAGGGGCTGAAGGCTCTACCCAGGACTGCCTCCACGAGTTCCTCCCGCTTGATGACGGTTCCGGCCCGGCCAAGCAGACACTCGAGCAGATCGAACTCAACGGCAGTGAGTTGGAGCTGCTGTCCGCCCCGTAGAACGGTCCTGGAGCCCGGGTCCAACTCAACGTCTCCCAGGACCGTCTTTTTCTGCTTGGGAGGGCGCGGATCAGATTCGTCTGGTTGGCTGCGGCGCAAGATAGCTCGGATTCGCGCTACCAGTTCCCGCGGGTTGAAGGGTTTGGTAAGGTAGTCGTCCGCACCAATTTCCAATCCCACGATGCGGTCGACGTCATCGCCTCGGGCGGTAAGCATGAGCACCGGTACCTGTGACCGGGAGCGGATCCTCCGAAGTACTTCGAAACCGTTAGCGCCAGGGAGCATCACATCAAGAATCACCAGAATGGGCTCGCTGGAAAACACCCTTTCCAGACCATCTGTTCCGTTGTGTACCACGTCAATCTCGAAGCCCTCGGTCTGCAAGTACTCCTCTACCAGCTCACACAGCTCGACATCGTCGTCAATCAACAAGATGCTCTCTTTAATTTCATTCACGAGGCCACTCCAGATCATTGTACGCCAGGCGGTGCGTCCCTTCCGTAAAGAAGTGTCAACCTCTGGAGCGGATCTTTGCAAAACTTAACCAAGGAACTACCGACTCTCTACGTCGATTTTAGCAGCGTCACCGTCTCCTATTACTGACGGTCGGCGCAGCAGGAAAAGAGTCCCTCGGCGCCGAATCAGAAACCTTTATTTGTTCAAGAGGAGGCAGACGAAATGAAGAATGGAACAGTTACGATCCTGGCAACTCTGGTGATCTCGAGCGGGCTCCTGAGCACGACGACTCTGGTCGCCCAGGGGCCCGAGGAAGAACCCGGCATCGAGAGGCATGGAGGGGGAGGCCCGGGAACAGAAGGTTTTGGCCGTCGCAGCCCCGGCCGCTTCGGACGAGGAGGGGGGGATGGCGAGAGGCTGATTCCCCCTCCCCACGTGCTCGAGGAGGTTATAGGCTTCACCCAAGTCCAATTTGAGGAGTTGGGAATAATTCATGATGAATTGAGACAGAACGTGGAATCTCTGGCTGAACAAAAGCAGGCCCTCGCCGAGACCCTCAAGGCCGAGCTCGAAATGGAGGCTCCATCGGCGGCGGTTGTTGGGGACCTGATGATCTCGATGCGAGATATCAAGCGCCAGATCCAGATGTTCAGGGAGGATTTCTTGGCCTCGTTCGAGTCGATCCTGACCCCAGATCAACTGGTTCTACTGGAAGAGTGGAAGCAGAATCAGCGGCCCACCTTCCTGAGAGCGACTCGGCAGCGTTGATCCCGTTTCCAGTCGCTCTGTTCTAGCCTCAAAATAAGCGCAATTTCGAAAACAGGACCGTTTCCCGGCTCCTAGGAGTCATTTTGGAGGCCCAAATTCTAAGTTTATGCACCAAGCCACTCAGAACTCGGCTCGGCTGTTGCGGTACTGCCCGCCGATCGCTTATGCCGATCGCTTATAAGGAGCTATTC
>CAUZIZ010000030.1:0-43531 GCA_963579905.1 Acidobacteria bacterium UBA6911 | reverse complement strand
TGCCCTGCTCCTGTGCGCAGGATCCTCTCGAGGTCCTTGGGATCGACCGATACCGCAATCGAATCGAGACCGCTCCCATACACAATGGCCGGAATTCGACCGCTAGCTCGCGTGCGCCGATTCGCGTTCTTCCCGAATTCCTGTCGAATCTCGGCATCAACCGTCACTTCTGCCATTTGCTTCGAACCTCCCCTCGCCTCAAAATGGCGAGGTACTTAGTACACCGTTTCATAAATACGGCAACGTTTGTGGCGAGCGCGACGGGTCGAGTTCGCGAAGCGCCG
Source organism: Acidobacteria bacterium UBA6911 (assembly GCA_963579905.1). Taxonomy (GTDB): domain Bacteria; phylum Acidobacteriota; class UBA6911; order RPQK01; family JAJDTT01; genus CAUZIZ01. Next base: position 43,247 of record CAUZIZ010000030.1, on the reverse strand, counting down.
CCGAACGCCATGCCTTGCCATAGTGGAGAAGGCGCGACAAAGAAATCGGCCCGTCCCGTCGCCACCCGGAGGGCAGATGAGGCTTGCGGACGATCTCTGCGTTGGTCGTCGTCGAAGATGGCCAGGCATCGTCTTCCTCCTCCTGCCTTGATCTCGCCTCGCAAGCCCCATCTGCAAACGTTACCGTATTTATGAAACGGTGTACTTAGTTTACAAAGAGTCTGCTCACTGAGCTCTCTTCGTGAATCGACTTGATCGCCTCTCCCAACAGGGGCGCTACGCTCAGGACTTTGAGCTTGGAAACCTTCTTTTGCTCCGACAAGAAAACGCTGTTGGTCACAATCACCGCTTCAAACTCCGACGCCATCAGTCTCTCGACGGCCGGGCCCGAGAGGACGGCGTGGCTGGCCACCGCGAACAGCCTCCGTGCCCCTTGGCGCCGCAGCGCTTCCGTGGCGCGCACCATGGAACCCGCGGTATCAATCATATCGTCTACGATAATTAAGTCTTTGTCCTCGACGTCCCCGACAATATTCATGACTTCGGCTTCGTTTTCATCGATCCGCCGCTTGTCGATAATTGCCAGGTTTGCGCCCAGGCGCTTGGCATAGAAACGTGCCCGTTCAACACCTCCAGCGTCCGGTGAAACCACAGTCAGGTTCTCGAGGTTCAACTCCTTGAGATACTCGAGTATTACTGGGGTCGCGAACAAATGGTCCACGGGTATGTCGAAGAACCCTTGAATCTGCCCCACATGCAGATCCAAGGTTAGCAGCCGGTGCGCCCCGGCCGCCGACAGCAGATCCCCAACCAGCTTGGCCGAGATCGGGACTCGAGGTTTGTCTTTGCGATCCTGGCGCCCGTAGCCGTAGTACGGAAGCACGGTGGTAATCCTCTGGGCTGAGGATCGCTTGAAGGCATCCACCATGATGAGCAGTTCCATCAGATTCTCGCTGACGGGAGGACAGGTCGGTTGGACCAGGAAAACGTCCTTGCCCCGAACATTCTCCAATATCTGGAAGTTGACCTCGCCGTCGCTGAAACGGGTAAGCTTGACTTCGCCCAGGGACACTCCCAGGTATTGGCAGATCTGCTGGCACAACGCTGGATTGGCGCTGCCTGAGAAAACGCTATAGTCCGACATGAGAGCTTGGACTCGTGCTGCGCCCTTCTGATTCGATCAACGGCTCGACCACGTCATCACGGTTATGAAAGATCCACACTGCCAAAGGCTCATGCAGCCGAACGCAAACCTGCCTTATGCAAGATCGCCCGGTATCGCCTTCGAGAAATCGTTTCGCAGGGAAAGACTTCGCCCCACTTTTCCAGCGAATCCTTGCTCGACTCGGACCAGCCCGGGGGCTTTCCCACTCCCATTAAGGTCGAACCGCTGCCACAAAGCATAACCCGCTCACATCCCACAACGCGGAGCGCTTCGGCCGTCTCTCTTAGGAACGAATATCGCTCGAACAGGGCGGTCTCAAAGTCGTTTTCGAGAAAGCCCCAAATCCTTCCGGTGCCTAAGGCGCAAAAGCGTTGGATTGTAGTCTCGACAGGGTCCTTTGTCAATACCTCCTGGCCCGTCCAGCGACCCCAGTCCTTAAACTGATAAGCATCTCGAGTAGAGATCGAGCGCCTCGGGAAGAGCAGGATAAGATCTTCCCTCCCAATAGGATCCGGCAAGGGTGAGACGATCTCACCCCTTCCTTCTCCGAGGGCCATTCCCCCCACCAGAAAGAAGGGCACGTCGGAACCCAGTTTCTCCGCCAAGGCGGAGAGCTCTCTATTTGACAGGCCGCAGTTCCAGAGCTGGTTCAGCCCCAGCAAAGAGACCGCGGCGTTGCTAGAGCCTCCCCCCAGTCCGGCACCGACTGGAATCCGCTTGCGCAGAAGAAAACGAACCCCCTTCTGGGATCGGCCCGTAGCCTCTCGCAGGAGCTCGGCAGCCCGGCAGACCAGATTGGAAGGGTCGGCGGGTATCGGGTACCCCTGAACCTCCAAAGTGATAGTTGCATCACGGGTCGCAGTCAGAGAGATCTCGTCTCTCAGGTCCACCGTCTGATAGAGGGTGCGCAGCTGGTGGAACCCGTCCTTCCGACGGCCAAGGATCTTTAGAATCCAGTTGACCTTGGCAAAGCAAGGCAGCGTTAGTTGTCTCAAGAAAATTCGTTATTTAACCGGATGGATCGGTCAGAGGGCCTAGGGAGAGAGACGCTCCTTCAGCTGGGCTAGTTTTTCGACGACTCTCGCATGCTCATCATCAGCTGCAATGGCCACCGCCTGCTCATAGTACTGGCGAGCCTTTTGGTACTGGCCCAATTCGAGGTAGAGATCTCCCAGGTGATCGTAAATTGTTGGATCATCCGTAAGCTCTGCAGCTTTTTTCAGATTGGTCTCTGCCAGGTCAAGCTGCTTGAGCTTGAAATAGACCCAGCCCAGACTGTCCAGGTAGGCCCCATTGTAGGGATCTACTTCGACCGCCCTTGTTATGTAATCGCGCGCCTCCTGGAGGCGAATACCTCGGTCGGCGAACATGTAGCCCATATAGTTCAGCACACCGGCATGCTCGGGGTTGGCCCGAAGGATCTTCTGGAACTCGGCTTCGGCATCCTGAACCTTCTCTTGTCGCTCGTAGATTGCCGCAAGCTGGAACTGAATTGCCTGGCTTTCGCGTTTCTGTGCCAGTCCCTCTTTCACTACTTCTTCGGCGTCGCCATACTTCTTGTGATCCATGTAAAGTTGGCTCACCGTCAAGTAAAGTAGTTCGAAGTCACGCTCCGGATTCAGATTCTCTCTCAGCAGCTCCACGCCGGCTTCAACCTGACCAGCGAACGAAAGCATCTGTGCTCGAGTCATCACAACGAATGCATTGTCGGGATACCGGGCCAAGAGGTCCTTGGTTAAGCGATTGGCCTCTTCGATGTGTCCCGCATCCTTGAGCGCGTAGATGAGACGCCGCCTGGAATCCGGATCATCTGTATTCGCTTCATCGACTTGGCGAAAAAGCTGCACAGCCTTTTCGAATTGGCGCATGTCCTGATAGAGAAGACCTAGATGGGTCTTGAACAGGTCTACGAAACGGTCTGTCCCATTCGATTCGACCAGTGCGATCAGATCTTCGAACCGTTTTGCGGCTTTTTTCCGCTGCCCCAACCCTCCTAGCGTTCGCGCTAACTCATACTTCGCTTCCATGTGGTCGACGTCATCCTTCAAAACCGTCAGGAAGACTTCGGCAGCCTCGCTAAACTTCCTCTGTTCCTTCAGTGCTTTGCCTAGTTCGACCCGCACTTCTACGTTCTGGGGGTAGCGCGCAGCCGCCTCTCGTAGCAGGCTGACTGCCTCCGGGTAACGCCCCAGTCTGATCAGCAGAGTACCGAGTTGGAATTGCGATTTCGGGTTCGGCTTGTTACGTAGTGCTTGTCGGTAGGTCTCAACTGCCTCGTCGAAGCGCTCTTTCTGTTCGTACAGGCTCGCCAACATGTTCAAACTGTCGGCCTGGTCCGCTCGGATCCTCAAAGACTTCTCTAGCACGTGGATGGCTTCATCGACCTTCCTCACCGCTACCAGAGCAGTGGCGCGAAGAAAATGGCCCTCCACCAGCCCCGGACGTATATCGGTCAAGCGCTCGAAGACCTGGGCAGCTTTAGAATAATCTTGTTGTTCGAGATATATCTTGCCCAGATAATAGAGGGCTTCATCGTGATCCGGCTCCAATTCGACTACACGCTCGAACTCCGCGACCGCCTTCTGAGCCAGACTGCCCTGACCTCCACCCTGATAGACATAGTACATCTGTCCTAGAAAGAAATGCGCCTCACTGCTTTGAGGATCCAACTCAACCGCCTTCTGTCCCTCCTGGACGGCCCGCGAGATTTCTCCAGCCCTCACCAGACTGCCAGCGAACTCAATCCGAAGCTCGGTACTCTCGCCATCCAAAGCAATCGCCTTTTCAAACTCGGCGATAGCGTCTCCATACTCCTTGTTCAGTACATGGAGCTTGGCGAGGCTGAAATGGTAGTAGGAATTGCCCAGGTCGCGGCTTAAGGCTTGTGCGAGGCCGACCTGAATCAGGAGCGCTGGAAGGATTACTGCTAGAATTCTCATATAGATCTTCTTCGCCATCTGTTACAACTTATTCAACTTTTCATATTATCCCAAACTCCGAGCGTTTGCAGCCACCCCGCTTTGCTGGATTATCTAGGAAGAAACCTCTCTGACGAAGCCAACAGTCTTCCCCTTCGACATTCGCCAGTTTGGTTCTGCGGTTTTAGCGGTTACCTCCTCCAGCACAAGGAAATTTCGAATCATAGACCCCAGAACACCGAGCAAGCGAACTCCGAAGTGAAATCCGGTATCCAGCAGGAAGGACACTCTGAGCAGTCAAATCAAAGCCCAGAGCTCAGCGGTTGTGCGGGGACCGCCGACATCATGTTGAGAGCATCGGAGAAAATGAGCTCAAGCACGATGATAGGCTGATCGGACACGATCTTGGCATAACCAGTGGCTAGGGCAGGCAAACCAGGGATCAGCTCACTCAACAGTTTCACTTCTCGATGTCCGGGTGCCAAGCTAAGGTGCTTCTGGCCGACCTGATCGCCCTGGGAAGTGTAGATGCCGATTTCGACCTCTGCGGTGCCCTCCGCTCCCGGGTAAAGCACTGCCATCCCAGTAGAGAAGCCCTTGCCGTTGTTAAGGTGAGCTAACGCATAGGCTTTCTTGGGCGATGATTCTGCTGGAATCGCACTCATGGCGAGTCCGGAAAACACCTGCAGTTCGGCGCTCCCAACAATACCCGCTCCACTGCTCTCGATCTCCAGCCAGCCGCTGATGGAGACGCCCCGGTCCACCAGGCCGGGGAAGAGGTCGGTCAGTTCCCTACGAAATCCCTGACGGTTCGTGAGAGCAATGGGTTCCGCTGTGGCCACCACAGATCCCTGGTCGTCTTTGAAAGCGACCTCGACCGTAGTGGTTCCGGCTCCGAAGTAGAGGAGGGTGACGGCAGTCGAGGTCCCTCCGAAGGCCACGGCCTGGGGCAAATAAAGCCTCTTTGCTGGAACGACTTCGGGACCATTCACCGCTATTCCGTTCAGAGAGGCCAGACGCTCCCCGTCGAAGTAGCGTTCGAACGCCACGATACCTTCGGGAACCTCCATCACAACGTACCCCCCGTCGAAACCCTCGAATGCGTCGTCGCTAAAAAAGCCGTTCGGCCCCTTCAGCGCAGCGTTGGTTACGACGCCTCCAAAACCCAGCTTTGTCGTCTGCTCCAGAATCTCGCCATCATAGTTGAGGAGTGTCAATAACACATCAGTCCCAGTGATGTTGGGGCTCAGGGCGATGATTTCAGTCTGGAATTCTCCGTCGATTCGAATCCACGGTATCACTACCAGCTGTGCGGTCTCGGTGGCGAGCAGACCTCCATCGAGCCTGTTCTGGAGACGGTCACCCGTCATGAAGAAACCCACGACATCCTTCTGGTCAACGTCCATGTGGATCCAGCCTTCGAAGGTCGAGTCCACGGGCTGGGCCTCAGTCAGCAGTCTTGCCGTAGTGGCGAACTGCTGCCCCGGAGCCAGTGGGGTCCTCTTGGGGCTGGGGCCGAATTCGATCACATCCTCGGTAGCGGTCAGATCCTGCAATCGTATTCCGCCATTGTTGAAATGTCTGGTATCGAGCCCCGCCTCAGCGTCAGAAAGATTGGCCATCGCGATTCCGGTAAACCAGGTCGCATTGCTCACCATGCGAGGTACAAAGGAGCTATAGCTAGGGCCGACCAGGTCAATGGTGCTCGAGTTGAAGTTGAGAACCGTCATCACTTCCCCGTCTGGCGTTAAAGCAACCTCCAGGGGAGCGGCGGAGAAGGAAGGCCTGGAATCCTCATCCGCACCGTGCAGCTTCTGACCCACCAGCACCGGTCGAGGAAACTCAAAGGTCCTGAGGTCCATCTTCAGAACAACGTCATCGATCGGCGCCCCCACGAACAGGAACTTCCCATCTAGCGAAAAGGCAGGTCGCGAGCTGGGCCGAAACTCCGAAATCTGGGGTGTGAGGCGGACCGCATCGAGCAAATCCACATCGATGGTGCCATCTGGCCCAGGAACTGGGAGCGGCACCAGATCCACATCCAGGGTGCTGATAACAACAACCAACTTGCCGTCCGGACTCAAAGTGGCCGAACTGGGAATTCCCGATATGCCAAAGCTCTTAAGGGTTGTTCCCTCGCTCAGATCGAGGAGAAGGGCATGGTCAACTGCAAGCTCTGGAAGCGTCGACAACTGGCCAAGCTCTCGATCGGCCACGACGGCAAACCTCCCATCGCGCGAGATGGCCACTGTATTGGCCGCTACGAAGTCGTGCGGCAGCGGAATTGGCAGATCCAAGGTTGAGGGAACCAGGGTGCCGGAGATAGAAAATGAGGTCGTATCAATAATTCGAACGGCGTCGGGTTCCTCACCCGGTGACAACAGTTCGGATCCCACCGTCAGCAGGGTGAAAAAACTGGCATCAGGTGCCAGGGTAATCGAAGACGGTCGAGTGCCCCCTGGGAGCTCTATCCGCGGGGCAAGCTCCTGAAAAGACTCTAGATCTAATCGGATGACTTCGTCTGTCCCCGAAGAGCCAATGAATCCGGACTTCCCATCGGGCATGACGACCAGGTTATTGACAAAAGAGAAGAAAGTTCCCGTCATTTCCAGGGTCTCGACCGCCAGAGTCTCGACATCGATCCGACAAATCGCTCCCTTGGTGTCGTCGCCGAAAACATCTGCCCTCGCATTTTCTCGGAAAAAGAGACAGACAACCAGCAGTGATTTTTCGTCTGGCATCATCACGATCAGATTCGGCGTCTGTGCTACCGGAATCAGAGCAAGCACCGCACCACTCTTGGGATCGAACGCCATCACGGTATCCGAAGCGGGAAAGCTGACGAAAGCCTGGGTGGAGTCCGCTGTGAAAACAATGTTGGGAGCAAAGTTGAGATCGTTTCGATCTCCGATCTGGACCGGGAGTGTGTTGATATCGAAGAACAGATCTTCCTGGATCAAACTGGGATTGATCGTGCCGTAGGCCCTCTCTGCCTTCGCCAGCATAGCCGACATCAAGAGAGCGATAAGGAGAGTCAAAAGTTGACGCATGAGTTTCTCATTATATTACGGGCTTGCTAATGCGTGCGTACCGCACTTAGGGTCCGCGCAAGAATAACTTGGCATTTTGGCATCTCAAATCTTCCCACCATCGTCGGCCACTCCTCAATCGAGAAATCCTTAACGTAGACCCGGCTACGCCTGCGGTTTCGCTCAATCGTTCGCGGCCAAATCTGACGCAAATCTGAGCGCCAATTCTACCAAGTTATTCTTGCGCAGACCCTTAAGAGACAGCTACTCACTCCAATACTTCAGAGGCTGGGGCTGTTCTACCCTGTGCCGGTTCAAGCGGTCCTGCAACCAGAACCCGGCGATCCAGGGATCCTCGCTCGCCCAGAAGCGTAGAAGCAGACCCTGCACGGGATGTGCGAGGCGCCGACTAGCCAGCTCGGACCTTACATTCCACTTTTCTTATCAGAGAGTAGCTCCAGAAAGCATTGACTCTCTTTACAATCGTTCTCCCCAAGTCGGAGAGTTCGTTCCCCCAGGCCTCACTAGGAACAGAGAGGGTGAGAACCCGTTTATCGAGTGCCACCGGCCTGGCCTGATCTGCTAGCCCTTCGCCAACAATCTGCGGCCACAGCTCGACGAGAAAAATGAGGGCAATCTGGTCGTCCCGCGTGACTTGTTGTAGCCATCCGGAGAACAGGGAGTTAATCGGCCGCACCGGGACTTCCGTACAGGTGCCTGGCAACTTCAGCTTGCCGCTCCAGCCACACTGGATCTTCGGTCATGCCCTCCTTTAGTGCAACATATTCTGAGTCCCAGCGTACAACCTTTCCCTTCTGATCCAGATTCAAGATCAACTCTCCCAGAAAACGTCCTCGATCCACGCCCGACGCTATGATGGCGTTGTTCACCCGCACGGCCTCTTCTACTCGAGAACCGCGCTCCGCCACCAGGACAGCTCCGACCTCCGAATGCTTACGGGCAACCTCGATGGCTAGCTTCCGGGGAAGATCCGCTAAAACCACGATAAGGTCAACTTTCCCGGACAGTTCGGGCACGACCTCAGACAACACCTCGAAAGGATCACGGCCCCGAAAACCGGATCTGGGCTTGACTCGAGCTGGGTCGATCAATCCGAGAAAGCCGATTTTCAAGGGTGTTCCAGTCGTGCCTGATTCAGCTGGAATCTGAACCATCGCATACCGCTTGGGTGAAGGCAAGCTGGTATTGCTTCGGACCAGGTTCGTCGAGATTACCTGGGTAGAGGCAAAGGATGCCTCTGACAGCTTGCTCCAAAACATAAGATCTTCGCTGCCTAGGTTGAGGACCTGGACTGGAAACACTTCGAGACTATCCAACATCAGCCGATTCACTACATCAGAGTACGGCCCTATCATCTGGAAGTAGTTTCCTGCATCGACTTGTATGGAGCTGCCTCCCCTACGCTTCTGATAATCAGAGATGTAGCCCGCCCGGCGAGCCAAACCTCCATAGGGGCCCGACTTGCAGCCGCAGGGCTCGAAGTTTCCTTCAACGTAGCCGGTGAAGAACAAGGTCAGTTCACGCTGTGATTGCTTGTCTGCCGCTTCCAGAAGCAAAAAGGATCCAACAATGCAGAATATCAACAGAGTGGTGACCTGCTTCATGGTATCGTCTAGTCTAACAAAAAAAACGCGTGGCTCGCCTCGGGTTACCGTACTACCGTCGGTTTCAAAGAAATACGATCCCGATCCCAGGACCGGGATACTCGAAGGTTAGATCGCCGTGTGGGAAGGGCTCTGAACGGCTTCCTTGGAACACACCCTCATCCTGAATGCTACCTACGAGCCCCTGCAGATTGTTTCCTGGAAACGTGCGCTCCGAATGCTCTTTCAGGAGAAGGTCGAAGTACTCGCTGAATACGACCGTCGGATCCACAGTATTTCAATCAGCATTCGATTGCCGGCCGTTCTGAGACTGCGTCAATACGTAAAGATTGGACACAGCTACAATCGAGTGAGGTTCACTCGAGCGAATCTGTACGCTCGCGACGGATATCGATGCCAATATTGCGGCGTGAGACCAGACCTCAGCCATCTGACCTACGACCATGTCGTTTCGGTAGCACGCGGGGGTCTGAAGACCTGGGAGAATATCGTGACCTGTTGCATCGACTGTAACCGCAAGAAAGGCAAGCGCAGTCCTACAGAGGCGGGTCTGGATCTGCTGCGTCAGCCCAAGGCTCCCTCCGGCTTTCCCTTCAAGATACCCCAGCTCATCCGCCAGCCGAACGTCCCCGATAGCTGGAAAGACTACATCTTTTGGCACGGGGCAACCCCTTGAACGGGGCCCTGGCCATCTTTGGGCGCTATCCCCGTTTGGGTGAGGTAAAGACCCGGCTGCAGCCCTTTCTTGGGGCCGAGGCGTGCCTTGCGCTGCATCAGGCACTGCTTCTCGATACCGTCGAGCGGACCTCGGGCGTCAATTTGCAACGCTTCCTCTACCTGGCCGCCTGTTCCAGAAAGGAGGGACAGAAGTTCGCTGAAGAACAGGGGCTACCCCTTTGTCTGGAGTTGGGAATCCAGAAAGGAGAGAACCTGGGAGCACGACTCTGGAAGGCCTATCAGGACGTTTCCACCCAGTGGGACAGGGTCCTCTTCGTGGGCAGTGACTCCCCTACCCTGCCCACCGACTTCATCGAAAAGGCGTTTCTGGAACTCGAGGATCACCCTATCGTGCTCGGCCCCGCCGAGGATGGAGGCTATTACCTGATCGGTCTATCCCAACCTAGACAAGATCTCTTTTCGGACATCGACTGGGGAACCGGAGAGGTTCTGGAACAGACGAAAGCGAAGCTCAATCGCGACGAGTACTTTCTGCTGCCCTCCTGGTACGACATCGATACGGTGGAAGACCTGACCCGCTTGCATCGGGACCTCGAGCAAAATCCAGCAGGCGTCCCACGGAGGACTCAGGCTTGGATCCGTTCGATCTACCCGACACTCCTACGGAAGCCATCCGAGGAATAAAGCGGGAAACCTGGAATGCCAATGACACTTTTTCCGGTCATGGAACCGTTATCGGTGATACTTTTCTTCGCGAGAGCCATCTCACAAAAAGGAATCGGGAAAAGTTGACGGAGGCATTGGGGCTTCCCTAGTATAAAGGACGTATGTTGCCAGCAGCGCAACTTCAGCACAATTGTTCGCTAGCTGAGTCTTTGGTGACAGCGTGAGAGACTACCTGGAACGGCTACTTGGTCTGAAGTTTCAGCCAGCACAACTTCAGTACGCTAGAGATCCCTACAACATTTTCGACCTCGATTTCGAAGACCGAAAGCCGTTGCGCACTGCCGCTATTTTGGCGATTCTGTTTCATATCTTGCTGTTTCTGATCGTCTTCCCGTCCTTTGGAGACACCGTTCTGATACCGACGCAAGACGTACTCGTCCTCAAGAGTCTAGCCAGGCCAGCCGCCCTCCTGGGAGGGGGCGAGCGTCCCAAGGCAGCACCTCCCAAGCCAGAGCCGGTGATAGTCAAGCCCAAACCCATATTGGTACCCATCCCCGATCCCACTCCGCTGGCCCCCGAGCCTATCCGAAAGCTGGAGGCAGAGAAGACCCCTCAGATCCGGAAAGAGTTGACGACCGAGCTGGACCTGAACGACATTCAGGCTCCTCCAGGACCGGTCGGAACGGGTGGACGTGGGCAGGGTAAGGGCGTCGGCACTGGAACCGGTCCGGCGTCCGGGGCTGGACCTGCCACCGGAGACAGTAGCGGCGTCTACAAATATGGGAGTGGTGTCAGCAATCCCGTTCCCATCGTCCAAACCACGCCAAGCTACACCGACGACGCCATCAAGGCCAAGGTTCAGGGTGTCGTCTGGCTTCAGGCGATCATCCGCAAGGATGGGTCAGTGGATAGCTTCAAGGTGCTCAGAGCCCTTGGGCACGGGCTGGAAGAGCAGGCCATACAGGAAATCGCATCCAACTGGCGCTTTCGACCTGGCACTCTCAACGGCAATCCAGTCGATGTCCTGGCCACTATAGAAGTCCAGTTCAACCTCCGCTAGCCTCGTTTGACTTCCGATCCTATCTTCCCCTTTTCCAGGTCCTGCGGCATTTGAACACTGCCGAAAATAGTGATTTGCAGCCTGCTGCGATCTACAAGCCGCTCACTGCTCACTGCTCACTCCCCACCGCCCACTGCCGACTGCTCACCGAAAATAGCTGACGAACAGCCAGGGTTTCTTCATATAATGGCTTTTTTTGCCAATACCGAACCGTGGGGAGTACCTGGTGGACAATACAATCGACTTGAAACAGACCATCAACCTTCCGAAGACAGGCTTCGGGATGAAGGCCAACCTTCCTTCCATGGAGCCTCGATTCCTCCAGGAATGGGAAGACATGGATCTATATGGCAAGATCCAGCAGTCGAGGAAAGGTCGACCACGCTTCATTCTCCATGACGGGCCGCCCTACGCGAACGGCCACATCCACCTGGGACACGCACTCAACAAACTCCTCAAAGACTTCATCGTCAAGTCCAGGACCATGGAAGGATACGACTGCCCCTACGTTCCCGGTTGGGACTGCCACGGACTCCCCATCGAAATCAAGGTAGTGGGAAAGGTGAAACAAGACCTCGATTTCCTGAAGGTGCGCCAACAATGTCGGCAATATGCTCAGAAGTTCGTCGACATTCAGAGAGGAGAATTCAAACGACTCGGTATCTTTGGGGATTGGGACCACCCTTACCTCACCATGAACAGCAGCTACGAAGCCGAGACGGCACGCTTGCTGGGAAACTTCGTGGAGAACGGAAGCGTCTACAAGGGACTCAAACCGGTTCACTGGTGTATCACCTGCGAAACCGCACTGGCCGAAGCCGAAGTCGAGTACGGCGATCACACCAGCCTCGCGGTGTTCGTCAAGTTCCCAGTAACAGGAGGATTGCCTAGCGGCGGACCGGACTTGTCGGGCAGACAGATCTCGGTTCTGATCTGGACCACCACGCCCTGGACACTGCCCGCCAACCTAGCCTTGGCCTTCCATCCCGAGCTGGAATACACCTTCGTGGAAACGGGAGGGGAAATCCTGATTCTGGCCCGCGACCTGGTGAAATCGGTGGCGACGCAAGTGGGTTTCTCGGACTACCGCATCTTGAGAACAGCCAAAGGAAAGGACCTCTCTGAGTTGCAGAGCAGACATCCCTGGCTAGATCAGGAGTCCAAGACGATCTTCGGAGAACACGTCACGCTGGAACAGGGGACAGGAGTGGTCCATACGGCTCCAGGGCATGGAGAAGAAGACTACTGGATGGGAATCGAGAATGGGCTGGAGATCTACTGTCCCGTCAGTGATTCTGGGAGCTTTCATCCGGATGTGCTTCACTTCGCGGGGATGCCGGTGTTCGAGGCGAACCGGAGGATCACCGATTTTCTGGCCCAAGAGAACATGCTGCTGGCGGAACAGGACTTCGTGCACAGCTATCCCCACTGCTGGCGCTGCCGTAACCCTGTAATTTTTCGGGCCACTCCCCAGTGGTTCATCGGCATGGATCATGAGGATCTTCGGGCAAGGGCCTTAAGAGAAATCTCCAAGGCGCGCTGGATTCCTGCATGGGGAGAAGAACGTATCAGCAATATGATTGGCAGCCGCCCAGACTGGTGCATCAGTCGCCAAAGGGTTTGGGGAGTTCCCATTACGGTTTTCTACTGTCGGAAGTGCAGCGAAGTTCTGCTGGACAAGAAGATCATCGATCACGTAGCAAACATATTCGAGGCCGAGAGCGCTGATGCCTGGTACGCTCGTACTGCGGCCGAACTATTGCCGCCAGGCACGCGGTGTGGTTGCGGCTCCACTGATTTCCGGAAGGAAACCGATATCCTGGACGTCTGGTTCGATTCCGGTGTCAGCCATCACGTCGTCTTGAGAGGAAACCCAGATCTGGCCTGGCCGGCCGACGTTTATCTAGAAGGCGGAGATCAGTATCGGGGTTGGTTTCACAGCTCTCTTCTGGTTGCCGTCGGAGTGAGCGACGCGGCACCCTACCGCACCGTCATCTGCAATGGCTGGACCCTGGACGACGAGGGCCGGGCAATGTCCAAGTCCCTCGGCAATGTCATTTCTCCTCTGGATGTGATGAAGCAGAACGGGGCCGAGATTCTTCGCCTTTGGGTGGCGTCGATCGATTACACCGAAGACGTCCGGCTGGGCGAGGAGACCCTTTCTCGCCTGCGCGAAGCCTACCGAAAGCTGCGCAACACGCACCGCTTTCTACTCGGCAACCTACACGACTTCAACCCCGCAAAGGCGGTCGCGGACGAGGACCTGACTGAGTTGGATCGCTGGGCCCTGGCCCGCACAGCCGCGGTTGCAGAACGAGTCGAAAACGCCTACAAGGACTTCGAGTTCCACCTGGTCTACCACAGCCTCTATCACTTCTCGATCGTCGATCTCTCCAGCTTCTACCTCGATATCCTCAAGGACCGACTCTACATCTCTGCAGCTGACTCTACCCTGCGTTGCTCTGCCCAAACCGCCCTGTTCAGAATTCTAGACACTCTGGTTCGCCTCCTGGCTCCGATCCTGCCGTTTACTTCAGAAGAAGTATGGAGAAATCTCTACCCTACCGGAGCGCCGACGGCTTCGGTCCACATGGCAGAGTTCTCCAAGGAAATTCATGCCTACCGCGACGACAAACTGTTGGATCACTGGGAGCGACTCATCGAAATCCGTGGACAGGTGAGCAAGGCATTGGAGATTTCCCGACAGAAAAGGGAGATTGGCAACTCCCTACAAGCCCGGGTGAGGATAAGCTGCGGCCAGGACGGATTTACCTACCTCAAGGGTTTTTCAGAGACCCTCGCAGCTCTCTTCATCGTCTCTGATGTCGTACTCGAGAAAGAAGAGGCTTTGTCGGCATATGAAGTTCAAGTAAAAGTCGACAGAAGCGATGCCCAGAAATGCGAGCGCTGCTGGAACTATCTGGAGTCCGTTGGAACTCACCACGATCTTCCAGGAGTGTGTTCTCGCTGCTACTCCATTCTTGAGGAACTGGGGGTCACGGAGTGAGTGTATCCACTATCCCGTCCGGGAGAAACGAGACGGCTCTGCGACTTTTCTTCATGGGAATTGGTCTACTTGTTTTCGCACTGGACGCAATTACCAAATGGTGGGTTCATGGCACGCCCTGGCTTCAGTACTTCCCGGTCATCAAGGGGTTTTTCACGATTCACTACGTTCGGAACGAGGGCATTGCATTTGGGCTGTTTCACTCCACGGAGTCCGAGTGGAAACCTATTCTGCTCTCTCTGATGGCCATCATCGCCGTCGTGATCGTGGTCTACTATCTCTGGACCAATTCAATTGGCGAGCGCAGCATCATGTTTTCGCTGGCACTGCTCGAGGGAGGTATTCTGGGAAATTTCTCAGATCGGCTTCTGAGAGGGTACGTCATTGACTTTCTGGAACTCCATTGGAGGAACAGCTTTTCCTGGCCCACTTTCAATGTGGCGGATGCGGCGATTACCTGCGGCGTTTTCATCATCCTCTTTCAGAACTTTTTCGGGACGAGTAGTTTCGGGGAAGCTTCCGAGGAGCCTAATGACAGCACACCCACTGCTCCGAATCTTCCTTCTCCAGTCTGGTTCCTGATCCCTGCCCTGTTTGCAACCCTCAATGCCCAGCCTCCGGTTCGGACCGCGGAACAGCTGGAAACAATGGTCGCACAACTACAAGAAAAGCATGAGGGGATCCGGACCTTTTCCGCCCGCTTCCAACAAAAGGAGCGCCGCCGCTCCGGGAGGGAAGATTCCCAGTCTGGCATCGTGATGATGAAGAGACCTGGAAAGATGTACTGGGAATACGAGCAGCCGTACCGGAAGCTCTTCGTCGCGGACGGAAAGAACGCCTACTTCTATGTCCCGAAAGACAAGCAGGTCACGGTCTCCGAGCTCGACTTGGAAGACGTCCAGACCCCTCTTCTCTTCCTGATCGGCATGGGAAATATACAGCGGGATTTCGCTACTAGCTGGGAACAGGAAGAGCAGCCAGTGGGGAAAGAAACCGTACTCTTGCGACTGACTCCCAGGCAACACCAACCCGAGTTCACGCACGTATTGGTCGAACTCTTTCCTGCTTCGCACCGCATCTACCGTCTAGCGGTCATAGAGCCGATCGGAGACCGGATCGACTATATCTTTACCGAGTTCAAAGAAAATGTGCGGATATCCGATTCTAAATTCCGACTCAACGTGCCGTCCGAGGTCGAAATTATCGAACAGTCCTTTGCTCCCCGGTTAGAACAATCCCAGATCCCAAAGGCTGAATGATCCATTGGACACCACTTCGCAGAAACTAGATTCCTATCAAAATCAAAGATTCCAACGGCGACTTACAAACCTTGACAGCGAGGATACGACGACCTAGGCTGTGGACCGCATACCAGCGAGCGCGAGGAGAATCCGATTGAAGAAGGTTCGTGCAAACATCACCGCCATAGGCATGCATGTGCCCGAGAAACGCGTCACAAACGACGACCTGACCAAACTGGTCGATACTTCAGATGAATGGATCCGCGATCGGACCGGGATCTCCGAACGCCGTATCATTGCCCAGGACGAGGCCAACAGCGACCTCTCGGTGAAGGCGATCGAGGACGCACTGAGCCGCACGAACTACACCCCCGAAGACATTGATCTGATCATCGTCACCACGGTTACCCCCGATATGATGTTCCCTTCCACCGCCTGCGTCATCCAGGAGAAGATCGGCGCAAGCAAGGCCTGGGGGTTCGATCTTTCAGGAGCTTGCTCGGGGTTCCTCTTCGGTTTGGCTACTGCCTCTCAGTTCATCGAGACGGGGCGGCACCAGAGGGTCCTGGTGGTCGGAACCGACGTGATGAGCAGCATCATAGACTTCGAGGACCGCTCGACCTGTGTCCTTTTTGGCGATGGATCCGGAGCTGCCCTGCTGGAACCCACCGAGGAAGAAAACGTTGGAATTTTGGACGCACTTCTGGGCTGTGACGGCGCCGGCGGAAAACACCTTTATATGCCTGCCGGGGGAAGCCTGAATCCGGCAACCTCCGAAACCGTTAAGCGGAAGATGCACTACGTGTATCAGGACGGGCGCAACGTCTTCAAGTTTGCGGTAAAGCTGATGGTAGAGACATCGGCTAGAATACTCGAGCGAAATGGACTTACTACGGAAGAGCTCACGCTCTACGTCCCCCATCAGGCGAACCTCAGAATCATCAAGTCGTCGATGGACCGGCTAAAACTTCGACCGGATCAGGTCCTCATCAACATCGACCGCTACGCCAACACGACTGCGGGTACAATCCCAATCGGGCTGACCGAGGCACATCTGAGCGGCCGCCTGAAGAAGGGAGACCACGTCTTGTTGGTCTCGTTCGGTGCCGGGTTTACCTGGGGAGGCGTGTTGCTGAGATGGGGGATTGAGCCCCCCGTCAACTAAGGAATTCTTCTTTGGAGTAGGACTTCCCGTCGCCGCGATCAGGCTTCTTGGCAAAGAAATAGTCCAGTCCGGAACGGATGCCCTTCAGAAACAAGGAGATCTCGATTGCCGGATTGACCACTCTCTCTTGAATCACGTCCGTGGTCTGTTCAAATTTCTCGACGGTGTCGGTGACGATATAGTCCACCTTAGAAGCTTGCTCACGACCCACCTGGACCAATTCCTTAATTAGCTGGTCTATGTCCTCGGAACGCTCACGAAACAGGTCCATCGCGGCGCGCGCATTGGAGTTAAACTCGTCGGCGAGACCGGCAACCGGCTTGAGCCGCTCGGTGACATCACCAAGCTTTTCAGTCAGCGACTGGATCTCGTTCTCAAGGAAGGCCGTCTGCTCCTGAACGCTTTCGACGGTCTTGCGTACAGCCCGACTTGCCAGCCAGATCGAAACACTCTGCAGCACAAAAGCAAACGCTGCTACTCCAACAAAAATCAGCAAGAGTGCTTCGGCGTTGAGATGATTCAACATCGAGCGATCCGGTCAATCAGAATCGTGAACCACAGAGAAGCGTCGGGTCCTAGCTGGCGGACTTGTCTTTCGCTTCTTTCTTCGTCGCCTCAGGGGGTGTGTCTCCCTTGTCGGAAGGAGGCTCCTCAGTCTTCTCGGAGTCCTGTAACTGGTCTTTCTCCGCCTCGTAGGCCTGACGCCCGGCCTCGACCGCAGCAGAGAGTTGTTCCTTCTGCCGGTTCAGAGTGTCGCGACTTCTCCCGATGGTCTCGCTGGCGCGATCTGCAAACTCCCTGGAGCTGTCAACAACCACTTCCGTTCCCGAACGAAGCGTCTCACCGATTCGCCCGCTCCCCTCGCGGTAGCGATCACCCAACAGATCTCGAGTCTCCGCTCCTGATCTAGGTGCCAATAAAAGGGCGACCGAAGCGCCCACGAAGCCACCCACCATAAAGTAGATCAGTTTATCTCCACCAGAGGCCATAGACCATCTCCTTCCGAATCAAAAAATGATAGAAACAGGTTACCATAAACCTCCAGCCCTGCGAAAGAATGGGAGAGGCTCAGATCCTTGGCCCCTCGGTTTAGTCTAGTGCAGCGCGCCATAAGTTCTGAACCAGTGTTCAGCAGCCCCTGTTCGCCGCTGGCGTTGTTGCACTCGCTCGCGACGCTTAGCCAGCGACAACGATTGACTACTGTCCCCTGGCTCAGAACTTATGGCGAGCCGCACTAGCCCGCATTTCTCATCACTTGTCGTAGCGAGGCGCCGCAAGGGCCGTCCTGGCAAGGCTTGCGACCGAGGCCCCCACAGTCGTACTCATGCAGTACGTCGAGAAGGCCGAAGGAGCGTAACGCAGCCAGGGCGGATGATTGCGGCGACACAGTAGACCAGCGATGAGAAATGCGGGCTAGTCTTTCTCAGTCTAGTAGTATGATCCAATGAGCTTGATCCCGAGAGTGCTGACGATAGCCGGTTCTGATTGTTCTGGATGTGCTGGAATTCAGGCCGATCTGAAAACCTTTGGGGCCTTGGGCGTCCACGGAATGAGCGTCGTCACCTGTGTGACCGCACAGGACACTCGACGGGTCTACGAGGTGGTCGAGCTAACCTGTCATCAGGTGGGACGCCAGATCGAAGTCGTCCTCGAGGATATCGGCGCCAACTCGGTCAAGACAGGTATGATGCCCAGCGCAGAAATCATCGAGAGCGTGGCAGCTCATCTGGAGCGTTACCGTATCGAGTTGCTGGTGGTCGATCCGGTGATGAGGTCCACCGGGGGAGACTCCCTGATTCAGGACGAAGCCGTCACCGTGCTCAAGAAGCGTCTGCTGCCTCTTGCCACCGTCGTCACACCTAACCTTCCGGAAGCAGAATTCCTGGTTCAACGACGGATCCGAAGTGAGCAAGAGATCGAGGCTGCGGCCCGGGATATCCTTGGCCTAGGCCCTCAGGCTGTAATCATAAAAGGGGGTCACCTTCCCGACCCAGAGCGTTCTACCGATTACCTCTTAGACCACGACGGATTCACTCTGGTGGAGGGGCCACGCATCAACACCCAGAACACTCGCGGTAGCGGTTGTACTTTTGCTTCGGCGGTTGCTGCCTGCCTGGCCCACCAGCTGGATCTCAAGGAGGCCGTGATTCGGGCCAAAGAGTATGTGACCGAGGCGATTCGGCACAGCTTCGCGCTGGGCCATGGAAACGGCCCGCTCGGACACTTTCACGTATAGAGCGTGGTGCTTTTTGCCTTTGCCCGTTCGGATGGAGTCGTGGCAATAGCAAAGGCAAGGACGTTTAAGCTCAGTTCCACCCCCAGGAGCACTGGCCCCATTCGCCGCAGCGTTCGGGAAGTAGCGGCGTGCAGACGTTTCGACGTGCGACGAATTCTTGAAGCTCCAGCTCAGAGCTCTTCCCTGAACTCCGCTCGGTAGATATCCAAAAAGGTCACCAACAGAGAGCTAATCAGAGGTCCAAGGACGAGCCCTGAGGGCCCGAATAGAATGAGACCACCGGCGAGGGAAAAGAACACCAGCAGCAGGTGCATGCCTTCCGACCTACCCTCTATGATGAGGGGACGAACAAAGTTATCAACCAGCCCAATGAAAATCGAACCCAATACCAGGAGAACGATTCCCTTGCCTAGATATCCGGTCAGAATCAGATAGATCGAAAGTGGCACCCAGATCGTGGCGGTCCCAATCACCGGTATGAGAGAAACGAGTGCTGTTGCCGCAGCCCAGAGGGTGGGGTTGTTGATTCCGAGTCCCCAGAAGATCAGTCCTGCGACCACCCCTTGGCAGATGCCGGTCCCGAAGATTCCGAAAAAGGTGGCATAGGTGACCTCCCTCAGTCGAGCGACCACCATGTCCTTGTACTTGGGCACCATCGGGATCAGAGTCTTCAGCTCCCGCAAGAGAAGATCACCGTCTCGAAAAAAGAAAAACATGCTAAAAATCATGATGAAGAACCTGAAGAAGAACGCTCCGATCCCTCCCAGGATGCCCGAATAGTGATCCAGCAGATAGCGGGCTACCCGATCCACGATGGAGGAGGCGATCAGGGTAAGGTCCATCTCCTCGACACCCAGGTACCCAACCAGGCGATTGCCGAACATTTCGACGATGGTGTTCTCGGGAACGGGTATCTTCAGTCCCCACTGTCCTGTCCTCAGCTGCTGGCGAAAGTCCGCGTAAGCCGAGTTGATCTCGTTGAAAAGGGCTAGGAAAAACAGAATCAAGGGCAGGATGATGAGCAGCGTGATGATAGTGCACATGATCAGGGAACTCAGGTTTGAGTGTCCCTTCAGCCTGCTGTTGAGTTCCAGATAGTTAGGATAGAAGAGTAAGACAAGAGTCATGCCAAGGATGACGGCGATCAGGAAGGGTTCGAGCATCCGGTAGAAGACGTAGAGAATCAGAACGAAGGTCAGGATGAAGAAAATCTTAGCGGACTTGAAGTCGGCCTGCATTCCAACTACCTGAAATTCTGATAATAGGGGCATAGATCAGCAAGGAAACAGTCTCCGCAGCGGGGCTTCCTTGCTACGCAGACTCGTCGGCCATGCTGAATCAAACGGTGAGAAAAATCTATCCACTCGTCCTCAGGGACAATCTCCATCAGGTCTGTCTCTATCTTCTTCGGATCCCTTTCTTCGGTCAGACCGAGGCGTCCCGATAGACGCGAGACGTGAGTGTCGACTACCACGCCGCTGGGAATACCATAGGCATTCCCAAGAACAACGTTCGCCGTTTTTCGAGCTACCCCCGGGAGTTCGAGAAGATCGGTCATCGACTGGGGGACGACCCCGTCGAACTCTTGAGTCAATTTTCGGGCTGCCCCGATGAGGTTCTTGGCCTTGTTTCGAAAGAATCCGGTGCTCTTGATGATCTCCTGCAACTCTTCCTGGTCCGCTCCAGCCAAAGCTTTGGCATCTGGAAAACGCTGAAAAAGGGCCGGAGTGACCATGTTCACCCTCACATCGGTGCACTGAGCCGATAGGACCGTCGCAACCAGCAACTCGTAGGCATTCTGGTGATGAAGCGCGCAGTTAGCGTCGGCGTACTCCTGGCCCAGGACCCGGAGAATCTCCGTTATCCGCTGTCTTTCCTTCGCTCTAAGCTTTGGTCTCTTTTGTTTTCGAGCGGACATTTCCGACATCATACCACTCTGGAATGCGGCTAAACCGGGGTGGAACCGCTGCCACTAGAGGGTGTCGCAAAAGTCCACGTCAGAATCCGCGACGCTAACGGAGCAGTCTAGCGAGTGTCTTCGGGTAGTCTTCCATACCCAAGACACTAAACCTTGGGGTTACTTGATTAAACTGCATACCCAAATTAAATATTTTCAGGTGCCTACCCCAGGTGGCCTAGATGAAGCAGTGCACACAACCCTTTCAGGGTAGATTCCTGGGGGAGAGGACCGACGACCCAGGGTTCGGAAACCCTGGGCTGAAGTACACAATCCCTTCAGGATTGACCTCGATCTCTAGGACGCTGGAAAACATACAGAGCAGCCTTTCTGACTCAGCGCTGGTCTATTGACCAGCAGGGCTTTGCGGTAGTGGTCTCCAGAATTCCAGGTCAACCCCGCCCCCCGCCGCACTGGATCATTCAGGGAGACTCTTCAGGTTGAGGATGGGGAGATTGTGTCCAGCTCTCTCCTCGGAACCTGGCCTCATTTTGCTAACGGCTCAAGTCGTTAGCGGCTCTGTCGGACTTGGCTTCGTGACGCTGGTAGTTCACCCGTTGGCGGTACCTTCGGAGGACAGGAGACGTGCGACGTTCAGACGCGCGACGAATTCTTGAAGTTTCAGATTACAGTTCCTTCTGAATCACGTAATCTTCCCTTTTCACCGCTTCCGTTTTGGGCTGCGAACGACCTCTCAGACTCAGTGCTAGCCCGAAGACGGCAGCCCCCAGGACGACTCCGGTTAACAGGGAAAAGAGGGAGAAGGAGGCACGGAAGGGGGCAAGGAGTCCTGCTGGTTGAACCAGGAATTCGCGCGGAGCCAGGTCGACTCGCTCGCCATCGCTGCTGATCAGGTGAGTCGTCAAGACGATGCGCTCTTCCGCAGATAGATTGCCCTCGATCTTCCAGAGCCACTGAACTTTTTCCCGCGGCTTGAGGTTGCGGTGTGCAGCGTCTCCGTCCACCAGTACCGCCTTGAGCTCCTCCGATTCGGATACCCAGGCAGTCTCAATCCGGATCGGATCTCCAAGGGCCTTGTAAAGGCGCCTCTCCTCATCATCAAATTCGACCAAGTCAGGCGAATCCATCTGGAATTTGACGGTGCTCAGCTTACCGGGCGTGTCAGGAACCTGGACCTCAAACACGCCGAGCTTCTGCGAAAGAAGGAACAGATCGCCGACCTCGAAGGCCTCACCTTCCCGATCTTGAATCGACTTTTCCAAGCGCAGGGCGACAGTCAGGGCGGCAGCGGTCTCCAGCCCCTCCTTCTTCTTCTGAGTCTCGAGAAAGCGGGCCTCGAGACTGTCCTTATTAGAGGTCAGCGTTCGCAGATCGGACGAGAGCTTCTGTTTCTCTCTTCGAGCCTGCTTCAGATCCTGTGTGAGCCTTTTATTCCTCTCTTCCCCTTGCTTGAGTTCCTGAGTCAACTTCTCAGCCCTCTCGGAAATGCTCGTCCGCTCGCGCTTCAGAGATTTAATGCTGCCACCGAGATCCTTTAGACGACTGTCGAGTTTCGTGTTGGATGCCGCTCGGATGTCCAGACTCTGGGCCAGCTTACTGATCTGTCGCTCATACTCGTTGTTCTTCTGGCGCAGATCTCCCAACTCCCGCTGGTATCGCTCGCCCTCCGTTTGGGCCTTCTTCTGCTGTCCGCGAGTCGAGGCCAGCTCCGATTTGGCCTGCTCCAACTCCCTCGTAAGGCGGGCCAGGCGGCGGCGCGCTTCCAGCGCTGCTGTCTCACCATCCTGCTGCTGCTGGCGAAGCGTCTTGAGCTGGCTCTTGGTGGCCTGGTATTGCGGATTCTCCTCCAGAATGGTATTTCGGACGAAGTCGGGAGTGGTTCCGCTGGTGGCTGAAAACTCCCGGATCAAAGCCTCGAACTGGCCTCGGATGAATTCGCCCTTCGCCGAATCGAGCTCCTTATAAGAAAGCCCTTCTGTCAGGGAGTCGCTCAGAGCCTGTTCGAACAGTCCCTGCTGGGGAAAGGCATATTGGATCGGCGCGGGGAGCATGAAGGTCAGCTCTCCTTCTCGTCCCAGGTCGATCGATGCGATCTTGAAACGAATGGAGTCGTCCTTGAAACTTACCTCCGTGATCCGAACCTGCTCTCCCACCTTGAAATTGACTGGCTCTCCCAGATTGCTTCGATCCAGTTTGGCCCCGGTTCCATCCACGTGGACGACCTGCCGCAGTCCCCTCACAGGAACCTTCAGAAAGATCGCTCGGTTCTCGTACTTTGCAACATATTGTTCGCGAATCTCTCTGCCAATTTTGGCGGCGAGCGAGCCGACGCAGAACAGAAAGACCAGCGTTGCCAACTGCAATGTTTTGAATGAGCTCATTGCTGATTCACTCCAACTGACTGCTTCAAGTGTTCAAAAATCGATCTTAGCACACCCTCTGTCTCGACCCCGGGGCAGAAGGTCCAAGATCACAAGCTCGAATCGGCGCTAAATCTGGTGCCTGGGATTTTGAGCCTTCGCTTCGCGCCAGGCGGTATAATGCCTCCCACAAAGATGAAGGATGCTCTCGTCGTCAACGAAATCTTCTTCAGCATCCAGGGGGAATCCAGCTACGTTGGCCGCCCCTGCGCCTTCGTCCGTCTGACCTACTGTAACCTGCGCTGCTCCTACTGCGACACCGAGTACGCGTTCGAAGAAGGCCAGGAAATGTCTTTGGAACAAGTCATTCATCGGGTCGACCAATTCCCAACGGATCTGGTCGAAATCACAGGTGGGGAACCGCTCCTTCAAGAGCCAGTGCACGCCCTGGTTCGATGCTTGCTGGACGGCGGCAAGAAAGTCTTGATCGAGACCGGCGGCAGCCTTGATATCCGCAATATCGATGCCCGTGCCATCTTGATTTATGACATCAAGTGTCCCGACAGCAAGATGGCGGCTAGAAACCGCTGGGAGAATCTGCCCCACCTCAAGCCCCAGGACGAGGTCAAGTTCGTGCTTGGATCACGACGCGACTACGAATGGGCCAAGGAAAAAATCCGGGAGCTGGACTTGGACTCGCGGCATACGGTTTTGTTCTCGCCAGTGTGGAATCAGGTCGAACCAAGACAGCTGGCAGAGTGGGTCCTGGAAGACGGCCTGCAGGTGCTCCTCCAGGTCCAATTACACAAATTTCTCTGGGGTGAAAAGGCTCGGGGAGTATGAGTTTAAAGTACGGCCTGGTACTCGACTCCGTCTTTCTACAACATCTGGTGCCGAAGGATCATCCGGAGCGCCCCGAAAGGATCGAGTCCATTATCCAGCACATTCGATCTTGGACAGGTTCGGAACGCCTGATAACGGTGGCACCAATAGACGCCGACCCAGAATGGATCCGCCAGGTTCACACACCTGATCATTTTTCCACAATCCATCTAACCGATGGAGCCACGCCCAAAGCACTCGATTGGGATACGCATTCCGGTGGCCGATCTTTCGAGATCGCCATGCTGGCGGCGGGGAGTGTCGTCAGGATGATCGAACTCCTTTTCGCCGGGGAAATCGAGACTGGATTCGCGGCGATCCGTCCCCCTGGGCACCATGCTGAAACCACCAAGGCTATGGGCTTCTGCCTATTCAACAATATCGCCGTGGGAGCTGAGTGGGCTCGCCGGCAAGGTCTTGCAGAACGAGTCGCCGTGGTTGATTTCGACGTCCATCATGGCAACGGAACCCAAGAAATCTTCTATCGGCGTCCCGATGTCCTCTACCTTTCAAGCCATCAATATCCCTTCTATCCAGGAACTGGGAGCCAGACGGAACTAGGCGATGGGGAGGGAGTCGGATTCACGGTGAACTTCCCCATCGTGGCAGGAATGGGGAACCATTTCTTCTGTTCCCTCTTTCAAGATCTGGCCGGACCCGTTCTGCGTGCTTTCGAACCTGACCTGATCCTGGTCTCCGCAGGCTATGATGCTCATAGAGACGATCCGTTGGGAGGAATGAGGCTGGACCAAGCCGGATTCGGAGAGTTGGTCAGGCAACTCAATAGTTTGGCGGAAGAGCTCTGCCAGGGGCGTATCCTGTACGTTCTGGAAGGAGGCTATGATCTGGAGGCACTGGGCCAGTCGGTTCTCTCGACTCTCCGAATGAGCCTAGACCCTACCAAGGAAGAGATCGAGCCCACCCAGACACGCGAATACGAATCCTACCGACAACGGCTCTCGAGAACCCTATCGCCTCACTGGGCGCTCCCGGATTTCTGAACTGGGAGTTGGAAGATTTAATTCCCCTCAGACCAAGCCCTCTTCCAAGCGATCCTGAATGTC
Organism: Acidobacteria bacterium UBA6911; assembly: GCA_963579905.1. Classification (GTDB taxonomy): domain Bacteria; phylum Acidobacteriota; class UBA6911; order RPQK01; family JAJDTT01; genus CAUZIZ01. The sequence continues at coordinate 18,233 of CAUZIZ010000030.1, read as the reverse complement.
CCTGAACGTCTCAAAGGGAATAAAGTCGATACCCTGAGCTTCGCAGTGCCTGGCAAGATAGCTCTTGGCGAACAGAATGTCCACGTGGGGAAGAACCGAAATGTCGGAAATTCCGTCCCCCACAAAGATCGTCTTGTCGCCGCCGCGGCGGGCCTGCACCAGAGTTTCCTTTTCCGACGCCGGATCCCTATGATAGCGCCAGCCGTTCGGGTCGATGTCGGCTGAGTGGGCGAAGATCGGAACCCCCAGGTGTCCGATGAACAAGGAAACGATGTCGCGCAGTCCTGAACTGAGAACGCACAGGGGAATCTGCTCTTCTTTGCACCAGTCTACAAAGGCGGGAAAGGATGGGTCGACTCGGATCTGGCGTTGCAGGCCTATGGCTGCTTCTTCCCAGGACACGCTTACCGAGGCCAACTCCCCCTCAATCACCTGCGCCGGAGACAGGTTCCCGTTTTCGAACTCCTTGAGAAGGTCATGCCGCAACCTTGCCCCCTCACCAAACTCCTCCACCAGTAAGACGATGGAGTCGCGGTCAGTGATGGTGCCGTCGAAGTCCGTGTAGATCTGGATTCGACGAACGAGATTGGGCGTCACCGAACTTGCACACGCTGGTTAGAAGGTATCAACTGAGGACGCTCTGGGACCTGGGCCTGTGTGGAAACAGCCCGCTTCAGATCACCTGGTTTCGCGAGCCAACGCAGAAATGGTCGCGATTGGGACCTCAGCCTATCCAAATTTCTCTTTCAATTCCTCAGGCAAACGGAACAGCGTCAGGCACTCCTCGCACCTCAGCAGCACTAGCGTCTTATTCTCCCCGAACTCGTCCTTGATCTGTCCTCTTCGTCCGGGGTCGGACTCATTGTAGTAGCTGTCAAGCGGATGGTAGCGTTTCAGCTTTCCGTGACACGGCTTCCCTTGCTGGTCTTTCTGACTACAGACAACCTGTCGTGGCAGCAGATCCTTGATCAACGGATTGACCTCCGTTCTTATCACCAGTTAGCAGTTAATCAGTGAGCAGTGAGCTAGTCTGACTAGCCTCGATTGGTTTTCGAGCGATAACTTGTCGGCTCATGAATGGCAGCTGAGAATCGACTTAACTGAAATCAGCGCTGATCTCACAATCAAACCATTGATTATAACCGATCATCACACTGCACACTGCACACTGCACACTGCTCACTGCTCACTGCTCACTGCTCACCACTTCACCACTTCACCACTTCACCACTTCACCACTTCACCACTTCACTACTCACAAATGTCGCAGGCGAAGAAGCCTCTCCGACGCCTCCTCCAAAAGCTCCATGGTCTTGCAGAAGGCGAACCTTATGATCTTCCGCCCCAGCTCGGGGCGGCGGTAGAAGCTGCTTCCTGGCACTACCGCGATGCCGTATTCCTTGACCAAGTGCTCGGCAAATGCAACATCGTCCAGATCAGTGACCGTGGAGATATCGGCCATGATGTAGTAGGCCCCTGAGGGCTTCCAGACTCGGAAGCCGGACTCCTCCAGGGCTCCAACCATGAAATCCCTTCGCTGCTGGTATTCCCTAGCCAGCCGATCGTAGTAACCAGATTCGACCTTCAAGGCCGTCGCCCCTGCTTCCTGAAGTGGTGCGGCCGCGCCTACGGTCAGGAAGTCGTGCATTTTCCGGATCGCGCTCGTCATCGAGCCGTGAGCGATCGCGTATCCGACTCTCCAACCGGTCACACTGAAGGTCTTGGAAAGAGCACTGATGGTGATTGTGCGTTCCTTCATTCCTGGGAGAAGGGCCATGGGGTGATGCACGGCACCGTCATAGATGATGTGTTCATAGATCTCATCGGTAATCACCAGGAAGTCATAACGCTGGGCCAGTTCGGCCAGCAGTAGAAGCTCCGCTTTGGAAAAAACCTTGCCCGAAGGATTATTGGGGGAGTTGAGAATAAGAGCTCGGATCCCTCCCTCGTCGAGAGTTCCCCGGATGATCGATTCCAACTCATCTCCATCGAGCGTCCAGTTCCTGTCCGGGTCCAGAGGAGCGTACACGGGGATAGCGTTGGCAATGATCGAGTCGGGTCCATAGTTTTCGTAGAACGGCTCAAAAACGAGCACCCGCTCACCCGGGTCGACCAGAGCCAACATGGATGCGATCATGCATTCGGTTGCCCCACAGGCAACCGTGATCTCGTGCTCGGGATCCACTTCCCAGTCGTGGAATCGACGGTATTTCTCGGCAATAGCGCCTCGGAAGCGCGGTGAGCCCCAGGTGATTGCATACTGATTCACGTCGGCCTGGATCGCCTCACAGGCAGCGTCCTTGAGGAAGCCAGGGGCGGGGAAATTGGGGAAGCCCTGAGCCAGGTTGATGGCGTCGTGCTGCGCCGCCAGACGAGTCATCTCCCGAATGACGGACTCGGTGAACTTCGAGGCCTTGGTACTGATTCGGGTCATCATCGGGACGGCGTGTCGAGCTTGGTCAGGAGAGTCGGTTGCAAACCCTCTAGTCCGCGCTCCTCTGCTCTCGAAGTACCGGTCCTGGATAGCTGCTTCCCAGGAGCTCGTCCTCCCCGCCAGCCAGAACCTGCACTATCTCCTCATGGAAGTAATCGTACTGCAACGGGACGAGAGGATGCGCTCTCTTTTCATACATTTCTCGGCTGCGGTCGATCTGCTGCTTCAGCTGTCCGTACAGATCCGCGGAAGCGTACCCAGCTTCGACATCCTGCGCGTTATAGAGCTGGATCTCTGACACCAAAAGGCGAGCCAGCCGACGGGCATCACTGTGATGCTTCTCTTCCTCTTCCGGGGAAATAGCGACGGACTCCACCGAGGGTTCAGGCTCCGCCTGAGCGCCATGATCTTCGTCAGGGCTCATGGTCTGACCCAACCCCTCTTCGAGATGAGGAACTGCCTCAACGGTCTCGGAGTCTACCCCAGCGCCGCGGCGCACTAGCTCCTGCAAATAATCATTCTTCAATACCAGAGTTGCAATATGGGTTGACAGCTCCAGGAGCTCGACGCTGAAGGAGCGCTCGGCATCCCCATAGAAGACGAGCGGGACTTCGTCCTGGAACACAAATGGAATGCAAACCGCGGATTGGGCAGGCACGACATCCTGCAGTAGCCAGGGAAACTCGGAGGTCAAGTCTTCCTCCAGGTAAAGGATTCGGCTCTCGGCTCCGGCACACCCGATGGCACTTCCAGGCGACTGAGTTCCGATTTCCTGAATCTGTCCGGGTGAGAAACCGAATCCCTTCCAGGGAGCATAGCTGCCTTCCTCTCCCCGAAAAAGAATTCCGCGCTGCAAGGCCTCCTGCACCTCCGCCAGGTAGGTCTCCAGGATCTCCTCCTGACCGCTTCGCTCGACGAGTTTACGAATCAGATAGTTGACTCGAAGGTGGGCACGCCGGGCCGCGTCTGAGTCCAGACCCTCGGAGATCTCGTCGAACGACACCGCCAGCGTCTCGACGGTTTCCAAATCCCTGGCCAGTCCCGCTTGTGTCTCTTTCAACCGAGACTGAACCGCGGCAACCTGGCTACGAATCTCCTCCAGGGCAGACTGTTCGTTGCCGACACCGGCCTGAAGATCGCTTTCACTTCCTGCGTGCATACTAGTTGTAGCGGCATCTTAGAGAGCACCGTGTGGAGTGTCAACCGCTTCCAGCACGAGGTCGCCGATGGCTGGTAGAGCGGCAACGGGCTACAATGGCTTTGAGAAGGGGCCCCATCGGCTACTCAGGTATAGAGGATTTCAATCATGAGAGATTTAACTATTCTGGGCGGCGGCAATACCGCCTTCGCCGCCGCCGCCAACCTGAGCTTGCGAGGCTTCAGAGTCACGCTCTGCGAGCACCCCTCCTTTGCCTGGACACTGGACCCCATACGCGACTCTGGCGTCATTCCACTGGATGGGGTCGCCGAACGGGGAAAGGCTAAGATCCATAGACTAACTACGAATTTCTCAGAGGGCCTTGAAAACGACCTGCTGCTGACGATCGTACCAGCCTACGCTCACAAGCCTTTTGCCGAAGCATGTCGGCCCCACCTGCGCGAAGGACATATTCTTGTTCTGCTTCCCGGAACCTTGGGGACGCTCGAGGTTGCCAGCATTCTGGGGCTCGATCAGGCAGGGCATTCGCAGGTGATACTGGCCGAGACTGACACCGCCCCCTACGTTTGCCGGAAGGTAGCTCCCGATGCCGCCCACATCTGGGGCGTAGTAACTTCCTTGGGAGTGGGAGTCCTTCCCTCAGGCGAGAGTAATCGAGTCGCTGAGCTTCTCTCCGATATCTTCACGATAGACGGTCTGGGGCCCGCGGAGCCAGGGACAGAAGCATCAGCGGAGCCGAACACCGCGGTTTCGCTTTATTCGAACGTCCTCGAGTGTGGACTGAGCTCGATGAATCCGGTCGTCCATCCACCCGGGGTGCTGATGAACGCCGGCCGGGTCGAGTACTCAAAGGGAGATTTTTTCTTCTACGAGGAAGGAGTCACGCCAGCGGTGTGCCAGGTAATCTACGCGTTGGACGCGGAGCGTCGTGCGATTGGCGAAGCACTCGGACTGGATCTGACTCCGGTCGACCAGGCCTTCCACGAGGCCGGATTCGGTCCCAAGGGCGACCTTTGGAGCACGATCAATGGCAGTCGGATGTTGACCCAATTGCGCGCACCTGGAGCCATGGACACGCGCTGGCTCACCGAAGATGTTCCCTATGGGATAGCCGCCTGGGGCTCCCTGGCCGATCAGTTAGGCGTCTCGGCATCGGTCATGCACTCACTGGTGACGCTCGCCTCCGCGGCGCTGGGGGAGGACTTCCTGCAGACATCAAGAACAGTTGACAAGCTCGGGATCGCGGGAATGAATCGGGAAGAGCTTCTAAGCTACGTCACCAGCGGGCAAAAATAGAGAGACCTCCCAGTGCGGGTCTCCAGGCTACTGCGAGGAGACCGTGGAAGTCCCATTCTCGGCATGGCGGGCCTTGAAATCGGAGACTACCGATTTCGAATCCAGATTCAGCACTTTGGAGTAGGCAGCAATGATGTAGGTCAGGTAAGAACCCTGGAGCAGCTTCAGGTAATCAGCAGGATCGTGGCCGAAATAAATACTTTAGCCTTTGCTGGGACACGATCGGTGAAGAGGGACACGGGCCAAGAGAACCTCTGGCGCACCTGTCATCCAGCCAGGGAGGGCTAGGGACACTGTGCCGGTCTCCAACTCAGAGGTCTTATCGACACCCGCCGATTGGGACTTTACGGAGTGCAGCGGAAATCAAACCGATCTAGAACGCGAGCAGTAAGAAACAGTAGCACGGACAAAACTTAGTCGTCCGGAGGTGGCTTTGGTCTCCAGGCCGAAGTATTCGTGATTCTTTGAGCCTTTTAGCTCGACGGACTGCGGCCTGGACCCAAAGTTTCTTCTTGAAGGATCAGGCAGAACCAGGACTATGCAGGCGCCGCTGCGCCTCGCCTCTTTATCGCCACAACCACGGATCCGATGATCATCCCTACCAGGGTACCAATCACGATCCAGATCAGAAGATTGCGTACGGGAATCACAAGCAGACCCTTCAGAGCCGAGACGTCCTCACCAACGACGCCTCCACCCTCGAGGCTAAAACGAGGAGCCGTCCAGTTGAGCTGGTAGGCCGCCATATAAGTCGCCATGACCATCAAACGAGTGTAGGCGACAAAGCACAGAAGAGTCTTGAAAAGAGCCTTGTAGGGATGGTCAGCGGCGGCAAGATTCATACCGAAATAGATCGGAACCAGAAAATACAACCAGGCAACCCCAAAGATCTGATTGATACCAGAGGGCGCCCCGGTCTGCTCCAACAGCACACGGGCCACAACGACTATAGCCGTGATGATAAGCGGCAACCTGATCAAGCTAGACATTTTGGAACCTCCTTCATCCGGCTAGCAGAGTCCTAGACAGTTAGAGTTCGGATTCTAGGAGAATGGAGACGCTGGGTCAAACCCAGTTGAACAGTAGGGCTTCAATCCCCTTAATCCTCTACCTCTTGATAGACCCGTGAATCCCTGAAAGACCGAAACAGGCGCATCAGAAACCAGAGTAGCAGCGCCAGCATCAATTCCAGGAAGGTGAAGAGAAGGGCACCCTGCAGGCTGAATGGCGACTCCGCGAACAGCCGGTACAGCGGGACCAGAACTGGCCACCCCAGGCGAACATCAAGCAGCGGCCCAAAAAGCTCGACCCCGTGATCCATGACGTCGGCGGTGCAAGCGAGATCGACGACGCTGTGACTGGCAAGCAGCACGAAAACCAGCTGGGGAGAGACCTCCTTGAGGCAAGTCGGACGCAGGAAAGCCCAGAGGAGACTCACAAGTGCAAAGCTTATGAGGGAGTGGGAGAAGGTTCGGTGAAAATCTTGGAGGGACAAGCCCAATCCCCACACCAGGACGAAATCGAAATCAGGAAGAATGGCCATCAGGGCGGCCAGAGCTCAGATCTTCTGATCTCGAGATCGGGTAATTGCCAGCGCAACCGCCCAATGTGCAATGGGAAGAGCCATTCCTGCCCTCAATTCCAGGCGTCCCTCGCGACGAGCTGCTGTTTCAGACCTTGAATTGCCGCTCCGACCTCTCGAGCGAGACCGTCGTATCCCAGCCCTGGGCGGAAACGAATGGGGCTCCCAAACGAGACCCGGAAACTGCCCCTACGGGGACGCCGGTGATGAACCGAATAGACATCGAAAGTCCCCCCCAGGTACACGGGAACAATCTGCACCCTGAGGTGCAAAGCCATGAAGCCGATTCCCCCTTTGAATTCTTGCAACTTGCCATCGGGCGAGCGGTGTCCTTCAGGATATACCAACGGGCAGAATCCACTGTCCACCAGATCACCGGTGTATCTTAGAACCTGCCGAACTCCTGCGGTTTCCTGGGGTAGCGGATAGGCGTTGAAACAGGCACAAGCCAAAACGTATTGAGCCGCTGCCGATGCTCTTTGGCGAACCGTATATCCGGAGGGTCGGAAAAAAGGACGAAACGCTTCCAGTGCCATCGCCGGGGCCAGCCGGCGACGCCAGAAATAGGGAAGCCCTGCAAGCAGGGCCACCGTGTCAAGGTGGCTGGCGTGGTTGGCAGCGAAAATCAGGGGAGGCTGAGTCGAGGACAGGTTCTGAAGCCCAGAGACTGAGACGGGGATGTAGTGGCGAAAGACCGGCAGAGCGAATCCCTCCTACACCACCCAGCGAAGCCAGCGCAGTGGCAGGCAACGACTCCAGCGGGGCAGCTTCGGCAGACTCTCATCCCCTTGGAGCTTCCTCTGAGCCCTTGCTTCCGGCCGAGTCGATACTGAACTCTGTGAAGGTGAGGAGGACTCGGAGACCGTTTCCCCCTTCATCTCGGTCAGCTAACTCTTGAGTTCACCCACCGTAGATATCTGTGCGAACTCTGCTTCTTCCAGCTCGCCCCCCACCCCGTCCTCGAGCCGAGCCAGAAAATCCACCCGATCCAGTGAGGAGATGCCCAGATCCTCCGCTAGCCGAAGCTCTCCTCGTATCAGGCCCGGCTCTCGGCCGGACATGGGCGACAAGAACTGCTCCAGAATCCCCGCCCGGTCCTTTCCCCGGACAGCCTCGGAAACCGGTGTTGGACCTCCCGCTTCAACTACACTCGCCGCAACCTCTCCTCGCTTGACCTTCGAGGTCGCAGAGGTCCGGGGAAAGTCATCTTCTCCCCACAGCGACCCACCCCGGATCCGCTGATGGGGCTCTAGTTGCTCGTTGGCCTGTCCCACGAGTCCCTCGGCGTCGACCTGTTCGCCCTCCAGGGTCAGACACCGCATGGACTCGTTCTTAGCCGCTGTGCGTCGAGGCAACAACGGTGCTCTCGCGGATACCCGAAAGCCGATTCAAGACTGATTCCACATCGTCCGGATAGACATTCAGGCCATCCGAAGTCACGATCAAGTCCTTCTTACGCCCCTTGTAGTAAAGGCGACCCTCCTCGTCCATCGATCCCAAGTCCCCGGTGTGAAACCACCCATCCTCATGAAGGATCGGAGACTCAATACCTCCTGCAAGGTACTCAGTTGCAACATTCTCTCCTCGCACCAGGATTTCACCGTCCGGGTTGATCCGGACTTCCTGCCCACTCATCGGCTTCCCTATGGAGCCCAACCTGGCGCTGAAAGGATGGTTGACCGTCACCACGGGACTGGTTTCAGTCAGGCCATAGCCCTGAAGCAAGACAAAGCCCAATCTTGACCAGAAGGCCTCCAGCTCAGGGTCCACTCGGGCGCCGCCGACCACCAGCGCCAAGCTACGCCAGAGACGCCCCGCAGCTGGACCGGTTCGGGGAGACGACCCAATGTCCTGTGAATCTCACTCTCCAGGTTCTCAACGACCCGCGGGACGCTGACCAGTACGGAAACCCGCTCACGCCGAAGGCATTTGATAATGGCCTTGGGATGCAGCTCCGCCATGAACACCACGGATCCACCCAACAGCATCGGGACGAAGAGTCCCGCCGCCTGGCCAAACATATGGCTCAGAGGCAGCAGGTTCAGAAAGCGAATCGGCTGGAACGGACGAGCATAGCTCTTGTATTCGTTGATCTCATGCAGAAACGGATCCAGGTTGGCACAGATATTTCGGTGTCGGTGAACAACCCCTTTAGGTTCCCCAGTCGGGAGGTATAGACGATCTCAATGACGTCATCAGGCACGACATCAACGACGGAAACCGAGTCCCTGGGCTCGATCCCTGCAACCGAATCGAAAGTCAGGGACTCCAGCCCCCCAGATTCGGGGTTCAGGGAATCGCCGTGAACCAGGAGCCTGGACTGGACCTCCCGTTGGATACGCTCCACCAATTGGGCGAAAGAGCGGAAGTCGATAGGAACGACTTGCACTCCCCTCAGCACACTGCCCAAAAAGGCGACCACCTACTCAGGCCGGTTCCCCCCCCAGAGGAGAATCCGGTCTCCCTTCTCGATGCCCTGGCGCTCGAGATAAGCCGCAAAGCCTCCTATCTGGTTACTGAGCTCAGACCAGGAATGGACCCAGGTTCGGTATCCAGTGTGGAAACGAATCGCCTCCGATCCGGAATCCTGGATCTCCTGGAATAGTCCGAGAAGGGTCCTCATGAAGGAGGTGCGGCGCGCCTCGCCGGTCGAAAAGCAGGCTACCCTTTAGGCAACGCAGTCCTAGTGATCTTGAGAAAGCTACACTGGGTCGAGGATTGACCGAGAGCTGAAATGCGATCCGCAGGAGGCGGTTCTACCAGAGGTCCTTTTTGACCTCCACCCCATCTTCGAGATACCAGAGACCGCCACCGTAGTCCCGCGACACACCCAGATAGATCGCCGCGAGTGAATCCGCCACACTTCGCGGCACCTTCACCCGTAGTTTCAGCTTCTGACCGGCCGGGGTAGCTTGCAAAAGGAATCCCCTCATCTTCAACTTGGGCATCCCCCACCAGGTCTGGGTATGATCTTGGCTGAAACTAACCAGTTCGGCTTCAACGGCGCTGCCGTCCTTTAGGAGCTCCAGCTTGGCTCCCTCCACGCCATCGACCGAGCCGAACCCCAGGCGGTAGTCCCCTCCGGCCTCGAAATCCCCACAGTCGACCGTGAACTGGATTTCTTCGGCGTTTGTCCTGATCACGGGGGACGTCATGGTCGCCGTGTCCTGAGCCAGGACTACCAGGCCCAGAACCAAAATTAACGCTATGACTACCCCAATCGCTTTCATTGTCTTTTACCCTCCGAGTCTGCTGCTATGATAACACTTTCAACAAAGCTGGCAAGGACTGACCAGCCGGTTCGTGATAGCACGCTCACATTTGTCCAAACTGTGCTGCTTCGCTCCTCGGATCGCTGCGATAGGCAAGAAGCTGGACATTCCGCAGCAGCCAGGGAGGGGCATCTGAATTGGACAAACCTCTATCCAAAACACTAAGATTTTCAAGGTCTAAGGTCTAACGAGGTATCACTTATGAAAGCGATTCGAGTCCATGAAATCGGCGGTCCGGAAGTCCTCAAGTACGAAGAGTGTCCCGTCCCAACGCCGGGCACAGGGCAGGCTCTGATTCAGATCGAGGCCGTCGGAGTGAACTACATTGATACCTACCATCGAGAGGGACTGTACCCAGCTCCGCTGCCATTCTCGCCAGGGGTTGAAGCGGCCGGCATCGTCGAGGCGATCGGGCCCGAAGTGGAAGACGTCCAGGTAGGGGACCGGGTTGCCTACTGTTTGACACTGGGTTCCTACGCAGAAAAATCGGTGGTGGACTCCTCCAAACTGATCTCGATACCAGCGAGGATGGATCATCGAACGGCGGCGGCCTTGATGGTGCAGGGCTTGACGGCACACTATCTCGCCTGCGACAGCTATCCCCTACGCCCCGGTACCACGGCCCTGGTCCATGCCGCTGCTGGTGGCGTAGGACTGTTGTTGGTACAGATCGCCAAACGGCTGGGGGCACGGGTCATCGGAACGGTTTCGACCGAAGCCAAAGCAGAGTTGGCCCGAGGAGCCGGCGCCGACGAGATCGTTCTTTATTCGGAAACCGACTTCGAGACGGAAGTCCAACGCCTGACGGATGGACAGGGGGTAGAAGTCGTCTATGATTCGGTAGGTCAGACAACCTTTGAAAAGAGCCTGGGTTGCCTGAAACCCAGGGGTTATCTGGTGCTCTTCGGACAGTCCAGTGGCCCCGTGATCTCGTTCGATCCCCAGATCCTCAATCAAAAGGGCTCCTTGTTCTTAACCCGGCCCACCCTCGCCGACTACTCTTTGACCCGAGAAGAACTCTCAAAGCGGGCCAACGACCTGTTCAGCTGGCATTCAGACGGAGAGCTCGATGTGAGGATCGCCCACACTTTCCGGCTCGTAGAAGCGCAGCAAGCCCACCAGGAGCTGCAAGGTCGCCGGACTACCGGCAAGGTACTCCTGATCCCCTAGTGCCACCCTGCCGAAGGAGACAGATTAGCCACACAGGTGAAGGCCTGTCGAACTGCGAAAAGGGAGCGACAAGACATGTTATTGCGAGAGTACCCCGAGCAATCGATGATACCTCCCCAATCCCAGGTACCGGTTCGAACAGATACTGCCACGAACCGGACCCAGCGCTTTTCCTCGAGGCGATGGCTCCTGGCAGCCACGGCGTTGCTGATTGTGTGGTTGATTCCGAACGCGATCCACGCGGAGACCGTCAGGAAGATCTCGCTTACTTTTGACGATCTGCCCGGACTTGGTCCGGTGGGTTTCTGGCGGCCCCGAGAAATCAGCAACATGATCCTTCGCACGATGGCCAAGCACGATATCAAAGCCGCTGGGTTCGTGGTCGAGGAGCGGATCGAAAAGGATCCTTCCACCTTCGTCGTCCTGGAAGATTGGATCGAGCGCGACCACATTGTGGGAAACAACACCTTTTCTCACGTCGACCTGCATCAGCTGGAGAGAAGGGATTTCCTGGAACACGTCAGGGACGGACAGATCTTTCTCAAAAAGCTCTCCCGGCTCAAGCGCTTCAGCTTCAAATACCTGCGGTTCCCCTACCTGCATCAGGGCGAAACCCTAAAGAAAAAAAACCGGATCGCCAAATCTCTCTATCGAGATGGATACGAGATTGCACCGGTCACGATCAAGATGCCCGATTACAGGTTCAACCGAATCTACCTCGAGGTACAAGATGACGAAAAGCCTCGCGAGCAGCTAAAAGAAATCTACTTGGACGAGCTTAAAAAGGGGGTTGAATATGGCGAGAAACAGTCACAAGCGGTCTTCGGTCGGAACATCCCTCACATTCTCTGGCTCCGCTGCACCATAGCCACCGGCGCCTTTCTGGAAGACCTGATCGAACAGCTGCAGGCACAGGGCTACAGCTTTGTCTCATTTCCGGAAGCCCTCTCCGACCCGGCCTACAAGACAGAAGAGCTGTACGCCGGCCCTCTGAGCCTCTCCTTCATTGACCGAGTTGCGGCAACCCGGGGTCTCCCGTTCGATCCCGAGCACGGTGAGCTGAAGGAAAAGGAGATCGAACGCAGAATGAAGACCGAAGACGAGTAGATCCCAAGAAATTCCTACCGTCCCCAGGGACGGAAGTTGATGAATAGAATTGCAGCATTGTGGCCCTGAGAGATGACCGGGCCAGGGCCACTCGGAATGTTCCGCCAGTCGTCGAAGGCGGGATTGTTGGTGGCGAAGATCTTACTCCGGTCGCTGGCCAGGGTCACACCCCGGTTCTTGAGGAACTCGATCACGGGTCCGGCCGTACCCAGATCCACCAACTCGGTAAAGTTTATGTCGCCGCGGCCGTCCGGGGTCAGGAAGGGAGAACCACGCTCCTGCCCCTTCCCTGCCGAGTTCCAATGCAGCAACCAAGCCGCACCGAATGACAACCACGGGATGGGATTGGGGTTGAGTTGCAGCCCAGCCAGACTGTCGAAGGGATGCACCACACTCTGGACCGGCGTGCCACTCCCGACAAAACGTTTGTAGAAGATCTCTCCCACAAACCACACCTGGTGTCTCAGGGCATGAAAGGCCGGGAAGGAAGCTCCTCCGACCAGGCGGATCTCATCCTTCAGATCCAGTTTGGATTCTTCTCCGAAGCCCAGCCAGAAATCCTCAGGACGGACTGCTCCAGAATTGACGAACTGAATTCGAGTCCCGGACTCAGGATCCCCAACCCGTTTGTAGCCGAGATTGAAGAGAAACTCTGCTTTCCAAACTTCCTGTGAGAGCAGGAGATCGAATCCGAAATCCCTTTCACCCGAGACGCCCACCTTCTTACGCCAAGAGCCACTGTTGAAAGTCGGCTCCTCGGTCGGCAGCTCGACGTACCCCTGAAGTCCCAGACCTGAGTGTCCCGATCTCGACCGCTCCATCAGGTTGAACTTGAGGCCCATAACCGTGTCCCCGGACGACCTACCAAACGCGGCCAGTCCTTCACCCCGCTCTGCCTCCGGAGGAATGAAATAGGTCTTGAAAGGGATCTCCTGGGCCAACAGAAAGTGGGGCTCGGGGCGTAGGGCTTCATTGGGGTACAGGTCCACGATCAGGTCTAGCGGCGGTACCGGAAATCGGAGCGGGTCCAGATTGATGGCGTCGCTTCGAAGCCGTGGGGTGACGCGGAAAAAGAACTCGGTCCGCCCCGGTAGTCCGACTGCCCCCTGCACTCCCACCCGCACGAAGTCAATATCACCAGGATCTCGGTCAAAGTTCAGGACGGAGAGTCCCAGACCGACTTCGAAGGACCGGAGTGTGTAAGGAGAGGACGAAAGCACGAGGCCCTGGCCTCCGTTGGCAGAAAAATTGAATTGAGTCGGGCGCTCACGGTCGTCTCGATCTCGTCCAACTAGAACGGAAGAAAGGGTGATTGAAAGGATAACGCCACGAGCGATTAGGCTCCTGAAGAAGGTTCGTCGTCTCACGGCCACAGAGCATACAGACGAAGGCGGGACGCTACAAGAAGGGTTGCTGGAAGGAAACCAAGAATCGAAGCGCTGGCCCCATCCGGATGGGGTGGTGCTTCGGGTTTCAGACCAGTTTACCGGAGGGCTTGGAAAAAGGGATAACCGAGGTCTTACGCTGGCCACGCGTTCTCGCCAGTTTGTTCTGGTACATTGCCCGATCGGCGACGCTCAGCAACTGATCGGGATCCCTGCCATCCACAGGGAAGGTAGCCGATCCGATGCTCACTCCGACAGGAGGCACCTCTTCACCTTCGACGTTGATAGTGCGGCGCTTCACTGCTTCCTGAATACGCCGGATGCTGTGGACCGTCCCCTCCTTATCCACCCCGGGGAGAACGGCGATGAACTCATCGCCGGCGTAGCGCAAGCAGGTGTCGGTCTTCCGCAGCTGCTGTTTGACCGTTTGTGCGAACTCGAACAGGACCCAATCTCCGACCTTGTGTCCAAAGCGGTCGTTGACGTCCTTGAAGAACTCCAGGTCCATCATCAGGAGCGTTACCGGGTAGTGCATGCGGGAGGCCTTTCCCAGCTCTTCCTCGATGAAGGTCTTGAAGTATCGGAAGTTAGGCAGGCCTGTAAGCTCATCGGTGTAGGCGTCCTCTTGAATCTCTCTGTTGATCATTGCGTTGCTGATAGCAACGGTGGCGTAGTGGGAGATGACGCCCATGAGGCTCAGCTGCTCTGAATCGTAGGGGGCCGGATCTTCGGAATAGAGAGTGATGACTCCCATCACGTTCTGCTCGATCGCAAGTGGAACCACCAGGCAACCCTTGTACTCCGAGCTGAGGAACACATGATCTTTGAAATCAGGAGCGGGAGAAACATTGAAAAGAGGCTGATTCTGGGCCGCAACCCAACCGCTGACCCCATCTCCGATCCTGATCTCGTGGCCCTTCAGAAGATCGGCGTGTTCTCCCGAGGCGTGGCAGGACAGAACTCGGTCGTATTCGGCGCTAAGGAGGTAGAAGGAACAGGTCTTGAAGGGAATGAGTGTCTGGATCTTGGAAGCCACCTGTGAGAGAGTTTCGGGAACGCTGAGAGACCGCCCCATACTACGAGAAATCTCGAAGAGGGCATCCGCCTCCAAGCCGGTGGAGGGAAGCTTCGGACGATCAAGGAGTTCTCTCTTGCTAGTCTCACTGGCGGGTTCAACAGTGGCCTTGGTCCCTTGCGTGATTTGTCGTGGAAAGCGGCTCACCGCCCTGTCAATTTCACCCTCGAGCTCACCGATGTTTGCAACCAACTCCTTCACGAGTGAAGGATCGTAGGCCTTGTTGGAGAGCGCCTTGATATAGTCAATGGCTTCGACGCGGCTCAGACGGGGCCGGTAGGGACGGTCGGAACGCAAGGCATCGTAGCAGTCTGCAATGGCAAGGATCCGGGCTCCCAGCGGGATCTCTTCTTGCTTGAGACCCTCCGGATAGCCACTACCATCCCACCGCTCGTGATGGTAACGAACCACGGGAACCACCGGGTAGGGAAACGAGACAGAGTCGAGTATCTCAGCCCCGATGGCAGGATGAAGCTGCATTTCCCGCATTTCGGAGTCGGTCAAAGGAGAGGGCTTGTTCAAAATGTGCTCGGGCACGGCCAGCTTCCCGATATCGTGTAGCAGGGCCGCAGCCCTCAGTGCATCCAGTTCCTTCTGTCCCCGCACCCCACAATATTTGGCCAGTCCAACCGCCAGGGCTTGCACACGATGAACGTGCCCATGCGTATTCCGGTTCTTGGCATCGATTGCCATGGCGAGAGCGGCTATCATCGAGTGGTAGAGTTCATTGAGCTCGTCAACATGAGAGTTAGCCTGAGTGATCTTGTCCAGGTTGGTCTTGTAGGCATAATAGATCACCAGAATAATGGGAATAGAAATCCCAACAGCCAGGAACTTCGTCCGTTCAAGATTCAGAAAAATAACAGCAGCAGCATAGGCCCCCGCAAAGTTTGTTAGGGATGCCCATGAAAAGTTCTCTCTCCAAAGATCGGTAAACGTTTCACCTGTAGCAAGACAGATGGCTAAAGCGACTGCACTCGAATTCAACATGAAATAGATCAAAGAGCAGAAGCTCAACTGCACCAAGAAGCTCGCCAAATCAAGGTTCTCTGCTACGAGCGGAGGCTCCTCGCCGACCAAGAAATAAAGGAGATGGCCAACTACAAACGTGACCAGACACAGTTGGCAAACGTTGAAGAGGGGCTTATATAAGCTGCCGATCTGAGTTCGAGAACTTCCCAGTACCGCATCAATCGCACAGATGATTACCGCTACCTCAGGTGAGAACAGAAGCACTCCCGAGTAAATGAAGATATCGCTGACCGTGACAGTCAATGATCCTTCTCTCCGACGCTTCGAAGGGATCATCACCGTAAAAAAACTTCCTACTAGCGTGAGACAGGCCAAGTACAGCCATTGGAAATTTGGGCCCACTGAGGCCCGGTACAGTGCGAATGCAAGTACTGAGCTGCCCGCCACCGTCACTATGGTGATGTAGCCCTTGGCTTTGCGTGGAAGATTCTCTCTGAAGAGCAATGAGCTAAAAACTCAACTATTGATTAACTAATTTAAGCTTCGGAAAAGCACCACTTCTCGAAGTGCCCGGCTCTCTTCCGGAACAACTGGATTTAGGATAGGATCAATACAACGATCCTACCATATCTCGAAAAGAGCGAGGGGGGGGTAAACTGATTGAGAGGGGAAGAAGCTTAGCCCAAGAACTAGTCAGTCCAATAAATAATCTTCATTGCAAACCTCTATACATGATTCCTGTCGTCAATGAATCGCCTCTAGGCAAGGCAGAAAAGCGAATGCGCCTCCAGGGCAACGAGGGCCCGAAATCAGTCGCTCTACGCCACAAGACCCTGTTGTGATCAAAACACGCCATCCGACCAGAAGATGCCGTCCGACCAGAAGATGCCGTCCGACCAGAAGATCACGGGTGAGAGCGGAACCGGCAAGAAACTCGTGGCTAAGGCTGTCCACGATCAGAGTCTTCGCTCTGGCCCGAAGTTCATACCTGGCAACTGTGGAGCCCTCCCTTCAGACTTGATCGAGAGTGAACTCTTTGGTCACATGCAGGGAAGCTTCACTGGTGCTCTCCGTGACAAGCGTGGACTGTTTGAGGCCGCATCCGGGGGAACGCTCTTCCTGGACGAAATCTCTACTCTGCCCTTCGAGCTACAGACTCGATTGCTGCGGGTTCTCGAGCGCAAGGAAATCCGCCGGATTGGTGAGACGAAACATCGCTCCGCTGACGTCCGGATCGTCGCCGCACCCAACCAGCCACTGGACCAACTGGTCGAGAAGGGAGAGTTCCGAGAAGATCTCTATCACCGTCTCAATGTGTATCAGCTACAGATACCTCCCCTGCGCGAAAGGACATCCGATATCCCAATCCTGATCCACCACTTCCTGCAGGACTGGAACCATCGCACCGGTAAGGAAAAGGGGATCTCCCCCGATGTGATCGGCCTGCTCTCCCACTATCACTTCCCGGGCAACGTTCGTGAGTTGGAGAACATCATTGAGAGTTCCTATCATCTGTCTGATGGAGTTATAGAAGCCGCGGTGGTTGCTCCTCGAATCAGCCGACGCCCATCGCGGCGAGCCCAAGGGGAGTCGAGAGCCGAGGCCATCTACGAAGACCTCGTAACGGGGCGAGAGGAGTTCTGGTCAGCCGTCCGGGATGGCTTCCTCAACCATGACCTGACTCGGGATAATCTCAAGAAGATAGTCTCACTGGGACTGACTGTTTGCCGGGGAAGCTACAGGGGACTCATAGAGCATTTCAGATTGCCGCAAGAGGACTACAAGAGATTCCTCACGTTTCTGACAAACCACGACTGCAAGCTAGATTTCCGTCCGTTTCGAAAACAACATAAGGTAGAAGTCTAGGGTTTGCGTGGGTGACAGGAAGACTTTCTCATGAGCGAATCTGAGTTTCAGATTAGACCCGCTACAATTCGAGACATCCCTGCGATCCTCAAGTGCATCAAGGGACTCGCCCGGTATGAGCATCTTGAAGACACGGTGATCGCGACCGAAGCAGACTTGCAGAGTTCGCTCTTCGGTGAGACGCCGGATGCTGAAGTGCTGATTGCCTACGAAAGAGCCGAACCCGCTGGCTTTGCCGTGTTCTTTCACAACTACTCTACCTTCCTGGCTCGGCGCGGACTCTACCTCGAGGATCTGTTTGTCTTTCCACAGTTTCGAGGAAAAGGCCTGGGAAGATCTCTCCTCTCCAAGGTGGCCCGTATCGCCGTCCAACGCCAGTGTGGCCGCTTCGAGTTGTCGGCATTGGATTGGAACCAGAAGGCAATCGGCTTTTACGAGAGACTGGGAGCCCAAACATTACCTGAGTGGCAAATTTATCGCTGGACAGAAAAGGCCCTGAAGGGGCTGGCGGACAGGTAGAACGAGAACCGAGTTCGCTGTGGCATGCCGAGTCCACCCTAACTCATCTCAGCACTCCGGCGTTGGCAAAGCAGACTATCCCGATAAAGAAGACGCTGCTTTGGAAGAGAGCCTTTCCATGACGAGCTTATCGCTTTGTCATTTCAGCTTCATCCTCATGCTCTTCGAGGCGTACCTAGACCAAAAACAAGTAGATGGAAGTGGATTAAACCACGTGTACACACCTGAAGTTCCCGACCTGACGGGTATTCTGGAGTTCGACAAAGAATCTTCAGAGAGGCCCGAAAGGAGGCATTTCAGGTGAAGAAAACGCATAGCGCAATCCTCCGAAAACGGGAAGCAGAGGTGGCCACTCGGTTGAGCCCCAGCTGGAATGGTCAAGCTCCAAAAACGGTC
>CAUZIZ010000029.1:0-43605 GCA_963579905.1 Acidobacteria bacterium UBA6911 | reverse complement strand
TTGATGATATGTGCGAGGTCCTCGAACTAAGGTCTTGATCCACTCAAAGGCTCGTAGCACGCCGAGAGGAGTTGACGAATGATCGGAAAGCCAGTCGCCCTGATCCAGGTTCCCAACCAGCGCTTGTTCAGCGCTAAGGCCGCAGCACGCTATCTGGCTAAGGGAGGGGACGGCTTGATCGGAAAGCCCGTTGCCTTGATCCAGGTACCAAATCAGAGGCTCTTTAGTGCCGGGGCCGCAGTGGTCCAGTGAACAGAAGGTGGCTGTGACGAAGCCGATCAAGCGCGAACCGTTACTAACAGCCGACGACGTTGCGCAGTTGCTCAACGTGAAGCCGACTACCGTGTACGAATGGGCTCGTATGGACTACATTCCTCACATTCGGCTTGGTGTAGGCAACAAGAAACCGTGCCTGCGGTTCAGGCTCTCTGCGGTTGAGACCTGGCTCGACCAGAGGGAAAATGCGGGAAGAACTAGCCGCCTTCCATGAATAAGTTGACTTCGGATATACGGTCCGTATGCTTTCCCTTAGTGCCGATTATCGTTAAGGGGAACCCCGAGAGGTTGAAGCAGATCCGCACGCAGCTTGGCTGGACCCAGGCACGCTTTGCGGAAGTCCTGGGGGTTCGCCTCAACACGTTGGCCCGGTGGGAACGAGGCGATCTAGTGCCGCCAAGGGTGGCGGAACTGGCCGCTGAGTACGTCCGCCTGAGCAATTCATGCACGAAAAGGAGGGAGTAGATGAAGAATCGATCTAAGGCTGACAGAGGGCTTTTCAGACGCCGGGGATCACCTCACTGGTGGATTCGATTCGCGGATGAGAATGGCCGCATCCGACGGGAAAGTACAGGCACGACCGAGAAGAAGCTGGCTCGGGAGATCCTCGCCAAAAACAAGACCCTCGTGGTAGAGGGCCGCTATCTGGACAAGAAGAAGGTCCCCAAGACGACGTTCTATGAACTTTGCGATCAGTACTGGGAGAAAAAGGGGAAACGGTTACGGATGAAGGGACTGGACAGTATGATCAGAGCTTGGAAGGACCACTTTGGTGACGACCCTGTGAAGGACTTCACAGAAGCGGCAGTGGAAGACTTCCTCACGTCATACGTCGATGATCGTGGCCTCTCCCCTACTACTCGGAATCGTCACATCGCCCAACTGAAAGCCATGTTTAACTGGGGGATCAGCCACAAACCCATCATGAGTGATCCGCCTCTGATCACACATAATCCAGCGTCGAAACTCAAGAAAGTCGATGAGGAACCCTATAGGCGAGAACGATTCCTGACTGTGATCGAGATCGAGCGGCTCCTAGAGGTCTGCCATCAAAGATTCAGGCCGTTTGTAATGACGGGACTGCACACCGGGATGCGACCGGGTGAACTTTTTGAACTACGCTGGAAGGACGTTCGCTTCGAGTCAGGTCTTATCTATGTCCGCAGATCCAAAGTTGGCAAAGCGGGTTACGTTCCGATGAACGATAGCCTTAGGAGTGTCCTAAAGGAGCTCCCGTCTAGGTTCAAACGTGACTACGTTTTTCCCTCACCAAAGACTGGTAGCAGATTGGATAATATCAGGAAGCAATTCACTTCAACCGTTTTGAGAGCGAACATCGAAAGCCCCGAGGAAGTAACTCCCTACACTCTTCGCCACACCTTCGCGAGTCACTTGGTGATGGCCGGAGTGGACCTGAAGACTATCGCTGAACTGCTTGGCCATTCCAGCACGCGAATGACCGAGCGATACGCCCACCTTTCACCCGCACACAAGAATCGAGCGGTCCAAATCCTCGATTCCGCCCTCCAAACTGACACAAAAACTGACACACTCAAAAAAGTGGCCTCGAACGAATTCTCCTAACTCATTGAAAAGATTGGTGGGCGGTACAGGGCTCGAACCTGTGACTTCCTCCTTGTAAGGGAGGCGCTCTTCCAGCTGAGCTAACCGCCCTTCAAAGCTCCTTGGAAATGCCTCAGACTGGAGCGAACAGTATATAGCACCGAACTTTGTTGTGATAAGGGGCCGGATGTAGCTTTGGCCTCCCGGCCGAAGTATCTTTTCTTTCGAGCCTCTGGCTCGATGCACGGCGGCCTGGAGACCACCGCCACTATTACCCGGTCTTGCCCTTGCTCTTTTGCTCCTCAGCCTCCACCTCGGGACTCACGGCGTAGCCGGGGTTGGGGGGATCGAAGTATCCGTTGCCGTCCACGTCTACCAGGATTGGATTGGTGAACGCGAAGGAGGAGTAGTTGGGGAAGGGCTCTGGCCATCTGCGGTTCGAGGTGACGATCACCAGATACCAGGCATCCTGGGTGGGCCTATCGACCAACTCTCGGACGAATCGTACCGGCTCAATGGCGGTGGGTTTGACCGTGAACTTGGCCAGGACGTGGCCGTTGGAGACCACTTCGACCAGGTCTACCGGGATCCAGGGAGCCGCCTGGACGTTCATGCGCAGCGTGACCGAATTGTCGTCGGCGCTGATGATCGAACCTACCTGGGCTCCGTCGTTGGCCGTGAAGCGGATGAAGGGGCCGCAAGAGGCGGTCGAAGCCCGCTGCTTCAGCGCATTTACAACCTTCAAGGGATCAATTTCCCAAGGATCATCGGTATCGGAGAGGACATAGTTCCGAGGATACCCCGGCAGGTGCTCCGGATAGTCGTGGGCATCGGTGTTGCCTACTCCTGTCATCAGGATCCCCCGGTTCAGCAGACTGTACCAATCTTTCAGCTTCTGATTTACCAGGTCGGTTCGACCGTAGTGTTTGTTGTCAGGATCAGGCTCCGCGCCTTCGGCCGGTTTGGGGCCCGTGTCCTCCGCGTCAGTCAATGCGTTGAAGATTTCAACCTGATCGAATCCCGTCTCGAAAAAGGGATATTCGATCTCGGAGGTCTCCCGATTCAACCGCTCGTCGAAGTAACCGCTCCTGGCACTGGGCTCCCAGCGCCGTGGATGGTTGATCTGGACGATCTCTTCGCCCGGATCGGCCCGCAGCATGCGCAGCAACTCGCCAGGAGTACGGATGGCATAGCGGAACGTCCGATCCTCCCACTGATTTACAGACATGGGGAAGCTGTTGTAGTGACCGAAGGCGGTATCAATTTCCGCTCCCACGACCGAGGTGATGAAGCGACCCAGATTCAGCTGATCGATGTAGGGAGCGTAGTCCTTCAGGACGTTGTGATCGGTTGCCGTGAGCAGGTCAATGCCTTCTGCCGCAGCCACCATGGCCCCATCTCGCATGGAGAATTGAAGATGTAGATGAAAATCGGAAGAGATGAATCCGCTGGTGTCGATGTCCCGCGACAGGGTCGAGGTGAAGTGAGCCAACTTGTCCTCGGTGACCGAGACCTTCTGATGGTCGAGGCTGTACTCAGTCCCGCGGGTGATGTAGACGTCGTACTCTCCTACTGGAATCGACTTGATCTCCTGTCCGGAAGCGGTGACCAGAATGTGCTTGAAGCGCCCGACGATCGGTTTCTCGGAGCGGCCGTCGGCATGGGCGAAGAAGAGCCGGGCTGGCAGATGGACACCGGTGGTTTTCTCCAGGACCTCGAAGGACAACCTACCAAGCGGCAGCTTGGTTTCGGTCACGAAACGCTTGTCTGGGTCCACACCCAGCGAGCCGAAGGCGGACGTGGAATCTTGATCGTAGAGGAGAATCCAGCTTGCCGACAGCGCTAGCAGCAGGCCCAGCCTTATCGCCCAGACGTTTACGGGGTTAGTCATTTGGTACCTCGATTGACCTTATGCGGAAAGCCCACGAATGTGAGAAGTAGGATGGGCACTCTTGCCCGTCGAGGACAATCGACGGGCAGGAGTGTCCATCCTACTTCTCACATGAACTTTCGGGTTAGTGGCTGAGGACTGGCGCATAATGGAGAACAGTAGACTCAGACCGATTCTGGAACCACAAAGGGACTTCGGTAGTCTCGGGTCAGCAGTGCGTTCGCATCCGAATCTCCGGAGAAGGTCTCCGTCTCGGAGTCGAAATGTAGAGTGCGCTCGGTCCGGTAGGCTACGTTGGCCAGGTGGCAGAGCGTCGAGGAGAGGTGGCCCTCTTCGATCTCCGCGTTCAAATCCTCTTTTTTCCGGCTGCGGACGGCATCGATGAAGTTGCCGAAATTATTTCCACCTTCCTGGAGAGTCGGGCCAGGCTCACCTTTTCTTCCCAGGTGGGTCCGGTAGCCCTGACCGCCCTTCATCACCATGTATCCCTCGGAGCCGTAGAAGAGCACTCCGACCTCGTTTTCGCCGACTGAGCCCAGACTGGCCTCGTTATTGGTCATCCAGTGACGTACCTCGAAAACCAGCCGCTTTTTCTGATCGGGATAGTCGAAGGTTGCGATCTGGACGTTGGGGGTTTCCTGGTCGTCGTCGAACATGAAGTGCCCCCCCGAGGATTGGATCTTCTGAGGGTGGCCGCTGACACCCAAGCCCCAGCGTGCCATGTCCATTTCGTGCACGCCCTGGTTGCCGATGTCCCCGTTGCCGTATTCCCAATGCCAGTGCCAGTTGTAGTGGAACCGATTCTTGCTGAAGGCGCGTTCGTTCGCGGGTCCAAGCCAGAGGTTGTAGTCGACTCCTGAGGGAACGGGTCCTTCGGGAATACGTCCGATCGTTTTGCGCCATTTGTAGCAGAGGCCCTTGGCCATATAGACGTCGCCGATCACTCCTTCCCGCAGCTTCTGGATTCCGTCCTTTACGCCGACGCTGCTGCGGGACTGGGTCCCGTGCTGGACGATTCTCCCATACTTGCGTGCGGCTTCCAACAGCTTGCGGCCCTCCCAGATATTGTGGGAGCAGGGTTTCTCCACATAGGCGTCTTTTCCAGCCTGGCAGGCCCAGATGCCGCCCAGGCTGTGCCAGTGGTTGGGGGTGGCAAAACTGACCACGTCGATGTCCTTGGCTGCGAGGACATCCCGCATGTCGGTGTAGCGTCTCACCTTTCGACCGGTTTGCTTCTCCAGTTCCTGGACGCGCTGGGAGAGTACGCTCTCGTCAACGTCGCAAAGGGCGACCACTTCAACCTTGGGCAGTCCAGTGAAACCGGCGATGTGGGCTGTCCCTCGCCCCCTGACCCCAACCACCGCGGCGCGGACCGTATCGTTGGCGTCGGCTTTGGCCATCAGGTTGGGGCCAGCGCTGCTGGCAACGGCTACACCCGCCACTACGCCGGCTGATTCCTTCAGGAAATTTCTGCGTCCGATCTCGTTTGCCATGGGTCTTCTCCTTGTTGGCTGGTTGGTTGGGAGAATTGTAACCCTTCACCCTGGATTAATCCAGCCAGGCCGACTGCTCATCTTTTATTGAGGTCTACACACACCACTGTATCTTCGTTGCGGGCGTAGAGTAGTCCACCGGCCAGGGCTGGATAGGCGCGAACCGTGCCAGTCAGGATCCTGGCTTTGGAAATCTGTTGGTATCTCCTTGGGTCCGCTTGCGCCAGGATCAGTTCCCCTTTTTCCCGCAGGATGATCAGTCGGTCGTCCGCCAGGGTTACGGTGCCGGATCCGAAGCGGTCCTGGCTCCACCGAACCTTACCGGTCTTCAGGTCGACGCAGCGCAGGCTGGGAGCATACTCCTGGCGTCCGTGAAAGCCGTATAGATATCCTTCATGGTGGACACTGGTCGCGTAGTGATTGGAGAGTACCTCGTCTGAGGACCAGAGCGTCTCCAGCTCACGTCCCTTGACCCTCAAGACCACTGCGCCGGTGCGGTAGCTCGCTGACAGGAAGATCAGATCGCCGACAGTTAGGGGCGTCGCGGCGTTGGCGGATGCCCGGTTGCGGGAACGCCAGGGAAAGCGAAACAGTACCTCGCCGCTTCCGCTGTCGGTGCCTACCAGCCCGCTGCGGGTGAAGAACAGAATGTGGAGCTTGCCTCCGAAAGTGGCTGAGATGGGCGAGGCGTAACTGGCTTCATCGTCGGTAGAAGTCCAGAGAAGCTTGCCGCTATCTTTGTCGAAGGCTGCTAGGCCCGCTCCACTCCTGCCGCCGGCGTTCAAGAAGACGGCTTTACCTTGCAGCAGAGGGGACCCGGCTGCTCCGAAAAAGCCTTTCTTGACTCCGAGTGTGGTGTGGGTGTCCACTGACCAGATCTTTCTCCCGGTGCCCAGTTCCAGACAGTGGAGTATTCCCTGGGCGCCAAAAGTGTAGACCCTACCCTCCGCGATGATGGGGCTGGCACGAGGTCCGTCGTCGAAACCGAAGTCGTCGTGATAGGTGGTCGGGTAGCTGAAGGACCAGAAGCTGCTTCCCGTCTCAGGACCCAGGGCCTCCACTATTTCCTTGTCTCCGATGCGGTGAAAGAGAATGAGGTGGCTGTCGACGACGGCCGGATTGCTGAATCCCTTCCCGACCTTCTTCTGCCAGAGGACAGGAAGACCGGAGTCTGGCCAGGAGGGGGCAAGGTCCCGACCCCGATAGACACCGTCGCGTCCAGGGCCGAGCAGCTGGGGCCAGTACTCTGCGTGGGCCTTCGTGCTTCCGAGTGCGGAGAGAAGGAGCAGAAGGTACTTCGGAAAAGAGTTTCTCAGTCCCACGGGATTCCAAGCTGAAACTTCAAGAATACGTCGCACGTCTCCTGTCGTCCGAAGGTGCCGCCAACGGGTGAACTACCAGCGATACGAAGCCAAGTCCGACAGAGCCGCGAACGACTTGAGCCGTTAGCAAAATCAGCCCAGGTTCGAGGAGAGAGCTGGGCAGCAGTGACGCACAAATCCCCAGTAGCCGGAAGTTTCTTTCTCGAATGGGGCCAGGGCTTCCTGGGGGCGGGACTATGCTGGAACTTCATCGAAAAATAGAATGCGGCTAAGAGTTCATTGCGACACGATCGACACCTTCGTTGTAGGTGATCTCCTGAAGTCTGGCACAGTTTTCTCCTGGATAATCCAGAGAGGCTAGTCGTGACTCCGTTGCGATGTCCTCAAATGCTACGCCCCCAATTCGTCGGCCAGTTCCTCGACGTCACGGATCAGGTCTTCGGTAAATGACAAACCCTGGTTCCAGAGCTCGGTATCGCTCAAGTCCACGCCTAGCTTACCGATCATCGCCTGAGGCCAATCCGATCCGCCTGCCCCCAGGAGTTCCAGGTACTCTTCGGCAAAGTTCTCTCGTCCTTGTTGACGATAGAGTGCCAGTACTAGCAGTTTGCCGAAGGCGTAGGCATAGACGTAGCCCGGCGTGTGAATGAAGTGGGGAATGTAGCTCCACCAGATTCTATAGTGGTCCTTGAGCGTCACACTGCCCTGGAACATCTCCTCCTGCGTCTCTATCCAGAATTGACTCAAGCGGTCGACGGAAAGTTCCCCGTCGTGGCGTCGAGCCGTGTGAATCTTGGCCTCAAACCGATGCATCGCTACCTGGCGAAATACCGTTGCAATTGTGTCATCGATACTTCCGACCAGGATCGAAAGCCGGACTTTCGGGTCATGCTCTGTCTTCATCAGGTGGTCGAAGACCAGCATCTCCCCAAACACAGAGGCGGTTTCCGAGGTGGTCAGGGGAGGGCGCGATTGGAGGTAGCCCTGTTTCTGGGAAAGGTATTGATGTACGCCGTGACCCAGCTCGTGGGCGAGGGTTTGAATATCCCTTATGTTTCCGCTGTAGTTCATGAGTATGTAGGGATGAACCGTGGTCACGGCGGGGTGGCTGAAGGCTCCGCTGGATTTTCCGGGTTCGGGGGGCGCATCGATCCAACGTTTCTCAAAGAACTCGAGTGCGATCGCTCCCATTCGGGGATGGAATGCGTTGTATGCCTCGAGAACTATTGTTCGGGCCTGTTCCCAGGTACGGAAGGTAGTGGCAGCTCCCACCGGAGCGTAGCGGTCGTAGTCGTAAAGTTCATCCAATCCCAGAAGAGTTCGTTTGAGGCGATAGAATCGAGCTACCAGATCGTAGCGTCGTGCTACCGAGTCAACCAGGACCTCAACCGCCTCATCGGAAATCTCATTGTCCAGATTGCGGCTCTTCAACCAATTCGGATAGCTGCGGAGGCGGTCGTTGCTGGCCTTGTCCGCCAGAGTGACGTTGAAGACAAAGGCCATCTCACGAAGCCTGCTCTTGAGACCCTTCGTAAAGGCCAGAGCCGCCCGTCGACGAGCTTCGCGATCAGCCTTGTACAAATGGGCCAGAGTCTCCTGCTGGGTAAGCTGGCGCTTGTTCAAAACGAACCGGGTAGCCCCGGCCGCTTCGTCGAAAAATCGACTCCATGCAGTCCGACCTGTGATGGTCTTTTCGGCAAGGATCTTTTCCTCAGGCTCGCTCAGCACATAGGGTCTGCGCTGTCGTTCCAGTTCGAGGTAGTGTCGGAAGCCGCTCAGCTCGGGGCTGGCCAGGAGTCGTTGGGCCGTGTCGTCATTCGCCGCTACCCACTCCAGCTCGAAGAAGAGGACCTTTTTTATGATCTGGGTGTAGGCCTCTCGGGTCCTCTGCAGGAGAGCCCCTCGTGCTGGGTCCTCGGTGTCGGTGCACCAATCGAGGTAGGCATATGACATGACGCGGTCCAGGCGTATGAGAAGGTCTTCAAATTGCTGGATTGCTTGCGACAGGTCCTGAGCGCCAAGCTCTGTCACCATTCCCCGGAAGCGATCCTCGAAAGAAACGGCTTCTTCCATGGCCCGCTCCAGATCCTTATCCAGTGAGTCGAGATCGGGATACAAATCCGCAAGATTCCAGCGAGCCTCGTGGGCCCCGGTTTTTCTGTCCTCGGCTCCCGCGGGCAGAGATTCCGTAAGCTCTGGTAACCTGATGAATCGCAAACGTTCTTGCTCCTCTATTTCTTGATTCTGATTTTAGGACTCTGTCAAGAATAACTTCACATTCTGGCATCTTATCTTCACACCATCTTCGGCCGCTCCTCAATCGCGAAATCCTCAACGTAGGCCCGGCCACGCCTACGGTTTCACTCAATCGTTTGCGGCCAAATCTGGCGCAAATCTGAGCGCCAGCTCTGCGAAGTTATTCTTGACAGAACCCTTACCGGCTAGACTCTATTATGACGGCGATCCCTTTTTCTAGTGCCGTCTCGTAGACAGAGCGGAAATAGACAGTTATAAGGAATCCAAAACAGGGAGGGTGCATGGCTGAATTTTTGATCGTAGGCCAGGGATCAATGGGGAAGCGAAGAGTCCGCTGCCTGTTGGCTAACGGACGTGAGCCCCAGCAGATCGCCGTCTTTGATGCGCGCAAGGACAGACTAGCTGAGTCCCAGGAAAACTATGGGGTCCAACCGGCCCAAAGCCTGGAGGCCGCACTCCAGGATTCGGAAATCCGGGCGGTTTTCGTTTCGGTGCCGGGAGCTTTTCACGTTCGCTTCTGTCTGGCGGCGGCGCGAGCAGGAAAGCACTGGTTCTCAGAGGTACCATTGGGCGTCAACCTGGACGGCCTGGACGAGCTCCTTGCCCTCACTCAAGGGGGACTAGTGGGAGCCCCGGGTTGCCAGGTGCTCTTTCATCCCTTGGCAGGTGCGCTCAAGAAATGGAGTCAGAAACCGGAGACGGGGGCGATTCTAGGGGTAAGCTATTCCTTCGGAAGCTATCTGCCCGACTGGCATCCGTATGAAGACTATCGCAAGTTCTACGCCTCCAATCAGGCTATGGGTGGAGGCAATCTCGATGTTCTGGCTCAGGAACTGGTCTGGATCAGATGGATCCTGGATCAGCCGATAATCTCGGTGACCTGCCGCAGTTCCAAGGTGGGATCGCTGGATCTGGCTGCGGGGACTCCTGATCACCAGGAGATCATCCTGGAGTTCGAGAACAGCTTGATGTTGTCAATGCACCTGGATCTCCATGATCGCACTCACGAGCGTTTGATACGCCTCTGCTCCGAGTCCTCGACGGCGAAGTGGTCCACGCTCGAGGACAGGATACGCATTTTCCGGGAGGGTGAGTGGTCCGAGGAGCTCCAACCTCAGGATCTGGGGCCAGAGATTCCCTATCACAGAGAGATAGGTCACTTCTTGAGCTGCATCGACGAGGGCGGTCGCTGGCCTGTGGAACTGTCGACGGCGCGTGAGATTGTGGGAGTGCTACTCGCGGTTCAGAAGAGTGCTGCCGAGGGCAGGACGGTGCCGATTGAGGAAGTGCTTGGCTAGAGTTCCTAGTTCGATGAAAAGTTCACAGACTGGTCAAGTTGTGGAATACAAGGGAAAGTCTCGGGACTTCGAGAGAACGCTGGTAAAGGTCGTGCTGACGCCTGGGGCTGGGAGCTACAACTGATGTCGGCGGTATGAGGTCGCTCGCTACCGGGCTAGCCCGGAATCTTTCGCCGCAGGCTACCGTATTGGCGGTTGGAATAGCAGACACTGCGCACCTGAATTCTGGAAAACGATCAGAGAGGGAGCCTGGGCCGATTTGAATCCCATCGCTCTGCAGCCATGGGGCGCGTGTTTATCCCAGGTGATGTGATAGTGGACGCAGCCTCTGCAGCTCAGGTGTTGGGTCCTGCTGGGTTTTGGAATCGAATCAGGTCCGCGCACTGGCACCGAGTCCATTCGTTCTTGTGCTGGTTTTGCTTTCCCCTTCTCTGGAGCAGATCGGTTCGGGTCCCGATAAAGTTTAGCCCGCATTTCTCATCGCTGGTCTACTGCGTCGCCGCAAACATCCGTCCTGGCTGCGTTACGCTCTGTCGGCCTCCTCGACCTACTGCACGAGTACGATTGCGGGGGCTCGCCACGAGTGGTCTCGGTCGCAAGCCTTGCCAGGACGGCCCTTGCGGCGCCTCGCCACGACAAGCGATGAGAAATGCGGGCTAGTCGGGGTCCTTGTCGAGTATGAGCTTTTTGAGGGCTGTTGCGTAGGAATCGTAGGCCTTCCTGTCAAAGAGGACGAACCGCGCCAGGGCTGGTGTTCGATGTTCCTCGAGAAAGCCAAGGACGCAGCTTAGAGCAATCGGCGCTGCAAGATCCAGGGGGTAGCGATAAGCGCCCGTGGAGAGGGAAGGGAAGGCGATGCTGAGGCAGGCGTGTTCCAGAGCTAGTTCGAGACTGCTATGGTAGGCACTGGACAGCTTCTCTGGCTCGCCGCTTTGTCCGCCGTTCCAGACCGGTCCTACGGCGTGGATTACATAGCGAGCGGCTAGGCTCCCAGCTCCCGTGATCACGGCTGAACCAGTGGCACATCCTTGCGGATAGTTGCTTTGGGTTTCCTCCATGATGGTCGGGCCACCTCTTCGGTGAATGGCGCCATCGACTCCTCCGCCTCCAGCCAGACGACTGTTGGCCGCATTGACGATGGCATCGCAGTCCTGTCGGGTGATGTCGCCGGTAACAAGCTCTAGCTTCGTCCGCCCGATTGTGTGTTCCATGGATGCGCGTCGGCCCATTTTGGTGGAACTCTGGAGGAGGAAACTTTCGGTTGAGGACTGGGGAGATTGTGCGTTGCTGCATGGGGAAGAGTTGTCCGGCTCTCTCCTCGGAACCTGGCCTCATGTTGCTAACGGCTCAAGTCGTTCTCGGCTCTGTCGGATTTGGCTTCGTAACGCTGCTAGTTCACCCGTTGGCGGCACCTTCGGAGGACAGGAGACGTGCGACGTTCAGACGTGCGACGAATTCTTGAAGTTTCGGCTTAGGATTCACGGCTGCTGCCGAGCTTTTCGTATTCCTGCTTGATCAGGTCGTAGTGCTCGAGCTCTTCTTCTGCGAATTCGGTAAAGATGTCTTTGCCTTTCGTTTCGTTGAATTTCTCGGCGTATTCGCGGAAGAAATTGTACGCATCTCTTTCCATCCCCATGGCGAGTTTCAGCGCATCCCTGGCGCTCAAGTTCTCTCTCAATTTGCGCTTGATTTGCTCTCGGCTGGGGAAGATCTGCTGCAGTGAGTCGAAGTCGAAGTGCAGAAAGACCGGGGCGTCGAGCACTTCTGCGTGATCGTGGATGAGCTGGCTCCATTCCTTCTCCAGTCCGCTCAAGTGGCTCCTCTCGTCCTCCAGCATCTGCAGGAAAGTTGATCTGGTGGACTTGTGGGACACGATAGCGGAGGCGGTCTGGTAGAAGCTGACGCCTCTCCTCTCGGTTTCCATGGCGATCTTCAGGGCGTCTCGCACGAAGACCAAGTCGGCATCGACAGCCTCTGCTCCGGGTTCGCGCTGGTTTTGGCAGTCCTGACAAATCCCATAGATCTGGACTCGATGCTGCACTGGTTTGAAGTGATATTCCGAGACGATCTGTGCCTGGATCTGCTCGAGTTCCGGGCTCAGGAATTCGATCGTCCGATTACACTCCACGCACACCATGTGGTGATGGTGGGGACGCCTATACAGGGGCTCGAAACGGGTTCTTCCGTCGCTCAGATCCACCTCTCTCGCGAGTCCACAGTCCGTGAGGGCCTTGAGCGTTCGAAATACGGTGGTCGAGCCAATTTTCCCGTCTCTCTTCTTGACGAGTTCGTAGAGTTCCTCCGCGCTCAGGTGTCCCCCTGCCGTCAGGAAACACTCGACGACGGTTTCCCGCTGGCGGGTCATTCTCAACTGCTTTTGCTTTAAATAACTGGAGAATATTTCGAGTTCTTCTGATATTTCTCTAGAGGTGCTCATCGTGAACCGTTTGAGGCACCCATTCTTAGGTATTCATGCAGGTTTTGCAAACCGGGAAGGGTGACAGGGCAGCAGACAGACGAATACCTACTCAAGACGAGGGACTGTCGGAGGTGAGTTGCGCACCGAGGGTCGAGGGGCTGCAGGTCGCAGGTTCTCAGTTGGTAGACTTCAACGCCAGCAACTTGCAGCCGGGGAACCCTCGAAGCCGCCTAGAGACCGGGCAATTCAAGTGCACTCTCTGCGCACATCGCTTCCCCGGGGAAGCAGGGCCACGGAGCGGGACAACAGGCCTCGATTGTGGCGATCTCCTGAGATTTCAGCGAGGCATCAGGCGCCGCCGAACAAACTTATTGACTCCCCTGGTCTTAGTCATAGCAAACTCCGACGGTTGAAATCGACCCCGAAGCACCGGAATTTCCGCCTCTTTGAATAGGCATCCAACGGCACCTTAGAACTCCCTTCCTAGTTGCCTTGAGCCAGGGTAAGACTACGACAAGCACGGACGCTATGTAAAGTGTGTGGGCCTACGACTCATCCAGGGTATCAGGTCAGGCGAGAGAACCCACTTTCCGCTACCGGTCCCTGCAATCGATTCTCGGCGTCTCCTTTATCGATTGCTTTGGCCAGTTCAGCGAAGGCCGAGTCCAGTGCGTTCAGATACTGATCCAGGACTTCGTCAGTGTGAGCGTAGGAGGCGCAAAAGGACTCTGTTGCCAGGAATCCCTGGTTCAACATGTGCTGGGTCAGAAGCGTGCCAAGGGCCTTTGTCTGAGTCTCGTAGTCCAGGGAAAAGCTGCACATGGGATGCTGCCCGTGGACCCCGAGGGCCAAATCGTGCTTCTTTGCGAGCATTCGCCAGCCTCCCTGGACCTTGCCTCCGATTCGATCGATATGCGCGGAGAGCCCAATCTTCTTCATTTTCTTGAGGGTAGCCAAGGCGGCCGTCGGTCCAATGGCGTCGGTCCAGGTGGTGCTGCTTATGAAGGAGACCTCGGCGGCGCTCATGACCTCTCTTCTGCCAATGATGGCGGCCATCGGGTAGCCGTTCGAGATCGACTTGGAAAAGACCGCGATGTCTGGATCCATGCCCAGTTTCAGGTGGATGCCTCCCAAACAGAATCTCCAGCCCGCGCTGACCTCGTCGAAAACCAGTACAGCGCCGATGGAATCCGCGATTTTCCGGATTCGCTCCAGGAAGTTATTCTCGGGCCAATCGCGCCGCATGGGCTCCATCACGATGGCGGCCAGATCAGAGCCGTGTTGGGCCACCAGCTCCTCTAACTCGTTTATCTGGTTGTAGCGGAACGGCAGCGCTGTCCCCTGAAGGCCTCGAGGGACCCCTCTGGGTTGGAGCCCTGGCATCAAGTGCCCATCGAGGGCCCTGTCGCTGGCCAGATTCGCCGCCAGATACCAATCGCTCCAGCCATGGTAGCCGCAGAATGCGATCTTGTCACGCCCGGTGAAAGCGCGGGCGATCCGGACTGCAATCGACATCGATTCGCCACCGGCTCGGGCATAGCGCACGCTGTCGGCCCAGGGATGGAGCTGACACAGAAGATCCGCCAGCTCAACCTCTGCCGGGGAGTTCAGGGAGCTCATACTCCCCTTGTCGATGGCCTCCTTGACCGCTGCGTTGACATCGTCATCGGCAAAGCCAAGAAGGCTGTTTCCAACCGAGTGAATGCTGACGTCTATGAGCCGACGGCCATCCAGATCCCAGACCTCGCAGCCCTTTGCTCGGCTGTAATAGGAAGGCCACAGCTTAGGCAAGAATCTCTCGGGACGCTTGCTTAATAACTGCGTCCCACCTGGGATTTTGGTTTTGGCATGCCGGTAAAGCTGGGCTCCAGTGGTACGTTCCCAATCTACCTTCGTGTAGTCCATGTTCGCTAAAGCTCCTATATATGATCGACAATTCATTATAGCCTCGACATAGCCTCGACAGAAAAAGGACCAATCGCTGAGACCTGAAATTTAGAATACAATCGTCTGAAGTGACCGAGATCCGCAAGCTTTTTCCCTATCTTCGACCGTATCTCCCCATCCTTGTCCTGGCGCTGATCCTGCTCATTCTCACCGGTGCCCTCGAGATTGTTCCCGTGACGCTGCTGTCTCCCATTTTAAATCAGTGGTCCAGTGACGACGCGCAGGCGAGCGCTGCCGTAGAGGGCAAGTTCGCCTTTCTCCACAACTGGTTGGGTCTCCACGAGAATCCGCTTGCGCGGATCGCCTATGTCCTGGTTGGATTTGCCTTTCTGAAGGGTCTCTTTCTCTACTGTGCGGAGTATGCCATGGGCTATACCGGCCACAGAGTGGTGGCCGCGCTGAGGAATGACCTCTACGGGCATCTCCTGGAGCAATCGCTTGCCTTCTTTTCCAGGAATACCAGTGGGAGGCTGATGGTTCGCGTGGTTAGCGACACCGAACGGTTGCAGATTGCAGTGAGCAGGATCCTGACTGATTTTCTTCGACAGATTTTCCTCTTTCTTTTCTTCCTTGGGTTGGTGATGTACACGGAATGGAGGCTGGCTCTCCTGTCTTTTCTCGCCGCACCCCTAGTGCTGTTCATCATTCTCAACCTGGGCCGAAAAATCCGTACTGCCAGTCGCTGGAGTCAGGAACACCTGGAAGAAATAAGTCACGCCTTGCAAGAAGCGATTGCAGGAAACCAGATCGTTAAGGCGTTCACCATGGAGGATTACGAGAAGAGGCGTTTTCAGAAACTCAACCAGAATCTGGTCCGGGTCAATTTGAAGGCAGCGCGCATCGGTGCCTTGAATTCGCCTTTGATCGAGTTTATCGGTTACCTCTCCTTTTTCCCTTTCCTTCTCTACGCGCACCATCAGATGAACCAAGGTTTCACGATCGGTGTTTTCGCCGTGTTCATGGTCGCTCTCTTCCGGCTTTATGAACCCGTCAGAAAGCTGTCTCGTATGCATCTGCATTTTCAACATTCCTCGGCCTCAGCCGGCCGGATTTTCGATCTCCTGGCAACCCGCATGGAGATTCCAGATCTACCCGAGGCCCGGACGCTTATCCCTTTTAGCCGAGAGATCGCGTTCGAAGGGGTTTCCTTCAGCTACGAAGATGGTGGAGAGGGTGCCATTCTGCAGGATTTGGATCTTTCGATAGGGCGGGGGGAGATCGTCGCGCTAGTGGGTCCGAGTGGCGCCGGAAAGTCGAGCATGGCAAGCCTTATTCCCAGGTTCTTTGACGTCACCTCGGGACGCATCACGATTGATGGTGTCGACATCCGCGAAGCTCGACTCGATTCTCTACGGGATCAGATCGCCATCGTGACTCAGCACACCTTTCTGTTCAACGACTCAGTGGCGAACAACATCGGCTATGGCCGGGAAGATTGCTCCTCGGATGAGATCAAAGAAGCGGCCAAGGCTGCCTTCATCCATGATGTCATCGAGGCCCTTCCAAATGGTTACGACACCGTCATAGGAGACCGAGGGCAACGGCTCTCAGGCGGGCAGCGCCAGCGAATCGCTATCGCTCGGGCGATTCTCAAGCAGGCCCCTATACTGATCCTGGA
Organism: Acidobacteria bacterium UBA6911; assembly: GCA_963579905.1. Taxonomy (GTDB): domain Bacteria; phylum Acidobacteriota; class UBA6911; order RPQK01; family JAJDTT01; genus CAUZIZ01. The sequence continues at coordinate 27,522 of CAUZIZ010000029.1, read as the reverse complement.
CGAGGCCACCTCGGCACTGGACAGTGAGTCCGAGCAGTTGGTTCAAAATGCCCTCCACAATCTGATGGAGAACCGCACGACTCTCGTCATAGCCCACCGGCTGTCAACGGTGCGAAAGGCCGATCGGATCGTCTTGCTCGACGCCGGACGCATCATCGACATCGGGGATCACCAGAGCCTTCTCAACCGCTCTCTACTCTATCGACGGTTGTCTGATGCGCAGTCGGAGGCATCTTAAGCTTAAGAGTCGCACGTCGGAACGTCCTTTGGCCGGCAGCAGCCAGCTTCGAAACTGATAGCGCGAAAACCTCAAATCTTGAGGATCCACCACCGGTGATCCCTAAGCTGAAACTTCATTTGGCTCCGGCGGGTCGACGTGGGTTCGGTCTCCAGGCCGAAGTATTCTTCTTTTTCGAGCCTTTGGCTCGATACATGGCGGCCTGGAGACCGCCGCCACGGCCGGGACTCCAAGTTTCTTTCTCGAATGGGGCCAGGGCTTCCTGGGGGGGCGACTGACCTGGGACGTGCGACTCTTCGACCGACGTGCGACCTCTTTTGTTGTCTACGTCTCCCGTTCGCCGTAAAGCTCATCGAGGACGGAATCGCTGATTCCTACGGAACTGAAGCCACCGTCGTGATAGATGTTTTGCATGGTTACCTTGCGACACAGGTCGGAAAGTAGCGCTACTACAAAGTCGGCGCAGTCACCGGCCTGGGCGTTGCCCAGGGGGGACATCTTATCGGCGATATCAAAAAGCTGATCGAAGCCTTTGATTCCTCCGCCTGCAGTCGTCTTGGTGGGGCTCTGTGAGACGGTGTTGATGCGGATGCCTCTTTTCCCCAGGTGATAGCCCAGGCTACGCGTGATACTCTCGAGCAAAGCCTTGGCGTCTGCCATGTCGGAGTAGCGGGAAAAGACTCTCTGGGCACCGATATAGGTGAGTGCGGCAATGCTTCCCCCTTCGTTGAGGGCGTCGGCCTTCAAGGCCTGGCTTACGATTCGGTGTAGAGAGAGTGCTGATACATCTAGAGTCTTGTGAAACCATTCGTAGTTGAGATCATCGTAGGATCTCAGCTTCCGTACGTTGGGTGACATGCCAACGGAGTGGACGATAAAATCTACCTTGCCCAAGCTTTGCTTCAACTGATCGAAGGCAGACTCGACATCTTCGCTCGAACTGGCGTCACAGGGAATCAAGGGAGCGTCGTCACAAAGCTTCGCTAGCTCCTGCACGCTTCCCATACGAAAAGCGAGCTTTATATTAGAAATGGCCAGTTTGGCCCCTTCTCTGTGGCAGGCCAGTGCGATGTGCCATCCCAGGCTTTGCTCGTTCAAGGGTCCGAAGACGATTCCCTTCTTGCCTTTCAGCAGACCATAGCTTCTGTGCTCCATCGATGTCTCCTCTCGGGTGGATCATGCTACAGATCAGGGTCGGGAATCCAGTACGCGACACTCCTCGATCGCGTTTCGCCCCTGGCCGTAAGCCGTGATTGGTGCCAGCTCTCCGACGGCGCTTATGTTACAGTCCACCAAGTATGTCCAAGTTGAGAGTGGGACTGGCGGGATACGGAGGCTGGACGCGAGAGGCTTATGTGCCCGCGATCCAGCGTGCTGGCTCCGCCGATATCGTTGCAGCTGCGGCAGTTAGTTTGGCCACCCGGGAGCGGGTTGGGGCCGAGCTGGGTTCTGAAGTGCGAGTCTACGAAGGCTTCGAAGCCCTTCTCGAGGACCCGGATCTGGACGCGGTGTTCATTGCCCTACCTGACAGCCAGCATGAGGCAGCAATCCTTGCTGCCATCGAATCTGGCCTGCCCTTCTTCTATGAGCCTCCGGTAGCCGAGAGTCTGGATCGAATTCGACCGGTGTTGGGTCGGCTCCTGTCGGCTCCCCAAATCACTCAAGCCGACATGGAACTGAGATTTGTTCCCGTGGTCAATCGAGCGGCACGGTTAGTCGCCGAGGGGGCAATCGGAGAGCCACGGACGGCGAGTATTAGAATGCGTGCCTCCTGGAAACCTGCGCCCGATGCCCAGATCAGCTTGATGCACTCGCTAGTGGCCTGGTACGTCGACGCTTTGGATCGGGTCGTTGGACGATCTGCAGAACGAGTGCTGGTCCAGGACGGCAGGGGAACGCCGGGTCGGATGCAGGGTTATACACTGGTTCAACTGGACTACGGCGGGATCTGGGGGACCTTCGATGCCAGCATTACCAGCGTGTGTAGTGGGCCTGAAACGCAGATTGAGGTCTGCGGAGATGAGGGTGATCTGGTCGAGGACCTCTTCACGGGAGAGTTGAGGATGAGAACGAAAGCCGAGGGCCAGTGGCGATCAGAGCTCGTCCCTGCGCTTAAGCCCCATGTTGGTTGGCCGGGAATGCATGAGTGCGTGGCGGATTTCCTGGACGCAGTCGCTAACAATGGGTCGACCGGAGCGGATGCCGTAGCCCTGGCCCAGGCTCATCTGGTGGGACTGGCAGGAGAGACTTCCATCGATAGTGGAACCTGGGCTCAGGTTGAAAGCGTCGAGGATCTGGCTTTGGGGGGTTAACATGTCGATCTGGAAGTTTCTGGGATTACAAGGTAAGGGACCGTCAGGGAAGGCCAGTGGCGATACTGGGGAGGACGCCGAGACCATCCGAAAGATTACACGTGCTCTGGAGGAATTGCCGCCCGATCAATCCCGGTTTCTAGCGGCCTTCGCCTTCATCCTGAGTCGCGTAGCCCACGCGGACCTCGACATCAGCGAGGACGAAATCAGGGAGATGGAGAGAATCGTCAAAGAGATCGGGTCAGTCCCCGAGGCACAGGCAGGTCTGGTAGTTCAGATCGCCAAGACCCAGAGCCTCCTCTTCGGAGGAACCGAGAATTTTCTAGTAACGAGAGAATTTAACAAGATTGCGGCCCGCGAAGACAAACTCAAGCTGCTGGAATGTCTCTTTGCAGTCTCCTCTTCCGATGAAGGAATCTCTGCAGCCGAGGACACCGAGATTCGTCAAATCAGCCGCGAGCTTCTCCTGGAGCACAGTGACTTCATCGCCGTTCGGTCTGGGTATAGGGATCACCTGAATGTGCTAAAGAAGAGGTCGCACGTCTGAACGTCGCACGTCTCTTAGCCGGGTGCGAACCGCTTAGAACTGACAGCGGCGGAAACCTGAAAGTTCGAAAACCCACCACCGGTGAGCCACGACTTGGGAGGTGCGACCTTTTTAATCGCCGTGCGACCTCTTTTATCGAATCCCAAGCGTCTTCGCTTTTTCCCGAATCTGTTCGAGACGATCCTCGACTGGCACTAGTTCACTCGCGTTGGGAGTGGGACGCGAGACGTGGGCGAATTCGTAGATGTCGAAGCCTGCGAATCTCTCGTTTTGGAAAATGTTTCCCAGGTCGGAAACATATTCTTCGATGCTGTTGGCGCGTTTGAGGTAGCGGTTGAGATAGACGGGTATTCCCAACTCACCGGTGAGCCTCAACGCCTCTTCCACTACCGGGTCCGAGAAGGCGTGGTGCAGTAGTCCGCGATCGGCTTCGGGTGCCTCGAACCAGCTCGTGCGGAGCGTAATCCCGTCCACCAGTCCTTGTTTCAACCAGGCTTTCCAGTCGAAGTGGAGGTTGGCGGGAAATCCCATCAGCTGACCGTGACAGGGGTCTGGCCGAAAAGCTTCGGTATGGACGTGGACCTGGAACTTCCTCTTCGCCGAACGGACCCCGCTGGCTGGCCTGTCGCACGAATGCCGTGTAGTGCTCGCCTCGCAGTTGGGACAGTCGCTCGAGGTCGTAGCCATCCCCCAGGAGATCGGCTCCGAATCGCTTCTGGTACTCCTCGAGGATGGGCTCATTAAATCCATACTCGTAGGCATCATTGGCGAGCGAGCCGTGCGCCGAGATGCGTAGGTCGACTCCATCGACACCGGCGTCGATCAGCCGATCGACCCAACCCATCCAGAGCTTTTGGACTTCGGGATAGACTTCGCATGGCGTGCAAGGTAAATGGTCGTTCTTGCCCCGGGCGAAGGCAATGCAGCCTCCCCAGTTCCACTTCGATTTCTTGACGATCCCGAACATGGTTCCTTCGGTGGAGGCGTTATTCACATCCAGATCTACCTGGTAGGGTCCGAGACCGGAATCAAACTCCAGACCACCCTCGCGAAAGTCTCTGGGCCTGATCCAAATCGCACTGCGCGTGGCCACGACAATGGGGAGAGGGTCCGGTTCAGGCCCATAGGCTTCGGCCATGGCCATCGCGGTATTCCGGAAATCTCCTTCCTCGTCCTCAAAGTCGGTGGTGACCAGGATGAACTCATCCTCCTGATTCAAGCCTTCCAGAGTCAGGGTGCGGACTGGAGCACCCTTGGCCGTGATCAGACTGCCATAGTAGTCCCGCACCTCCCGGTCGGAGGCTTCTACCTCTTCGGTCAAACGGAATGGCACCTTTTTCAGCACGTAGTCATAGTTGTTGGGACTGGTCCATATCTGAAGGTTTTCGCGTTTGATCCGCGTGGGCGAGTCTTCGTGCTTGATCAGGCGGATCTTCTTGACGGGAGTAGAGCCAAGGTTGGACGGAAGATCAAGAGGCCGACGTCGAACGCGGGTATGAGGGTGCTGCTCGATGAAAGGAATGGCCTGCTGAAGGGTGCCTCCGATGCGCGAGATACTGGTCGTTTCCGCCTCGGGAGAACCCTCCGGGTAGATCCCCGCCATCCCGGTGTTGAAAGGTTTCAATACGCCGTAGATCTCGAGACCGTGTCTGTGGGCAATTGGCGTCACCGCCTTTACAGGTTCTCCGATCTGCTCCAGCATCTTGGCCCCATACTTCATATAGCCGAACATGGTCCCAGCCCAGTAGGACTGCGGGTCGACGTCCCCGTAGTAGAGCCAGTAGATTCGTTGGACGCCCATGCTTTTGATCTGGGACATCATCTCGTCCAGGAGCTTCTCGGTGTAAAGGCCGAAGCCGACATCGTCTGGGAAATCAACCGTCGCGGAAAGCACGAAGGAGCGTCTCTTGCTGTCCCTGCAGAGGCTGAAGCCCAGACCGATGCCCAGGGCGCTGGCCAGCCTCAGGAAGCGGCGTCTATTGGATTTGGCTACTTCGGAAATCGACATGCAATTCTCTCCTCTTGGTCCCGTCCAGGCTGTTGCCTAAACGCTAGCCGACCAACCACCATCCACAGGCAGGGCGGTCCCCGTGATCCAGGAAGCTTCGTCGGAGGCCAGAAAGACACAGGCCTGCCCGATGTCTCGAGGTGTACCAAAGCGAGGCAAAGGTGTCCGCCGGCGGGACTCTTCAATCTGTTCTTGTGTCAGGTAGTCCTGGATAGGTGTCTCAACGTATCCCGGACAGATGGCGTTCACGGTGATTCCATCCTGAGCCAATTCCAGGGCGGTATCGCGGGTCAGGTTGACTACTCCGGCTTTGCTAGGTGCGTAGGCGGGGCCTGCACCGCCACCGAATGCATTCACCGAGGCGATATTGAGGATGCGACCGGCTGCAGATTTTCTCAGAAGGGGAATGGCCATCTTGGTGGTCAGAAACAAGGCCCTGAGGTTTACAGCCATGACCCGATCCCAATCCGCCACCGACAATTTTTCCGCTGTTCCAGGGATGTGCGTGCCGGCGTTGTTGACAAGGATATCCAGCCCTTCGAAGCGGGCAACCGCCCGCTCGAAGAGGCCTCGAACCGCACTCTCCTGAGCGATATCGAGCTCGACAAAAAGACCCTCGCCGCCCTGTGCCCTGATCTCTTCCAGCGTTGTGGTGGTCGTATCGGTTTCGTAGTACCGGCCTTGTTTGGGCTGCTCCTGAATATCGGCAACGACAACCTTGGTCCCGGCTCGAGCCAACTCGAGCGCGATCCCCCGTCCGATCCCAGCACTACCTCCAGTTACGATGGCCACTCGATTGGTCAGGCGCATGGGGGAACAGGTTACAGGTTGCAAGTCGCAGGTCGCAAGTCAATCAAAAGAGGTCGCAAGTCCAAAGAGGGCGCACGTCTCTTAGCCGGGTGCGAACCGCTTAGAATTGACAGCGGCGGAAACCTGAAAGTTCGAAAACCCACCACCGGTGAGCCACGACTTGGGACGTGCGACGTTCAGACTTGCAGACTTGCGATCTCTTGTTCCCGACCTGTAACCTGACGCTTCGTGAGAATCTACCTTGCCGTCGCATCATTTTCCTGTGCCCTGCTGATCACCGAAGTGACCCTGACTCGGATTTTTTCGGTGACCCTCATGTACCACTTTGCTTTCCTGGTGCTTTCCATTGCTCTGTTTGGACTGGGATCTGGCGCCATTGTGCACGTCGTCACTGATTTTTTTCGGAGACGTGCGGAATCCTATCTGGGTTGGATCGCCTTTCTGGCTGCAGCCTCACTGCCACTCTGTCTGGGTGTGGTGCTGAGATTTCCGGTCTCTCCCTATCTTTGGACCTGGAGCAACGTTGGCAGGTTGATAGGCACGGTTTGTGTTTGTATTATCCCTTTCTTTTTCTGTGGATTATTCCTTTCACTGCTATACACCCATCGACAGGAGCTGGTCTCTCGACTCTACAGTTGGGACGTCCTGGGTGCGGCGCTGGGCGCTAGCTGTAGTCTCTTCCTGATTCAGTGGATCGACGCGATCCGGGTGACCTGGATCGCCGGGTGTTTTCTCTTGTCAACGGCGCTTCTGGTGGCTCCACGTCGAGGAAGGGCATCGCTTTTTGCAGCGGTTGGGGGACTGTTGTTGGTTTTTGCCCTGGGATGGGCCGGTGATTGGTTGCGCTTGCACTACGTGAAGGGGCGGGTGGAGCCAGTCCTTGAATTTTCGAAGTGGAACGCCTTCTCCCGGGTTACGGTCCTCGATGCGGGTGATCGAAAGATAGTACAGATTGATGCCGACGCCAGCACCGAGATATTGAGTGGGGAAGGGCAAACCGCCGAGGCTGGCGAAAAACTGCTCTCCGCCATCACCGGATTAGTCTATCGCTTGCGGAGTAATGGAAGGGCTCTGATCATGGGTTCCGGAGGCGGCAGAGATATCCTGACAGCGCGGCTGGCAGGTCACTCGGCGGTCGGAGTCGAAATCAATCCAATCATTGTGCGGGATCTGCTTCGGGACCGCTATTACGATTATTCCGGCAAACTGATAAGCCGGCCAGGAGTCGAGGTATTCATCGACGAGGCCCGAAGCTTTCTCGAGCGGATCGACGGTCAGTTCGACGTGATTCAGGGGAATGCAGTGGACACCTGGGCCGCTACCTCAGGGGGATCTCTTACCCTCAGCGAGAGTTATCTCTATACGGTGGAGGCGTTCGAGCTCTACTTTCGCCGGCTCCGCGAGGATGGGATTCTGACCCTGGGGCGCTGGTCGTTCGATCCACCGCAGCAGACGCTGAGGCTCGTTGGCCTGGCGCTGGAGGCGATGGAGCAGCAGGGCATCCCTCACCCACAGGACAAGATCTTCCTGATCAGTGACCCCTCCTTTACCCAGGGAGAAGGAACACCCGCCGTCATTTTTATCAAGAAGTTGCCTTTCTCCCAGCAGGAACTCTCGGTGTTGCGGACCGCTGCTTCCCAGAAGGGTTACCGTCTGCTCTACGATCCGGGTCGCCAGGAGACGACACCCTTCTACCAGCTGATCCAAGCCGACGACAGACAGGAGTTCTTCGAACAGTACCCTCTGAACGTGCGGCCTCCCACGGACGACCAACCCTTCTTCTTCTTCACCCTCAACTGGTCGGATCTATTGTCGGTATGGAACACGCCGGAGGAAGTGAGAAAGAACAACGCTGGTCTCTTCATACTGCTGCTTACCTTTGTAGTGCTGTGCGTTCTTACCTCGGTCTGTTTTCTGCTACCGATGGTGGTGTCCAAACGGAAGCAGAGTGTTCGCCTGGGTGACGGTCTCTTCTTTCTCTCGATTGGCATCGCCTTCATGATGATGGAGACCGTGCTGATTCAAAGGAGCATTCAGTTTGTGGGTCATCCGAGCTACGCCTTCCCGACGGTGGTCTGCGCTCTTTTACTGGGCTGCGCCTGCGGGAGTTGGAGATCTAGCCGGGTCGCCAGGGACCAAATCTCCAAGCTGTTGAGCCAGTCATCACTAGTCGCCGCCGGCTCTGTTTTCATAGGTATCTGGGTGTTTCCGTTGTGGCTGAAGGTCGGCTTCGGCTGGCCGTTGTGGATCCGTTTTTTCTGGCTGGCGATACCGATCGTGGGACTGGGAACTGTACTGGGACGGTTGCTGCCTCTAGGCATCAAGAGCATCAGGCGAGAGGAAGTCCCCTGGGCCTGGGCCTTGAACGGAGTCGGCTCGGTTCTCGGAACCTCCCTGGCTGTTATGGTAGCGGTACAGATCGGATTTTCGGGTGTCTTCTGGTGTTCGATTGGTCTGTACTTGTTGACAGGCTCGTCGCTGCTGCGGCCAGGGAAGAGGAGCTCTACTTGACTAGTCGTGACTCGGGGAACTGTGCATGCCAGCCGAACCAGAAGGAGCGGTTTGAGGCGATGCGTCTCCTTTTTTCACCGGCAGATCCGATCAGCGTTTCTTCCGTCATCTCCCAGGTCTGGCCCTGGCTGTCCTTGACCTCCGCCTTGCGGTCCCATTTGGAAAAGGTGAGGCCGGTTGCGTCGTAGACTCGGCTAGAACCGGACTTGTCTGTCAAGATGACGACTGACCCGTTTCCGACATCCTCCTGGTGAAGGTTGTTCTTCTTCAGAAACGAGGGGTGAAACGCCACCGCTTCGCCATCCAGAATCAGGGCCACCACCTCCTGCTTGTTTCGCAGGTCAGGGCTGTCAAGCGGGACCGGAAACATCAGTTTGTCGTGGGAGAAGTAGTCGCTGTAGGCAACTCCCTCCCCGTAGTTCCGCCGATGACCTGTTTCCAGCGAGAGCACCTTGGTCGTGGGATGCCGTTCCCTCCAGTCCTTCCACTTGGTGGTCACGATAGGGAGTCTTTCCAACCGCAGTCCGGAACCCACCAGAGTGCCGGAGACGGGGACCCCTTCCAAGGCGGACCAGAGAGAATTGGTCTTTCTGTCGTACATGAGCTTGTTGGAGCGATACAGAAAGCCGCTGGTGCCGAATTTGAAGGTCTTGTCCCCTACCTTCTGGTTGTAGAGCACTGCCGACCCGCAGAGGGTACAGTAGGCACAGGTCACGTTGACCTTTCCGACGGTATCGTTGAAGAGCTCGTGCCAGGCGAGGATTCTCTTGGGGTAGGCGCGGGCCTCGCCGTTGACGTAGACCCCAAATACGATGTCATTCTTGCCCAGATACTCGGCTTCGCTGGCCGAGATCATCTTCGGATGTTCCAGCGGCGGAATACCGTCGAGCTTGACGCCTCCCCAGAGAATCTCGTCGAGTCGAATGGAAAGCCTCATTCCATCGTAGAAGAACCAGTTGAAGCGCTTGTCGATGGAAGAGAAGAGGGTTGCCTTGAATACTGGGTAGTCAGGGTGGGTCTTGATGTCCTGCTTCCAAAGCCACTTGAACCAGGTGTGCGTATCCTTGGGGAGCGTTTGCTTGGTTGCCTGCTTGAGCATCTGCCACATATTGTTTGCTCTCTGATCGCCTTGAGGTAACAGAGAGATCATTTCCAAGACCATGGGGGTGTACCCCATATGCCAATTACCAACCACCACTTTCGCCGCATTCCGGTGCACGGATGGCTTGGGGTCGGCCAACTCGGCGATTACCGCAATCGCCATGCCTCCCTCGGCGTCCGCCGAGTCCTGAGCGGCAAGAGCGTAGGGCCACAAGGAGATTTTTCCGGTTGTGGACTGGGAGAAAGGTCCTGATCCCAGTCCAATCGCCAGCAGGATCAAGCCGAACAGAACGAATGCGTGCTTCATCGATTTCCCTTTCAGCATCGCAGCCCTCTCATGCCCGTTTGGGATCCTCTCGTGCAAGAGTCCCGCTCCTGTGAAAGCCGCATGCCGTCTCGAATTCCCTGCCCACATGAGACCCCAAAGTTTGGATGCTCGTCAACCGAGGTGGTTGCTGTCTTGCATTGAATCCCTTTTTCCCATAGGAGAATCCCCTTGCGATCGGGCCAACCTGCAGGGATACGTGATGACTCTCACAAACTCTATCGAGGGGCCTGCCGAAATGACTAGCATGAGTTGGCGGGACTTGAAAAATGCTAAGCCTGCCCTCGGTTAGAGGAATGAGGAAGGGAGTGAGGAAGGAGGAAGGCTAAGTCACGCGGGCACTGTCCCGAGTGACGAAGCGCCGGTCAGCTCAGGTTGAGTTGGCCTGGCCGGTCGCCTTTCCCCGAACCAAATCAAGTCACCCCATTGCTTCCTTCCTCTGACCTCTGAAACCTGCCTGCGGCAAGTCCGTCCCCCGGTGCAAGTCCGTCCCCCGGTGAAAACAAACCAGTAGAACTTGCAACCTGCAAGCTGTAACCTGCACCTGTGACTGTCTCGATCGTGCCCTTCGTTCCCTTTTGCAGCTGAAGGAATGTCGACCAGCGATTTACCGCCGGTGCACCCTCCTGTGCCTCCCGCAAGTGAGCCATCCGGCGATCCACCTTCACCTCCTGACTCCGGCGAGAGATCGGTCTCGAGATTTGCCGTGTTCTACCGTACAATCCTCTATCTCTGCGGGCGCGACGGTGTGGTTCTGGTGTCTTCGATCTCTTTCAGTTTTCTTCTTTCGGTTTTTCCCTTCATCGCTCTGCTGCTAACCTTGATCCATCATCTGCACTGGAATGAGCTTCAGGAGGTCATCTTCGACTCCCTCTACTATTTCTTCCCGGTTTCTCAGGATTTCATCATTCGTAATCTAAGGGTCTACACGCAACCGATTCGAAGTATCCACGCCTTCTCCTTCCTGCTCTTGGTCTGGGGCGTATCCGCCTTCTTTTTCAGCCTGGAAGCGGGACTGGATTCTGCCTACCGAGTCACCCAGCCACGTCGTTTTTCCGTGAGCCAGTTTCTGGGATCGTTCATGGTCGTCTTATTCGGAGTTGTGGCACTGATCTGCGTCGGGATCCTCAGGATGGCTCGAATGTTGACACAGGATCTGTTAGACCTTCGAGAGGGGCTCGTGGGTGAGATTGAGACGATCTGCTATCTTGGTATTTCGTTGCTTCTCACGCTCTTGCTGTTTTTCATGGTGTATCGATATCTTCCGAATCGAAGCGACGAGACTCGAGGCATGATGCCGGAAGTCATTTTTTCCGCTCTGTTCTGGACAGCTGGGAACCTAATCTTCAGGGCATTTGCTCCAGCCTGGTCGTTGCAGAAAATCTATGGCCCCTTCTTCATCTCCGTTACTCTGCTGCTTTGGGCTTACGCTTTTGGCTGTATTCTTCTGGGGAGTGCGCGGCTGTCAAAGGATGGCTTTTTTGGGGAGCCGACAGCGAGCGAAGAGCCAGTGGAAACGCCTCCAACAATCGTATCGGGAGCGGCGATATGGCCGGAGGGGGGGGATGAAGACGAGGAGGAGTCCTCTGCCGCAGGTTCACCTCAATGGCCTTGATGAGCTAGTGCAGCGCGCCATAAGTTCTGAGCCAGGGGACAGTAGTCAATCGTTGTCGCTGGCTAGGCGTCACGAGCGAGTGCAACAACTCCAGCGGCGACGAGGGGCTCCTGAACACTGGTTCAGAACTTATGGCGCGCTGCACTAATAGATCACGCCGCTGCCCTTCTGGAGCGTCCAGAAAAGGCGGCGTGCCCAAGAGCCATCCATTTCCAACTGGATAAGAGAGGCGTCCAAGTTGCCCGTGAGGATCACCCCCAGGTACGACCAGGTCAGCCGCAACTGCAGAATTTTTTCCCGAAACCAGTAGCTCACTCCGTGCCAGGCGCCAGATCTGACGTAGAAGAGCGATCCATCCCTGAGTTCCACCAGAAACGACTTCGGCATGTCATCGACGCTCACAGCTTCATCGGGGGCAACCCGGGTAGAGTCGAAGCGTGGTTCGTCTGCTCTCAATATGATCTTCCTGACTGGCGCCACCGGCATCATTGTTTCCACCTGCGAAGCCCTGGATTTCCCGTGGCCCAGTCCGGTGGCTTCACGAATGGGTAGGCGCTTGACCTGCAGTCCCTTGACGAAGATCACAGTAGATCCCGGGGTAATGAGGAGATAGGGCAGGGATCCTGCTGCCAGCTCGAGCCGATAACGTAGTTGCTGGGCCGTCCTCTCGCGGTCCAATCCCAGAGAGTTCGGCGCCACCGCCAACAAGCCCGAAAACAGTAAAGCCCATCGCATGCTGGTCTACTTAGTAGATATAGACTTCGGCGTTGAGTGGAACGGTCTGGTTCAAGTAGTCCAGGTCCTCTCTTCCCAAGCGGATACACCCGTGAGTTACGTTCTGGCCCAGCAGCCGCGTGTAGAGGGTGCCGTGGATGAAATAGCCATCACCGAAGCCGAGTGCGTGTTCGCCGAGGACCCCTTTCTCCACCCGATCCTCCTCTCGGGTTGGAACGGGTTTTCCCTCCTCCAGAAAGGCCCAATCAGGTTTTACCCAAATCGGATCGTCCTCTTTGGAAAGGATCCGAAAGTGCCCTTTTGGTGTGTCGAAGCTCCAACTTCTTCCGGCCGCACGCAAGCGCCGGCCGCTTCCGGTTGAGCACACGGCATCCAACAATATCTTCTCCCCTTGCTTGAGGTAGAGCCGGTTCTCGGCGGTGTCGATCAGGATATAGGGGCCTTTGGGTTCGAGGGATTCCAACTCTAGCTCGAGTGCCGAGAACTCGTCCCGGAGAGCTGCTGCGTTTGAGGAGAATCGATCTGTTGCCTGGCTTCCGCCAACCGAGAGGAGCCTGACGGCAGCCGCGATCAAGATCAGAAAAGCCGCGATTCCAGCACTGAGTCGTCCGTGGGATCTAGCCAACGGCACCTCACTAATGGTAGGACCTCCGGGAAGGCAATCTACTTCGAGCAGATCTCGTAGTTGTCGGCTCCCTTCGGTCCTGGGCTCAAGCCAACACGCGTTATCTTCGTCTTCTCCCAATCGCCTGCTGGATCTCGTTGTGGACACCTTCAGATCGGGATTTAGCCGAAGTAAACCCATCAAGCGCCTCTTTGTATCTTCCCGCTTGATAGTTTTGTTCGGCTTCTGAGATGGAAGCCTGGGCGGACGCTACATCTGCCTCCAGAGCGGCTATATCTGCCTGAGATCCCTTCCCTCTTGGTGCCTTCGTCAAGGACGCTTCAGCCTGCTTGAGCGCCGCTTCGGCCTCGGTCTTGTCCGCCTCTGCCCGACCCTTGACCTTGGTCTTGTTGATTGCGGTAGCGGAAGTTGCCGTCTCGGCCTGGGTCGACGCGGTGCTCAGGAGTTCAATGGCTTTGTCGTAGCTTCGTCCCAAAGCGAACGACTCGTCCTGGACGGTGATCTCGGCTTCAGCTTCTTTGAGGGCACTGGATGCGTTGCGAAATTCCGATCCAGCATATACATCCGCACCCGCCGCCCGGGCGTCCTCTACCGCCTTGCGTGCCGCTTCGAGTTCCTCACTCGGCTGTTCAGCGCAACCAGCAAGCGTCAGTAGGAGAGCGCAAAGAACGACTGAATTAATTCTCAGCATACTGTCCTCCATAATCGTCATCGTACCACGTGGCGCTGACCCCAGTGACTAAGGGCTCTGTCAAAAATAACTTCACATTCTGGCATCTCAGATTCACACCATCTTCGGCCGCTCCTCAATCGCTAAATCCTCAACGTAGGCCCGGCTACGCCTGCCGTTTCGCTCAATCGTACGCGGCCAAATCTGGCGCAAATCTGAGCGCCAACTCTGCGAAGTTATTCTTGACAGAGCCCTTAGTGCTCCGTCCCATAAATACGATGATGTTTGTGGCGAGCGCGACGGCGGTCTGGCCTGCTGCATCGTTGTGTCACTGTGTACAATGGAATATCCTTCGCAGCACGCTAATGACGGAGAAGATCTATTACCGGGACTCCTATCAGCGCAGTTTCAGCGCTGTGGTGAAGGCCAAACAAGACGACTTCGAGGGAGCGATGGTGCAGCTGGACCAGACTTGCTTCTACCCGACTTCAGGAGGACAGCCCTGTGATCGAGGGCAATTGGCTGGGTTTGAAGTACTGGCGGTGGAAGAAGAGGGTGGGGCGGTCCTGCACTTGCTGCAGGGGAACCGAGTCGAGGTAGGACAGGCCGTAGAAGGGGAGATCGACTGGTCGTTGCGGTTCGACCACATGCAGCAGCACACGGGACAACATCTTCTCTCCCAGGCATTCACAAGAGTACTTGAGGCTGAGACGGTTTCATTCCACTTGGGGCGTGAGAGCGCCACCATTGACCTTGCGCGTGACGATCTCACTTCCGAGGATATCTGTCGAGTAGAAGACCTGGCGAATCGGGTGATCTTCGAGAGTCGCCCTATCGAGATTCGCTTCGTGGACAGCCAGGAGCAACACGACCTTCCGCTTCGCAAGCTGTCTGAGCGAGAAGGGATGATTCGGGTCATTGAAATCGCCGATTTCGATTTCTCGGCCTGTGGAGGCACGCACTGCCGTTCCACGGGCGAGGTGGGTCTGATCAAGATCCGCAAGTGGGAACGGGCCAAGAAGAGAGCTCGAGTGGAGTTCTACTGCGGTTGGCGGGCGCTTCGGGACTATCGCTGGAAGAACCATTCCCTCTCCCGACTCTCGCAACTCTACTCCAAGACGGACCGTGAGGTGGTGGAGGCGGCCCAGGAGCACCTGGAGCGCGAGGATTCTCAGCGAAAGGAGATCTCGGAGCTCCGAGACTCGCTGCTCTCGTATGAGGCCGAGGAACTGCTTGCGGGCAGCCAGGTCCGTGAAGGAGTTCAGGTGGTATGCGAGATTCTGCAGCAACGGGATCCGGGAGTCGTACAGGACCTGATGAGACGAATTGTCCGGGGAGGCGAGAAGCGAATTGTTCTCCTGGGGTTGAAGTCTGACGCTCCTTTTCTCTGCTTTGGTTGTTCCTCGGATCTGCCCTACAATATGGGTGAGTGGATTCGCGAGGCAGCGCCCTTGATCGACGGGCGCGGTGGGGGGAACCCGAATCAGGCTCAGGCAAAGGGATCTCGTCCGGAAGGTCTGTCCGACGCCCTGGGTCGAGCGCTGGAGCTGATTTGAGGCAAGTGAAATAGTGAGCAGTGGTGGAGTTGTGGAGTGATCAGTCTTGAGCCATCAGTCACCGAGACCACATTTCCACTGCACCGTCCAGTGCGTTAACTGCTCACTGCTAACGACTTTTCACTGCTCACTCCACCACTGCTCACTCCAAACGCGTCAGACCTCATGTAAAAACTGGGGTAGGTATCGTTTGAACCAGAGGCGACACTCTTCCACATCCTGCTCGGTGGGTGAGTCATAGGGCTTGCGGCTCCGGAGCAGGGGACCTGTCAGGAAGCCGGTCATGGTAGCGAAGACACGGTCGAAGGCCGTGTCGTACATTCCTCTTTCGAACCGCGTAGCCACGAAGTCTTTTCCGAATTGTTGAAGTGCTCGTCCGATCTGCAGGGATTTGCTGTCCCGCTGTCGGCACATCTCATAGTAGCGAAGCATGAACTGGGGGCAGGCGTAGATGAAGGAGCTGTAGCAGCCCTGAGCGCCGTAGGCCCAGAACGAGGCAAGTTCCGATTCTCCTACGAAGAATTTAATCGCTGGAGCGAGTCGCGACATAGCCGCGAGCTCTTCTTTGTTACGCACGCCCTTGCAGCCGATGAGCGGGATATTCTGGTCTAGGAGTCGTTTGAGCAAGTCGAGGCTGAGAGTCTTCTTGGAGCGCGGCGTATTGTAGATGACAATGGGCATTTCAGGAACAGCTCTGGTGACGTCTTTCATGAACTCAACCGCTTGCCGATCGGTGAGTGGCAACCAGAAAGGGAAGGCGATCTGGATGGCTCCCGCGCCAATCCTCTGCGCGAACTCAGCGCGACGGACGACCTCTGCCGTCCAAAGAGCCGTGCACCCGATCTGCGTTGGGATCTGGAAGTCAGCGCACCCTTCCACCGTCGCCTGGGCTACCTGTCTCCATTCTTCGGGTGTCTGGGCGTAGAACTCACCGGTGGTGCCGTGGGTATAGACTCCGTGAACCCCGCCACCACAGATGCGCCTGATATTCTCTCGCAACGACTCCTCGTCTACCTGGTCTCGAAGATCCCAGGGTACTGGCATTCCGGCCCACATTCCGTTCAAGGTCGCAGTTGTTAGTGGCAAAGCCTGTGTCCCCTTTTCTCTAGGTCGCTCCCGTCAAGACAGTACTTGAAATCTACGATATCCGAGTTTGACAGTCCAGAGCGAAGCCGGTTAAATGAACTGGTTTTTCGGAAACCCTGGGGATTCTTAGGAAGCCTGGTGATGGCGAAGACGGGACGGCTGTCCCTTCCAGGAATCACCCCGGAACTCGTGGTGCTCATATGTCCGTTTAATCTAACATTCCGGGGTGCGAGGATCCACGTGAGATTGTGGGCGCTCTGAGAAGTCAATCGTCCTTGCCTATGACTAGCGAACAGGTATTGGAAGCGCGAGATCGGCTCCGGTCAGTGATCCGAGTGACCCCCCTATTACCCTCGGACTTCGGGACGGGGCTCTATCTGAAGCCCGAGAACCTGCAGGTTACCGGGTCCTTCAAGATCCGAGCCGCCTACAACCAGGTGGCGAGCCTGATTCAGCAAGAGAGGGATCGGGGAGTAGTGACCTCGAGCTCCGGCAATTTCGCTCAGGCCGCCGCATACGCTGCCTTCCAACTCGGGATCTCGGCCAAGATAGTGATGATGCGGAGTTCAAGTCCACTTAAGGTAGAGCGCACGCGAAGGTGGGGAGGAGAGGTCGTTTTCTGCGAGGATCGATTTGAGGCGAGGGCAGAGAAAGTCGCTGATATCCAGGCTTCAGATGGTCGAACCGTCATTTATCCCTATGATCATGAGGCTGCAGTTGCAGGCAATGGGACGATTGGGTTGGAACTCTTGCAGCAGCTGCCAGAGGTGGAGAACGTGGTTGTGCCTATCAGTGGCGGCGGGCTGATCAGTGGCATCGCCCTGGTGCTCAAGGAGCATAAGCCCAGCGTCAAGGTATGGGGAGTCCAGCCAAGGGGATCCAATGCCACCTATCTATCCTTTCAAGCAGGACAGCCCATGGCGATCGACCGAGGCCGCACGGTTGCCGATGGGCTCACCGTTACCCGTCCTGGCGATCTGACCTTTCCCCTGATCATGCGCTATGTCGACGCGGTAGAAGCCGTGGAAGAAGAGACGATTATGAGGGCCGTTGGGCACTTCTTGGAAGAAGAAAAACTGGTGGTAGAACCCTCAGGTGCGGTGCCCCTGGCTGCTATCATGGAGGGAAAGGTCCCCGTGAGGCACACCGTGCTGGTTCTGAGCGGGGGCAACATGACCGCGGAGGTCATCGGTCGCGCATTGTCCCGTGGGCCAGTCGGTAAAAGAGTGAGCAGTGAGCAGTAGTGGAGTTGTGGCGTGAGCGGTAATGGAGTGGTCAGCGAGTGATCAGTCTCGAGCCATCAGTCACCGAGAGCACATTTTCACCACACCGTCCAGCACATTAACTGCTCACTCCACAACTGCTCACTGCTCACTACTCCCCTCTTTCTCGATCACTTCCACCCGGGTTCCGTCCCACTGCAGTTGGATCCAATCTTGATCCGTTTCCCAGGCCAGAACCGTGACGGATGAATTGGGCCGCTCAGTTGGAGGGAGAGGGCGAGCGCTGGGATATTTTTTCTCGATGATCTTCTGATAGGCATCGAAGAACTCACCGGCGTCTTTCTTGGAATCCCATACCGAAAGCACGATGAGGGTTAGCTGGCCGGCCGTGGACTCATACAGTTGGACCGAATCTCCGTCCCATCCTGCCGAGGCTTGTTCGGCTGTCGGAACGTCGATGAACTGCTTTAGCAACAGGTGGAGGCTGAACTCCCCGAATACATTCTGAAAGATCTGCTTCCAGCTACCCTCGAGCTGCAAAGGCACCTCAGATGATTCCACCGTGACTGGTGAGTCGCGATCGTCCAGGTACTTTTCCGGATGCAGGATCTGCTCCGTCGAGCCCGGGAGGTCTGCATATAGGTTGGACAGCTCCTTCCAACTGTTGCGGCGCAAGTAGGCCTGCACGAATCGGGCACCGTAGATGTAGGAAAAGAGCAGTGATTCACGAAGGTATTCGGGCGCATGGGCCAAGACCGGATACTGTTCTGCAGTTGCTGCGAGACTGGTTCGGCTCAGTTTTACGATATCGGGGATATCGAGGAAGCTTGTTCCCATGCTATCCAGTATGTACTGCAGCATGACTGAGAAGCCTTCCCCCTCAACCAGCGCCGCCCTTGCCAGCATAGCGTCGTCGTTATCCGCTTCTGACTGGAGTAGGCTGGACAGATCAAAATGCTGATCCTGGAGGGCATGTGTCAGCTCGTGAGCCATCACGGGTTTCTGGATTTCCAGGGGGATCCAATTTGCGATAAAGAAGGTGCCGGATTCGAAATCGTATAGCCCGGCTATTTGCTCTGTAAACAGTGACACCAGGAGTTCCCCCAGATTGGTGTCATCTGGGATAAGACCCAGCTTGATCAACAGCTTCTGTTCGGCGAGTACCTCCTCAGCTGGATAGTCCTTCCGAAGTCGCTCCCTGAGATAGACTTCGATTTCGGCTCTGCTCTTGAGGCCCTTCGCAATGGGACTCTTAGACTGGAGCTGGCGAATGCGCACGACGTCCGCCAGCACCTCGTCGGCGGACTGGAGAAGATCGGACTCGGACGGGGTCTGCGCCGCCAGGATCGAAAGAGGCAGCGCCGCAGCAAAGATCCAGAAACGTTTCATGCGAGCGCTCCATCAGCGCAGGACGCGCTGGTCTCCTAGTCGCTGAGTTACCTTCACTCGGTCGAGGTATTCGAGAAAGGGAATCGCATACTTGCGGCTGATCTTGAAGAGATCCTTGAACTCAGGAACCGTGAAGGCTTTTCCACTACCTACCTTCTGGCTCAGCCTTTTCTTGAGACCATCGATCTGGCTGGCGGTAGCCACCAGATTTTCGCTGATGCGAATGAGTTCCCCTTCCTCCAGCAAGTAGTAGAAGATAGATTTGACTTCTTGGGAAGGGTGAGAAGAGGACTGAATTAACTCCCGCAGCGACGGGAGCTCGGGGAAGCTTCGATCGATGGAATCCAAGATCTCCTGCCTCATCTGCTCCTGCTTCGGACCGAGTTCCACTTTTCTCCCATGGAGGGCTAATGTCGTGGTTTGAGTCTGGACCAGGTCCTCCTCCTCCAGGGCCTGGACGACGAACTGGAAATAGGAGCTACTAGCGGTACCCAGGAAGCGCTTTTTCACCTCTTCCCGCGAGACCCCTGCAGCCAGGGGCTGCGCTCGATGAAACTCCTCCAGGAAGGACGTGATTTGCCGCTTCAGAGCATCGAGTGACGAGCGGGACAGCGCCAGACCCGGGTCCTGAGGCACCAGGAGAACTGTTTCGAGCCGGGACAGGAGCGAGAGCAGGTGTTCCTCGCGGTATCCGGTCCTGGAGACAAGTTCGGGCAAGAGGATTCCGCTCCAGCCCTTGGATTGGACCAGGAACTCGACCAGCGCCAAGTCGCCTCTGGGGACGTCGCCTACTAGACTCCGGTCCAACTCCTGCAGGCTCGAGAGTACCTGGGGGAGCTCCTTCTTGCGATGCTTGGAGGGAGCGTTGTCCAGGATGATACCTCCTCCAATGGTTCGCAGGGGCGAGTACCGGCGTATGATGAAATGGTCTCGAGGCATACAGACTACAGGCTGCTCGAGACGGATTTGAACGATTGCCGATCCTCCCGGCAGCACCGGATCTTTTTCCAAGAGGTAGAGACGTCCGATCCACTCGCCGCTCCCGTGGTGAAAGCGAATGGGACTCCGGTGCTTGAGAGGCTTTGGGGCGTCCTCCAGCAGCTGCACCTTCGCATCGAGATGATAGGAAGGAGAGAAGCAATCGGGGTGCGACAGTATCGTTCCCCGCTCGAGTTGGACTCGCTCTATACCCGTTAGGTTGAGAGCCGTCCTCTGGCCGGCAAACGCCTGCGGCTCCTCCTGATTGAAGACTTCGATACGCCTGACCTTGCCCGGTTTTTTTTGAGGATAGGCGGCTATCAGCGCTTCCTTCTGGAGACTACCAGACCAGAGCGTGCCCGTGACCACCGTGCCAAAACCCTTCATGCTGAACACTCGATCAACCGGAAGGCGAAATACCATATTCTGACTTCTGTGAGAACCCTGATCCTTTTCCAGCTCCCGGACTTCCTTTAGCAGGACCTCCTTGAGCTGCTCTATCCCGTCACCCGATACGCTGTCGACATGAACAATCGGAGATTCTTCCAGAAAGCTTCCTCTCGCCAGATCGCGTACTTCCTCTTCTACCAGGGACAGCAGGTCCTCCTCGACCAGGTTCTTTTTGGTCAGAACCACGATCCCTCTGGGGATGCCGAGGAGCTTGCAAATCTCGAAGTGCTCGACCGTCTGAGGCATGACTGACTCATCGGCGGCGACTATGAGCAAGACGAGATGGATGCCACCCACGCCAGCCAACATATTCTTTACGAACTTCTCGTGACCTGGAACATCGATAAAGCCCAGCCGGTAGGGTCCGACGGCTAGATGGGCGAAGCCGATATCGATCGTGATACCACGCCGTTTCTCTTCCTGGAGTCGGTCGGCGTCAATACCCGTAAGGGCCTTCAGAAGCATCGTCTTACCGTGATCGATGTGTCCGGCGGTTCCGACGATGAAGTCTTTCACGGAGGTGCCTTCCTCGGCAATGCTTTCACTTACGCCGAAGGTGTTACTGCGTGTAGCCCAGGGTTGGCGAAGCGAAGCGAGCTACACTGGGTGTAGGGTGGCCCTTGCTCTTCTACGCTGAAAGCGAGGTTGTGCTGTTGTCCGGCTCTCTCCTCGGAACCTGGGCTCATCTTGCTAACGGGTCAAGTCGTTCGCGGCTCTGCCGGACTTGGCCTCGTGATATTGCCAGTCTACCCCACTTGCGACACCATCGGCTTCGGCTGTTTCCGGACTGCTCACTATTCAAGTTCCAGCTCAGTGGCTAGAGCGCCTCGGCAACCAGGTCGCCAACCTGGGTAGTGGAGTACCCCATGCGCCCAGCCGACATGCTTTTCATCTTCGGCGTCGTCCGGCTGATGGCTTGCTCGATCCGGTCCCCTGCACGGCGGATATTCTCTGCCCCCTTGTGATCCCCTGCGACTCGCAACAGCATGCTCATCGCTGCGATTGCTGCGATGGGGTTGATCACATCCTGGCCTGTATACTTGGGTGCTGAGCCGCCCATGCATTCAAACATGCTGCAGCCGCCGGGGTCGGGATTGATGTTCCCACCAGCCGCGACGCCCAGGCCTCCCTGGATCATCGCCCCCAGGTCCGTAATGATATCGCCGAACATATTGGGTACGACGATAGTATCGTAGTACTCGGGATTCTTGACGAACCACATGCAGGCCGCGTCAATGTGGTTGTAGTCCCTGGTGATGTCGGGATAGTCGGCCGTTCCCATTTCCTCGAAGGCGCGGTACCAGAGGTCGGCAGCGTAGGTAAGCACGTTGGTCTTGTGGACCAGTGTGAGCTGCTTTCGATCGTTACGGCTTCGGCAGTGCTCGAAGGCCCAGCGAAGACATCGGTCGGCACCAAAACGTGTGGCGATCATCTCCTGCGTTGCTACTTCGTGAGGGGTGCCCTTGCGCAGGAAACCTCCGGCCCCGCAATACAGATCTTCCGTGTTTTCACGCACCACTTCGAATTGGATGTCCTCTGGTCCCTTGTCTTTGAGAGGACAATCGACTCCCGGGTAGAGTTTGACGGGGCGCAGATTGATGTACTGGTCCAGCTGGAAGCGGATCGTCAGCAGCAGGCCTTTCTCCAGGATCCCCGGAGTCACGTCCGGGTGGCCGATTGCACCTAGATACATGACGTCAAACTCCCGGAATTCATCGATCTGCTGCTCAGTGATGATTTCACCCGACTTGAGGTAGCGGTCTCCCCCATAGTCGAAATAAACGGTCTCGTAGCGAAAATCTTCCAGGGATGCAACGGCCTCGAGGACCTTGCACGCCTCTCGAGTCACTTCCGGTCCGGTTCCATCACCCGGGATCACTGCGATTTTGAGTCCATTTGCCATCGATCTACCTCGCTAGAATACAGTCGGTAATGGTCAATTCAAAGAAGCGAGAAATCTAACAAACCTCTTCCGACGTCGCAAGTCGGTCGAAGAGGTCGCACGTCTGAACGTCTGAACGTCGCACGTCCCAGGCTGGGCTTCATATTGCTCTGTCCTCGAGATTGTTTCCTGCCTGACGAGTCTGCTGACGTCTTGGAGATCAGGGACGTGCGACGTTCAGACGTGCGACCTCTTCTGTCCCTTTTGACACCCATTAAGCCACGCTCGTACAATGCCCAGCGACCGTCGTGTAATTATGCTGGACAGCCTGTCGTCGAAAATCCAGAAAATTCTCAGAGACCTGAAAGGGGAAGGTCGGATCTCCGAACGGCATCTGGAGGAGTCGCTGCGCCAGGTGCGGATCGTGTTGCTGGAGGCGGACGTCAACTTCAAGGTCGTCAAGAACTTCATCTCTCGTGTAAAGACAAGATCTCTGGGCGCAGAGGTCTTGAGCAGCCTGACACCCGGGCAGCATATAGTGGGCATCGTCCGCGACGAGTTGACCGACCTGCTTGGCGGAGAGACCGCAGAGCTGACCCTTTCTTCCAAGTCTCCGACTGTGATTCTGGTAGTTGGACTGCAGGGAAGCGGGAAGACGACTACTTCGGGAAAGTTGGCGGTGTGGCTCAAGGACAAGGCTTACCAGACCTTGATGGTCTCGACCGACGTCTATCGTCCTGCTGCGATTGAGCAGCTGTCCGTGATTGCTGGGGCGACGGAGATTTCGGTCTTCGAAGATCCCGAGCTTGTCGATCCGGTGGAGCGAGCCAGAAAGGCTTGGCAGCGAGCTCGAAATATGGGGTTTGATGTGCTGCTCGTCGATACGGCGGGGCGGCTTCATAGCGACGAAGAGCTGATGCAGGAGCTGGAAGCGATCCGTGACGCCGTCGAAGCCCGGGAAATCTTGCTGGTGGCGGACTCCATGACCGGACAGGATGCGGTTAACTCTGCTCAGCAGTTTGACCAACGCCTCAATCTGTCCGGCGTCATCCTCAGCAAGATGGACGCCGATGCTCGCGGTGGAGCGGCGCTGTCGATTCGAGAGGTCAGTGGCAAGCCCATCAAGTTCGTTGGGACAGGTGAAGCTTACGACGCCCTGGAGGTCTTCCATCCGGCGCGGATGGCCGGTCGAATCCTGGGTATGGGTGATGTCCTGAGGCTCGTTGAAAAGGCGGAGGAGACTGACAGCGCGGACCAGGCCGAGCGGATGCTGCGTAAGATCCAGAGAGACGAGTTCACACTCGACGATTTTCTGGAACAAATGGTGCAGCTCAGAAAAATGGGCCCGTTGGAGCAGATCCTGGGGATGCTTCCTCAAACTGGAATGTTCAAAGGATTGGACAAGGTCCAGGTCGATGAGAAAGAGCTCGATCATTTGCAGGCGATCATTTTTTCGATGACAGCGGCAGAGCGTGTTGATTACAAGATTATCAAAGCCTCCCGGCGGCGTCGTATCGCTCGAGGTAGCGGGCGGCCCGTATCCGAGGTCAATCGGTTGTTGAAGCAGTATCTACAGGCTCGGAAGATGATGAAGCAGGTCAAGAAGGGCTTCTTGGGTAAAGGCCTACCTAGATTCAACCTGAGTTGAGCGTCCTGGCCTTGTCGCTCTCCTGAATCGTCCCAGCCCTGTCTCCAGCTTTTAGATCTAGTCTGCTTCTGGTAGAATAACTGTTTACAAAAGAGGGGGTTCACTTCGTGTTGAGAATTCGATTGAGTCGGCGTGGAGCAAAAAAGGATCCACACTACCGCGTTGTTGTCGCTGATAGGCGCAACCCCAGGGACGGGCGGTTTGTTGAAATCGTTGGTTACTATAACCCCGCCCTCAAACCAGTTCGGCTGCATCTGGACCTCGAAAGGATTGACCACTGGATTCAGCTGGGCGCCCAGCCCACCAGCCGGGTCACGTTCTTGATGGGCCGCGTGGCGGCTGCCTCCGGTGGCGGAGCCCCGGCAGAGACCACCTGATTCCGAGAACGGGGTTATCGCACACCCGTTTCGAAAGGGGGAGTCAGGGTAAGCTCGCGGCAGACGCGACCGTGCGCCGTGGACCTCGCTTCTGGTTGATTGCAAGG
The DNA here is from genome assembly GCA_963579905.1 of Acidobacteria bacterium UBA6911. Taxonomy (GTDB): domain Bacteria; phylum Acidobacteriota; class UBA6911; order RPQK01; family JAJDTT01; genus CAUZIZ01. The sequence goes on along the minus strand of CAUZIZ010000029.1, from coordinate 3,329 downwards.
AGGCGTTATGAAAGTGCTAGTCGAGATGATCGCGAAGGCTTTGGTGGACAGTCCCGATGAAGTGGTTGTAACCGAAGTGGTGGGTGAGCAGACTACGGTACTTGAATTGAGGGTCTCCCAGCCCGACCTGGGAAAGGTCATTGGCAAGCAGGGCCGGACGGCTCGAGCGATCCGTACCCTTTTAGGGGCTGCCGGCATGAAGCTTCGGAAGCGATTCGTCTTGGAAATTCTCGAGTAATAGTTGGACCGTTTCGTCACGATCGCTCGAATTACGAAGGTCAGGGGACTTCGAGGTGAGGTCGCTGCCGAGATCCTGACTGACTTTCCGGAACGGTTTGCCTCCACTCAAGGTGTCCGGGTCCTCTGCTCTCCCAGTGAATCCTGGGAGCAGATCGAAAGCCACCGCTTTCACAACGGCAGAGTCCTCCTGAAGTTCCTGAACCGAGATTGCCCTGAAGAGGCTCAGGAGCTGGTGGGAGGCGAGGTTCAGATCCCCGAGCAGGGGCGCTCGAAATTGCCCGAGGGTAGCTACTACGAGACAGATCTAGTTGGATCGAGGGTGGTACAGGACGACCGGCACCTCGGTAACGTTGTGGATCTGTTTCGAACTGGCAGGGAAGGCGAGAATCTGGTTGTGAAAGGGCCTTCCGGGCAAGAGTTCATGGTCCCTCTGGTACGAGAGTTCGTACTTCAGGTGGATGTGGACAAGAAGCTCATTCGCGTTAGTTTGCCGAGCGGACTTGTTGACGTGGAGACGGTAAGGGGGAAGTGACGTTGACTGAAATAGGGCGGCCTGCAGGTCCGGCCTGGTCTTTTTTCTTGGTATGTTGATCGATATTATTACTATTTTTCCCGAACTGTTCGGGAGTGCTCTCGATTACGGGATGATCTGTCAGGCCCGGAAGAAGGACCTACTAGAGGTCGACGCGGTTGATTTACGCTCCTTTACGACCGACAAGCACCGAAGTGTGGACGATCGACCCTATGGCGGTGGCGAAGGGATGGTTCTCAAGCCCGAACCCCTCTTTCGCGCCGTCCAGTACTGCAGGGAGAAGGCAGAGGAGCCGCCGCGCGTTGTTTTCATGACACCGCAGGGTCGTCGTTTCGACCAGGCCAAGGCGGTGGAGTTGTCCTCAGTGCCGCATTTGACGTTTGTTTGTGGTCGCTATGAGGGCATTGATCAGCGGGCTGTAGACGGCTTGGCCGATGAGGAACTATCGATCGGGGATTTTGTGCTCTCGGGCGGCGAATTTGCCGCTCTTGTGATCATTGACTCGGTAACACGGTTGATTCCGGGTGTGGTGGGTAGGGAAGAGTCTGTTCTCAACGAGTCCTTCATGGACGGGTTGTTGGATTGTCCGCACTATACTCGCCCGGCCAGCTTGAGAGGGAACAGCGTTCCAGAGGTCCTGCTTTCGGGTAACCACAAGGAGATTCATCAGTGGCGAGAGGGCGAGGCTTTGAAGCGAACTCGTCAGCGGAGACCGGATTTGCTGAAAGAGGAAAGGCTAGCGAAGGCGAGCACCTAGTGTGGCTGGGTCGGGCGCGCTGACGGGGATATGTTCCGGGGAAGCGTAGCGTAGACCAAGGGGTACTAGGGGCCGCCTCTTCAAGTGACGAGTTTCGGACTCAGGACACTCACGAGGTAAGACCAATGAATCCAGTGGATCTGATTGAACAATCGCATCTTAAGGATGGGATTCCCGACTTTGCTCCAGGAGACACGGTACGTGTCTATTACAAAATCAGAGAGGGCGACAAGTTCAGGATCCAGCCCTTTGAAGGGGTAGTGATCGCTAGGCGAATGCGCGGTCTCGGTTCCAGCTTCGTCGTTCGCAAGGTCACCCAGGGCTATGGCGTCGAACGAATCTTCCCGCTTCATTCCCCCTTGATCGATGGAATCGACGTGCTTCGAAAAGGACGAGTACGTCGAGCGAAACTGTATTATCTGCGAGAACGAAAAGGGAAGTCAGCTCGCATCAAGGAACTGCGAAAGTAGATCCCTCAAGCCATTGCTAGACGTCCTCGTCGAGGTGCCGCCAGGGAGAGAGAACCCTTTGAATGCCGAGTCCGTTCTACCCCAGGGACTGCTCTTTGGTGCGGGTGGATGATCCATAAGGTTCTCTTTTTCGTCTACGTGCTCTACTGCTTTGAAGTGGGTGTGTTCCTGCTCTTGTTCCCCTGGTGGGAGGTGTGGGATCAGAACTCCCTGCTCCAATATTATCCCGGGCTCAAACTAGTGATCTTGAATAACTTCTTCCGGGGGGCGGTGTCAGGCCTCGGTCTGGCCAATTTGGTTTTGGGAGCCTGGGAAGTTGCTCACTTTAGCCAGTATTTTAGAAAAGCGTAGGCTCTCCCCTCCGCTGCTCTACGGGATATCGAACCTGAGCGCTGTTACTGATCTGTCTCCCGACCGCTATCTTGAGCTCTTGTTCCAGACACCTGCCGATATTCTGCAGTGGCGCGAGAAGGATCTTTCCCCGGCGGACTCCCGAAGGTTGGTTCGGCGCGGGGTCAGTCTCTCGAAGGCCACCGGCAAGATCTTTCTGGTCAACTCTTTCGTCGAAATGGCCTTGGAAGAGGAGGCGGATGGTGCCCACCTCACTTCGGTCCAGGATCTAGCAGCGGCCATGAATTTGCGAGATCTCCACCAAGCCGAGACGTTTCTCCTGGGAAAGTCCACCCATTCGGCGCTCGAGGTGGAAGTTGCCCAGCGCCAAGGAGCGGACTATGTTCTGCTAGGCCCTGTCAGCGCTCCCCTGTCGAAAGAATCTCCGTATACGCCACTGGGGTACTTGGGCTTCCGGGAATTGTCTTACGCCTTCCAAGTTCCCATGTTTGCTCTCGGGGGAATCAGCGATTCTCTTTTCGCCAAGATCGCAGAGACGGGTGCGGCTGGTGCGGCTGGCATCACCTGGTTGAGCCGAGAGGTAGAGAAGCTACGGGAGCACTGAATGCTCCCCTGTGGGGAGTCTCGTTTTAGCGTCTTCTTGCGCCCTTGCCCTCGCCTTTGCCTTGAATCAACGCTGTTTCCCTACTCAGTCAGCACCGAGCAGACGGTTGGTTCTCTGATCTTGTCATCACCTACTGAAAGCGTTTCAGGAAAAAATGAACCGGCAAAGGCAAAGGTAAGACTCAGACACAGATGGCAGGGTGTACTGAATAGCAGTGTTAGATCAAGGGTAGAGTGGTCTCTACTTCACACCAAGACCTACTAGACCCAAAGCGCAATTTCGAAAACAGGATCGTTTCCCGGCTCCTAGGAGTCATTTTGGAGGCCCAAATTCTAAGTTTATGCACCAAGCCACTCAGAACTCGGCTCGGCTGTT
>CAUZIZ010000028.1:0-43613 GCA_963579905.1 Acidobacteria bacterium UBA6911 | reverse complement strand
CCAGGCCGCCGTGCTCGAGCCAAAGGCTCGAAAGAAAAAAACTTCGGCCTGAAGACCAAAGCTACTATAATTCCCAATGCTTAGACTTAAATGTCTGTATTCCCGACGGGCAGGAGTGCCCATCCTACCCCCATTAACGCCAGGTGTGTTGATCCTGGACGCAAACTGGTACCGTTCGCCGCGTTGTTCGAGAAGTAGAGACGTGCGACGTTCCGACGGGCGACGAATTCTTGAAGTTTCAGGTCACCGGAATGAACTTCAGAGGAGGCAAACTAGCGTCGGGAAACACGGGGTCGGCCACGTAGAGGCTCCCCTCTCGGTCCACGTAGAGCCCATGGGGATAGTTGAAGGACATTCGAGGCCCGAGGGGGCACCCATGGGCTTCCCTGATAGTGCGAACTGAAAGATCTGCCGTGTCCCGCCGGTCCCTACCAAAGCGGTTCCGGAGAGGAGGCAAATCGCGTCGGCCCGTTCCAGACCTGTCCACAGACCGAGAAAGGAACCTTCAGAGTCAAAGACCTGCACTCGATGGTTGAGTCTTTCGGCCACATAGATGTTCTCGTCTGGGTCGATCGCGATGCAATGGGGAAGATTGAATTCTCCCCGCCCCGATCCACTTCGACCCCAGGCCTTGACGAATTCTCCTGCAGCTGAAAACTTGACGACCCTGTTATTCCCGTAGCCATCGGAAACACAGATGTGCCCAGACGACCCACAGCTACCTGGGTCGGCTGGTAGAAATGCTCAGGGTCTTCGCCCGCCTCATCCGGAGTACCCAAGGTGAGAAGAAGCTCTCCCTCAAGATCGAACTTGAAAACCAGATGGCGTCCGATGTCGGTGACCCAAATGTGATCCCAGGAATCCACATGCAACCCGTGCAGCCAAAAGTCCTCACCGATCGGCCGGGGTGGATCCACCGTCAAATCGTAGTTCACCGACTGGGTTAGATGTGAGTCTGCAACCGATCCCAGGTAGTTCCCGTCAAGGTCGAAGCGCCTCAGAGACTTGGGACCTCGGTGAACCACGTAGATACGCCCCAGGGAGTCAGCGGAGATATTCGACACCATCCGAAAGCCCAGGCCGGCGGATGGCTTGGCCCAGCCCTCGATTTTCTTGAATTTCGGCTGATCGTTAGACGTCAGGGTTTCCTATCACGTGACTATACCTGATTGGTCAGCAATCAGAAAACATAAATCGTGCACCTTCAAGCCCCGAAGGTCGATTTGGTTGTAGTCTGGATCGAAACTGCTATAGCCTCTAACGACGGCCCCTGCAGACCTTTCGGTGAACGAGGTGAGACACTTCGAGAAAGTAACGGGACAACTTCGGTGACGCGCACCCCCCCTGTTCAGCTCTGTCCCCTGTGCCAAGCATCAGAGGGGAAACCCTTCGACCAGGACAGCCGCGACTATTTTCGTTGCCCGATTTGCCAACTGGTCTATGTGCTACCCCACCAGTTCTTGTCTCCGGAAGAGGAAAAATCCGTCTACGACCACCACGACAATTCCGTCAATGATCCGAGTTATCGTCGCTTTCTTGGTCGTCTTTTCGTCCCATTGTCTCAGCGTTTGGCCCCTAACAGTTGCGGCCTCGATTTCGGTTCGGGTCCGGGACCAACACTCTCGGTGATGTTCGAGGAGGCTGGCCATTCCATGGAGATCTACGACCCGCTCTACGCCCCGGAAATCAAGCTACTGAAACGACAATACGACTTCATCGCTGCATCCGAAGTGGTAGAGCACTTGCATTATCCACGACAGGAATTGGACAGGCTATGGTCTTGTCTGAAACCACTTGGATCTCTCGGCATCATGACCAAACGCGTGATCGACCAGGAAGCCTTTTCAGGTTGGCACTACAAGAGAGATCCGACCCATGTCTGCTTCTTTTCAAACCCAACCTTCAGGTGGCTTGCGGACCATTGGCGAGCAACATTGACGGCTCCCGGGAAGGACGTGGTGATTTTTGCCAAAACCAACTAGTTCCAGATCGAATAGAGTAGTCCAGACCCCTCTTTTCGACAGTCGAAACGGTCGTTCAACAATGCTTCGCTCATAGAGCAAAGGAGGTCACGCTGATGAAAACCTCGAGACGCACCTTTCTGCTCGGCACCGGGGCTGCGGTATTGATCCCCGGGCCGCGCAAACTGTACGGGAAAGACCGCTGGGACCCGATGATCTCCGAGAACCTGTGGAACGTCGAGCCGCCGACCCTACGCTGGCTCGCCCAGTTGGGCTGCAAGCATGTCGTCTTTCAGGGCACCGACCGAGTGGACCCGGACGGAAAGGGTTTTTGGACTCTGGAGGATGTTCTTCGGCAAAAGAGGAACGTGGACGACGCCGGGATGGTTTTACAATCGATGATGATTCCGATTAGCTTCTATCTGCAAGCCCGACTAGGGAAGAGTGGACGCGACCAGGAAATTGAGAACGTCCAGCGCACCATCCGAGCCGTCGCCGAAGCGGGCATTCCCATGATGGAATGGCGTTTCTGGCCCGACTTTTACTGGGATAAACGTGTCGGCTACTACAGAGTCGAAGGCCGTGGAGGCGCCCGCTACACGGCCTTCGACTACGACCGGGTGAAGGATGAGCGGCCGTTTCCCGAGATCGGCATCGTGAGCGCGGAGGAGATGTGGGACCGCTTCCTCTACTTCACGAACCCGATTATCGAGACCGCTGAAGAGGTGGGGACACAGCTCACCATGCATCCGAACGATCCACCGGTGAAGAATATGCGCGGTGTCGCCCGGATTTTTCACCACACTGATACTCTACGCCGACTTCTGAAGGAGATCCCGAGCCGTCGAAACGGAATTACCTTTTGCCAGGGAACGATCACGGAGATGGGCGTCGATGTGCTCAAAGAAATCCGCTATTTCGCCACTCGGGACCGCATCAAGCTGGTGCATTTCCGGTCCGTTCGCGGCACCGTCCCGAAGTACGTCGAGACCTTTGTTGACGAAGGAGACATCGACATGCTCCAAGCCATGAAAACCTATCGGGATTCCGGCTTCAATGGCCCCTTTGTTTCCGATCACACCCCAGGAGTCGAGGGTGATGTGCCCGGCGGCCGAATCGGCCGCAGCTTTACACACGGCTACATCCGCGGCCTTGTGCAGGCCGTGAACGCCATGTCCTGAGAACAAAGCGTTGTTGTGCGTTTTTTCGACACGAACCTTTTCCAACTGGTCCGATCCCGTTCTTCCTTGGGGTCACGAACGAACGAACGCGACGGGTCGAGTTCGCGAAGCGAGGGTGACATGACGACTCGATCGGCACTCCCAGCTCTTGCCTGGATGGTATGCCTGCTCTCCGTAAACCTGTCGATGGCATCTGACTCTTTGACGGTTCTCCCGGAACGGATGGGGAAGGTGGAGCCGGGGACAATGCTCTACAGCTATCTCCTGACTGAGGCCGAGAAGGCTCTCAAGCGTCGTGAGTATGCTTACGAGCGACTTCAGACGCCGGAGCAGCTCGAGAGCCACCAGCAGCGCATGCGTAAGTTCCTCCAGGGACAGCTTGGAGGCTTTCCCGCCAAGACGCCTCTCAATGCTCGTGTGGTCAGTCGGGACCAGCGCCAGGGATACTCCATAGAACGAATTCTCTACGAGAGCCAGCCTCGGCACTACGTGACTGCTCTGCTCTATCTTCCGAAGACACCCCCACCTCATCCGGCGGTCCTGGTCGCTTGTGGGCACGCGCCCAACGGAAAGTCCTCGGAAACCTATCAGCGAGTCGGCATCCTGCTGGCCAAGAGCGGGATGGCCGCGCTTGTCTATGACCCCATCGGTCAGGGTGAGCGCTACCAGATCCTGCGGTCCGACGGGCAGCCTCGATTCGAGAACGGAATCGAACACATGCTGGTGGCAGTGAGTTCGATTCCTCTGGGACGCAGCGCCGGCACCTTTAGAATCTGGGACGGGATCCGAAGTCTGGACTATCTGGTTAGCCGCAAGGATATCGATCCAAACCGACTCGGTCTCACCGGCAGCTCGGGCGGTGGCCTGGTGACAGCCCAGCTTATGGCCCTGGACGAGCGGATTGCCTGTGCCGCCCCGTCCTGCTACATCACGCACGTAAAAGAGATGTTAGAGACCCAAGGGCCGGGAGACTCTGAGCATCAGGTCTTTGGAGAAATTGCACAAGGTCTGGGGCACGCGGACTACCTCATGATCCGCGCACCCAAACCGACCTTAATCTGCGCCGCCACCCGAGATGAGATGGTCGACATTTCCGGATCCTGGAGGAGCCTGCGAGAGGCCAAGCGATTTTACGGGCGCCTGGGTTATCCCGAGCGTGTGGACCTGGTCGAAGCCGACGTCGTCCATGGCTTCTTCCGTCCTCTGCGGGAGGGGATGGCTCGCTGGATGCGGCGCTGGCTGATAGGCCCTGACGATGCTGTGATCGAGACGGACTCCCCACTCCTGAGCCAAGAGCAGGGGATCATGGGCGAGTTTGTGGTAGCGGAGGGGAAGGATTACAGCGAGTTCAATCGGACTCGGCTCCCCATGATCCGCTGCAGTCCCCAGGGCCAGGTTCTGCGGATGGAGGAAGCTCGTTCCGTCTTCGACTTCAACAGGGAACGGGAAGAGGAACTGGCCCTCAGGAGACGGGACTATTGGAAGAGGGCTCCCAGGCAACAGATCCTTAGCGAGGTCCGGCGCCTGGCCGGCATTCGTCCTCTAGAGCAGCTGTCCCGTCCGAGAGTGGAGAGGATGGGGACCCTGCAGCGCAAGGGATACGCCATTCACAAGCTGATTCTAAGTCCCGAGCCGGGTATCTGGCTGCCTGCGCTGCGGTTCGTTCCCGAGACCCGTGGCCAGAACATGGTCCTGTATCTACACGGTCAGGGGAAGCAGGTCGATGCCAAGCCGGGTGGACCGATCGAGAAGCTGGTCTCAGCAGGGCGTGAGGTCCTGGCGGTCGATCTGCGGGGAGTCGGAGAGACCGAGCATCCCAAGGGCAAGTGGGGCTACGGAACACTCTTCGGTCACGACTGGGAGGACTTCTACGTAGCCTACATGCTGGGGCGCTCCTATCTGGGAATGAGGGTCGAGGACGCTCTGATTTGCGCCCGCTACCTGGCCAGATCATCTGGGGAGGGTACAGCGGCGAAAGTCCATCTAGTGGGGATCGGTGAGTGCGGCCCAGCGGCCCTTCACGCGGCGGCTTTGGAACCCGATTTGTTCGCTTCGCTGGAGCTGAGTCGGTCTCTGGTCTCCTGGTCCGATGTGGTCCGGACCGAGGTGAGCGTCAATCAATTGGTCAACACGGTCCACGGCGCGCTGAAAAAGTATGACCTCCCCGATCTCTTGAGGACCTTGCCGGAGGAAAAGGTCACCGTCAACGATCAAACGAACGCTGCCGGCCAGCCGCTCAATTGAGAGGGATTGAGGCTCAGAAACGCATGAGCCCGGCCAGAAAACCAGGCTCTTCAATCCGCAGTCAGGCTGACTTTTCGATGTCAGTCCAGTTTAATCTGGATTTCTCATCGCTTGTCGTGGCGAGGCGCCGCAAGGGCTGTCCTGGCAAGGCTTGCGCCCGAGACCACTCGTGGCGAGCCCCCGCAGTCGTACTTTGACAGTACGTCGAGGAGGCCGACCGAGCGAAACACAGCCAGGGCGGATGATTGCGGCGACGCAGTAGACCAGCGATGAGAAATGCGGGTTAAGACCAGCCGACTTGTCTGCCTCGCAGGCCGATTTTCAAGGAGCAGGAGTTCAAGATACCCAGAGGCGGGAGCGGGAGCTGTAGTGAAGGCCTCAGCCGGCCCCTTGGATGCCATGGTGTGTCTGACGCTGACGCTGTTCCATGAGTGGACCAACCGGTCATCAGCGCGGTGAGGGTTTGGGTTAAGCTGGACTTGACTTCGTGGGCCAGATCCAATCCCGAGAGTCCGGGCAGGCTCCAGTCGGTTATAACCAGATCGTAGATTCTCCGATTGAGCATTTCCTGGGCTTCGATCCCATTCTCGGCAGTAGCTACGTCATGGCTACCCAACATGCGCTTCAAAACCTCTGACACCGAGGACTCGTCGTCGTCGACCAGAATACTCAAACCCGAGGTCTGGCCGGCAGAAGAGACCTTTGCGTTTGAATCGCTCTGATTCTTGGAAATCGGCAAGCTGATGGTGAAGGTCGTCCCTTCGCCGGGATGGCTTTCCACCTTGATCCTGCCTCCGCTCCCCTGGACCAAACCCCAAACTGTGATCAGCCCTAGACCGGTTTCTAGATTGTCTGCTTTGGTGGTAAAGAAGGGTTCGAAGATTTTTCTCTGTGTCCGCTCGTCCATCCCCATACCCAAATCGGAAAACAGCAGGGTGAGCTGGTCCTTGGTAGCCTGGGTGGCGATTCGGATACTTCCTCCGTCTGGCATGGCGTCGACGGCGTTGAAGATGAGATTGGAGATGATCTCTTCCCAGACCGCACCGGTGCTCTGGACTGCAGGCACTTGCCCCAATTCAAGTTCTACCTGAACTTCACGACCTTCTCTCTCGGGTCCTGTCTTCCACTTGCTCCGTGTGATCTCCAGCGTGTCCTGGATCACCTGATCGAGCCGCACCAATTCCTTGGCGGAGGCATCGATAGGACGGCCGAAGGTCTGGATACGTCTGACAATTGCGGCGCAGCGCTGGCCCGCTTCGAAGATACGGCGTGCGTCTTCCCGGAGCTCATCGGGAAGTTGTTCATTCTGATGAAACAGCTGGGCCTAGCCGATGACGCCCGTCAACACATTGTTGAAGTTATGGGCGACTCCAGCGGCCATCTCCCCAAGAGCCCGAAGCATTTCCGTCTGATGCAGCTGCTCCCGAAACTGATTCTTGGCCCGCTCCCGGCGTTCGGCAATATCACGGCCGATACCGTGACGGCCGACCGGGACTCCAGCCTTAATGATCCAGCGGCTGGCTACCTCTAGCGTGGCGGTACGTTTGCCGCTGCACACCAATTGAACCTCGAGAGCCGGAAGTGGGGCCCCTGGAGGATGTTCTCGCTCGTAATCTTGAACTCGCTTCACGTCTTTTCCGGCCAGGAAATCGTGGACGCTCCTTCCTATCAGATCCGCCGCAGGAAAGCCCAGGAGTGTTAGGCCGGCACGATTGATCGAAGTCAGGCGCATCTCCAGATCGGTGGTAAAGACAACATCCTGAGCCTCATCGAAAAGGTTTCGATACTGAGATTCAGATTCGGCCAGGGCCTGCTGAGAACCGTGCAGTGCCTGACCCATTTCATTGAACGATCTTGCCAGTTCTCCAATCTCATCCCGGGTTTCGACGTCGATGTGGTGGCCCAAATTCCCCGAAGCCAGCCGCCAGGTGCCTTCCAGAAGTGCTCGAACTGGCTTCAAGATCCGTGCCGTCCCGATATAGCTTGCCCAGACGGCGAGGGCCAACAAGACTCCGCCGATCAGGAGCAGGACCCGCTCCAGCTGATGCAGGAAGCGGGCAAGCTGGAGGTGATGATTCTATCGCAGGCCAGGAACGATACTTCGCTCTGGGTCATCTGCTTCAGACTTTGGGCAAGGACGTTGTTGATCTCGAAGCCAGTCTCGAGCGTTCCGATGACCTCTCCCTGAGACCAGATCGGCACCACAACAGCCTGAAACAAGCGACCCTCATCTGAATCCAGACCGGTCCACTCATGGCCCTGCATTGCGTCCCTGGCGCCAGCCAAGTCCCGAACGCGGCTGTCGAAGCCAGCTCTTCGAACCACAAGAGCCAGGGCTCTACCCTGACGATTCGTGACAGCAACCAGGTCCGCTCCAAAATCCTTGCGGATCTCGTGGATCAGGTTCAGCGATGGGGACGGCTCGGTTGAGCGCAGCATGTCGGGGACCCTTCGTTCCACCAGGAGAGCCTCCAGGACATCGCTTAGATGTTCCTCATCGAGCGGCTCTTTGAAGCCGACGCTGAACGTCCCCAGAATTCTCTTTCCGTCGGTGACAGGAACCGAAGTCATCTGGTAGGTCCGAGCGTGCACGACAGATGGGCCGGCAGCCAACTCACCCTTCAGGGCCCGGGCAACCGTCCCCACATTGGCCAGAGATTCCCCGGAACCGGAGAAGAGCTCCACCTGGGCCAATACCCGTCCGGTACGGCCGGTGACCACGAATCGGTCGCTTCCGATGATGTTCTGAAATCTTTCGGCCTCTCTGAGCACGGTGCGGGCCTGGGAGGAAAAGTTCGGGCTTTCTATGTCCAATGGGGCGACAAAGCGCGGATCTTCGGCCACCACCCAGCACTGGGACCGAAGCCAGAGCGCTCGCTCGCTCATGACCGACTCGAACAACGACTGGGTGCAAATCAGGTCCTGTTCCAGCTCCCGCTGGACCCAGCGTTTCAGAAAGAGGTCACTTACGACCAGGGAGAGACCGGTCACGAGGGTAACGATGCCGCAGGTAAAGATCAGCATCTTTCCGCGGAGGTTAAATCTCATAACTACGCTGCTCAGAACTTGAAGCTTAGTTGAACCTCCCCGATGGGCGGTACCGAGACCGATCGTTCTTGCTCACCCTTGGTGGGGTGCCACGCTTTCACGGTATAGGTGCCCGAGGGCACACCGAGGATCTCAAAATTCCCCTGGGGACCGGGAGTCGAAAAGAAGGGGTTTTCCAGGACCTTGATGTAGGCCTTCATCCGAGGGTGGATCTCAACGGACGACTACAACGCCCGGTTGGGTAAGGACCTCTCTGGCGCTCTTCCCCTTGGGGAAGCGTCCCAAATCAAAGCGGTTTCCAGACACCACCGAAAAGACGTTGTGATAGAAATTATCCTGGTTGGGAAACTCCACCAGGGATCCCGATAGCACAGGTAGGACACGAGGAACGAAGGTTTCATTCCTCTGAACCATCCTTATACCGTATACCGTGGACTGGTGGCACAAAATACCGTGGACTGGTGGCACAAAGCTCCCAGCTACACCCTCCACATGGACGATCAGCTCGTGGGGTCCACTACTGATCGCCTTCTGGCTCGGGCCACCGCCCCGAAAAGGACCTCGATAGTATCGGGTAGGACGCGAGTATCGCTGCCCGCCCTTGATATTGACCCTGCCCTTCACGGCCCCCGCGAAGACCTCAGATGGAGTGCTGGCGACACCGAAGGTAGCTCCGAGAAAGAAGAGAAGAGTGAACAGACTTCTCATTGGATTGCCCCTCAAAAGGACGTCGAAAGCTGAACTGTCCAGAAGGGCTTCCAGGAGCCCTTCGGTTCATGAATCTTGTGGACCTGCTGTACGATCTTGCCGATCACTTGATCGGTCAGGTAGTAACCCAGCCCCATTTCCCAGGAGTGGACTCCGTAATCCCAGGGTCCGCGCTCGCCAGAACCCGAGCCGTCGTCGATTTTTCCGAACCCGAGGGTGTCATAGCGGAAGGCAGGGAAGAGACCGGGGCGGAGCCCATACTTACCCTCCACGTACCCACTCCAGTTGGTCAGATCTGAACGGTTCCCATGGAAATCCGTGATGTTGGGTGCCTGCCACATGTTGGACACGAACTCGGCCACGACCGAAAGGTGGCCGACACCGTATTCCACATCGATTCCGTATACTCTTTGATTGAAGTCCTCGACCTGCCCGCCTTCACTTAGAGCGGGTTGGACCAACGAATCCAGATAAGGGCCCCTGGCAAAAGATCCGCCGATCGAGAGTTCTTCCGAAAAGGCGTGTTTGAGTCGGAGGGCCAGTTGCTTGCCCCCATTGTCGTCGAGTGCCTGGGTTCGGGGACCGGATAGGGTTCCCTGGGTGACAGCAACGGAGTACTCGAACCGTGAGACGGATCCGATCACCTGGACTCCGACGTCCCAACAGGTGTCGTAAATGATGGGCAGACCATTGAAGCCCCTGCGGGCACCACCACCCTCGAACCCTCCGAACTCTCGACCCAGGCCGTTTCCCCGCTCTTGCAGCAAGTCCAGATTGTTTGCCGGCAGCTGATTACCCCTGAGGGAGGAAAAGTAGTGGTACACCAGAGGGACCGAAACAAGTGGATTCTCCGGCAAATAGGCCCGGCTCCCCAGATTCCCGAAGACGGTCGGGATCTTGCCTGCCTGTATGCTGAGATCCGCACCTTGGATCTCGAAGACGTTCAACCGTAGATTAGGATCGTAGGAAGGACTTGGGGGAAAAGCGGATATCCGGGTCGATCAGGAATTGGTTGAAGAGGGTGAGGCGTCGATTGAATGCAACGTCACCAAATAGTCTCAGACGTACCGGGTCAAAGGGACTGTCCCCTCGGATGAACTCGTGAATCTGGGGCACTCCTTCATTGCCGAAGGCAGTTGTTAGATCCAACGTGCCGTTGACGAAGACTTTGGATCCCAGATCCAGCGACCCCGCCAGGGAGACACCGTTTAGGGCTACTAAAAGGAAAATGACAAGGGAACAGGTCCTGATGCCGACCTTGGCGGAAACCCGTGATATTCGGGGTCGTTTTGTCTTCATTGCGCCAGGTCTGCAGTTGCGCAGATGTAGTCGTCACTAGAAGCCCATGCGCCCTTGAATTCATATCGTCCAGAAGTGTGAAAAGCTTAGTTGCCTGACTAGACGGTGCTGAGCCCCCCCAAGTCCAAGCCGATGAGTTCGAAGGATATCGGATCGAATTCAACTCGCGGTCGGCCTCGGTTGGGGCGGTGGCCTGGAGGCCAAAGCCACATTCGTACTTGGAACTCGCCTTCCTAGGCCTCGACTTCGCACCAATCCAGGACTGCTAGAGCCAGGACCTTGGTCGCCCTGATGAGGTCGTCGATTACGACGAACTCGTCTACGCCGTGGATGCTGAAAAGTCCCAGCCCGCCGGTGCCGTAGCAGATCGATGGCACTTGTTTGTGGGTCATGAAGGCGGCATCGACGACGGCTGGACAGGCTATCGCGCCGGCTACCGTTCCCGTTACGGCCTGGTGTGCATTGGAGACCGTTGAGATGATGGGATGATCTTCAGGGATGGCGTAGCGTGTCCAGTGAAACTTCCAGTCCAGTTCTGGTGGGTTGTCCTTGAGCCACTCATCCCCTGCGGCGACCCACTGGACGCGCTCCTCGACCTCTTTCTTGATCGCTTCCACATCAAGATGAGGTGGATACCAGATGCAGTATTCTACGGTGCATATATCGGGGATGATGAAGGGCGTCTCGATCGCACCCGGACCTCCCCGGATCACGTTGGGACCGAGCGTGGAATGTCCGGCTGGGAGAAGGCGATGATTCTTGTTGAAACCCCACTCCTCTTCCAGGTCGCGTAGGGCGGAACACACCTTGAACGCCTTCTCGATGGCGTTGACACCGACTGCCGTTCCCTGGCCGCCGGCGCGGATCATCTCATAACGGACGAAGCCGTGGCCCGTCTTTCCGGTCACCCCCAGCGAGAGCCAGAGGAGTCCCCCGGAACAGCACCAGATCGCATCGGTTGGCTCCGGAATGATGGCGGCATCGGCCCGGTAGCCCCGGTCTACGGTTGCCGCGGCTCCCACCGTGGCTCCGTCTCCGGTCTCCTCACCCACGGTACACTCCACCAGAAGATCGCCCTTCAACTTCACACCACATTTCCGAATGGACTCTACCGCCTTGACCATGGCGGCGATTCCGCCTTTCATGTCGGAGGATCCACGCCCCCAGATGCGCTCGTCCTTGACCGCGCCGCTGAACGGGGGATCCGTCCATTTTTCCGGATTGGGGGTGGGAACCACGTCCACGTGCCCGCTCAGGATCAGTGATTTTCCTCCTCCCGCGCCCTCCAGCTTCCCCACCAGGTTGGCCCGCTTCGGGGCCTCCTCCCAGAGATCGTTCTGGAAACCCAAGTGCTCGAGAACCGGCGCCACGAACTCGCTTACCCGAGTCTCGCCACCCAAGACTTCATCAACATCAACACCCATGTAGGTTGGCGTAATACTGGGGATCTTTACCAGGTCCGAGCAAAAACGCACGATATCCTCTCGCATGCCGTCGATCGTCGTCAGAATGCGGTTTCGGGTTTCGTTGTCGAGTGCCATGGTGTCTCCTCTTCGGCTTTGTTTATTGATTTCCTAAAGACCGATTATTGTAACCGAGTGGATCGTGTCCGTCGTGCCGGGGGCCGAGAACGTTGTGGTCAGCGGGCCAAAGAGTTAGAGTGAGGCGTTTTCGAACAATCCCGCAGAGTCGCGACCGACGGCTCCATCAGGATTGTTTTTCTAGCTGAACGGCTCAGCTCCGCTGGGGGGCAACTGATTATGCAACTGAGATCTTCCCTGAATCTGACCAAACGGATCCTTCCTCTTCTTGCTCTCCTTCTGAGCCTGGGATGTGATCTGGCACCGGAGGAGGACACCAAGGACCGCTTCCGTGAAATCGTGGACATATCCAGGGACGAGAAGGCCCTGGCAGAGTACCTCAAACCGGTGCTGCCAAAGGAACCGGAGGAAGCTTTAAAGTCGTTTGAGACCAAAGATGGCTTCACCATGGAACTGGTGGCCCATGAACCACTGGTCTACGATCCGGTGGCCGCCGCGTTTGACGAAAATGGCCGACTCTATGTCGCAGAGATGCGGGCCTATCCCTACCAGCCCGGTCCTGGAGAAAAACCGATCGGAGTAGTCCGCCTTTTGGAGGACACCGATGGAGACGGACGCTTCGACCGGAGTCATGATTTCGCCGAAGAGCTGCTTTGGCCCACCGGAGTCACGGTCTGGAAAGGAGGAGTCTTCGTCACCGCTCCCCCACACATCTGGTACCTGAAGGACACCGACGGCGACAACAAGGCCGACGTTCGCAAGAAAATCTTCACCGGGTTCGGGCACCAGAACGAACAACAGATGATGAACAACATCATCTGGGGAGTGGACCACAAGATCTACGGGATCGCCTCGGGCAACGGCGGCAGCGTCCGGAATGCAGACAAGCCGGATGCCGAGCCGGTCGCCCTCTTGAGCCGGGATTTTCGCTTCGATCCCATGAGCGGTGAATTCGAGACGACGACCCAGACCTTCCAGTTTGGACATTGTTTCGACGACTGGTACAACCGTTTCGTATGCAACCAGGGAATGCCGGGACGCCATGTAGTCCTGCCCGCCCGCTACCTGGAGCGTAATCCCCATCTGTTCCTGGATCTACACAAATGGCTGGCTTCTGGCTACAGGCAGGTGAAGCCTCTGGTCGAAGGCCAGACGCGGGTGTACAAGGTCAGCCCGGTCGAGCGCTGGCGCACCATCCGCGAAGCGCGGCGAATCTTCGCCGGTTCCAGCGGGCAGAGCGCCGGGGTGGGACACCACTACCTCACCGCCGGATCCGGAATGCAGATCTACCGTGGCCACGCTTATCCGGAGAAGTATCGGGGGAGCTACGTGATCGGTGCCAATACGGCCAATCTGATACACCGGCGTGTCCTGGTGCGTGAGGGTGCTACCTTTACGTCCCGGCGAGGGGAAGCGGAGAACACAGAGTTCGTCCGCTCAACCGATACCTGGTTTCGACCAGTAAATACCTTGAACGCCCCTGATGGAACCTTCTACGTACTCGACATGTCTCGGGAGCTGATCGAGGCCACCCACGTCCCGGGCCGCGTCATGAAGCACCTCGACTTCACGAACGGGAGAGACCGTGGACGCATCTACCGACTGGCACCTCCGAACTTCAAGTCACCTCCTCCACCCCGTCTGGCCGAGGCCAGTATTGAGGAACTGGTATCGCATCTGGAACATCCTGGCGGATGGTGGCGCGACACCGCTCACCGACTGATCTACGAGCGTCAGGACCCCACCGCAATCCCGTTGCTGCGACGACTTTTCAGAGAAAGTGCGAAACCTCTGGCCCGGATGCACGCACTCTGGTCCCTGAAAGGAATGGCAGCACTGCAAGATTCCGATCTGACTCGTGGTCTAGACGATTCGTCGTCCGGGGTTCGGACCCATGCGATTCGTCTGGCCGAGCCGAGATTGAGCCGCAGCCCCGGATTGTTCCAGAAGGTCCTGGCACTGGCGGGGAGCGAGGATCCGGGAGTCCGATTTCGAGTGGCGCTGGCGCTGGGGGAAACCAAGGGCCGCGGAGCCTTACCCGGACTGGTCCGCATCGCCCAAAAGGATACTGGAGACTTCTGGATCCGAAACGCGGTCCTCAGCTCCAGCGCTGAATTTGGGGATCGTCTCTTCGAGACGCTGGCAGAACAAGAGGGTTTCATGGCCGCCCCAGCCTCCGGTGAGTGGCTGTCACTGTTGGCTCAGGCGATGGGCGCCAGGAACATCCCCTCGGAGATCGGGCGGGTGATGCAGGTAACTGCCCGCCAGACTGGACTGGCGAACAACCCGGAAATCCAGCAGGACATCGTCGCCAACCTGGCCCAGGGGCTGGACCTGGCGGAACAGTCGCTTGCCGGCCTCAAGAACCTTCCTGAGGCAGCAGTCCGGATGATCGAGAATCTGATGGAACGATCTCGGACGGTGGCCAGCGATGATGGATCTGCGGAGGACCAGCGCTTGGAGGCCATCCGTTTTCTCAGCCACGGGAGCTTGGAACAAGGAAAGACGACGTTG
Organism: Acidobacteria bacterium UBA6911; assembly: GCA_963579905.1. Classification (GTDB taxonomy): domain Bacteria; phylum Acidobacteriota; class UBA6911; order RPQK01; family JAJDTT01; genus CAUZIZ01. The sequence goes on along the minus strand of CAUZIZ010000028.1, from coordinate 29,117 downwards.
GCTCCCCTGATCGATCCAAAGCAGCCACGAGCAGTACAGGTAGCAGCGATCGATGCCTTGACCAATTTCGACGATCCCGCGATAGCCTCTCTCTTGCTGGGACCCTGGTCTAGCCACTCTCCCCAAGCCCGAAGCAAGGTCCTGGAAGGGCTGATGTCGCATCGACCCTGGACCCGAGCCTTGTTGAAGGCCGTGGAGGAAGATCAGGTCGCTGCGAACCAGATCGATCTCAAACGCCGCAAGTTGATGATGAACCACGACGATGAGTCGATCCGTGAGCAAGCGGTCCGACTCTTTGGTTCCCAGACTCCTGGACCCCGCCAGGCCGTCCTGGAAGACTATCAAGCGACATTGAACCTGAAAGGCCACAAGCAGCGCGGCGAGGAAGTCTATGCTCGCGAGTGCGTCAAGTGCCATCGGCTCTCTTCCCGCGAACATCCGATCGGACCCAACCTGATCCGGGGATCTGAAAAGGACCCAGAGTCGCTGCTCACAAACATTCTGGATCCCAATCGCTTCGTCGAACCCCAGTATTTGTCATACGTTGTGACCGACCAAAGGGGGGGGCTCTACACCGGGATTCTCTCGGAGGAGACTTCAAGCAGCATCACCCTAGTGGAAGGCCAAGACCTTTCCAACACGCTCCAAAGGAACGACATCAAGGAGATTCGGGCAACCGGGAATTCCCTGATGCCGGAAGGGCTCGAGGAAAATATAAGCCACCAGGAAATGGCCGACCTGATCTCCTTCATCATGGCCTACCAATACGAGGTCGGCACCGAGAGCGCCGGCATCGCGCCGGGGGAGGAAGTCTACGAAGAAATGGAGCTCCACCCCTCCCTGCGTGAAGGCGATGAATCGACCCATCCCAATCGGATGAGATAGGCGAAAAGGGTGGCAGAGTGACACGAGCGATGGCGGTGATCTGTAAAAGGTTGACAGCAAGGGCGAAACTCAGCCGGCCGGCCAAGATCTCAAAGGAATCCTAGCGTGGAGAAACCGTTTCTGGAGGCTCTGTCCGAAGGCGGCTTGGTGGGCGATGGCGCCATGGGCAGTCTGCTCTATGAACGAGGTGTCTACATAAATCGCAGCTTCGACCAGGTGAATCTTCTGCAGCCCGAGTTGGTCTACGGCATTCACCGTGATTATCTTAAAGCCGGTGCCCACCTGCTCGAGTCGAACACCTATGGGGCTAATCGAATCCGGTTGGAACAGCACGGATTGGAGAAGAAGACGGAAGAAATCAACATTGCTGCCATGGATATCCTGAGACGAGCCGCGGAAGGAGCCGCCTACCTCGGAGGTTCCCTGGGACCGACGGGCCTCAGTCCAGGAGAGATTCGCCGCAGGGAGCACCAGGTACGAAATGCCTATGCTGAGCAGGCTCGACTGCTGGTTGAAAACGGAGCCAACATCATCTTGATCGAGAGCTTCAGAGAGGCTACAGAGCTGCGCTTGGCCGTAGAGAGCACACGATCCGAGGTCGGGGTGCCCATCGTGGCCCAGTTCGGCGTCGAGGAGGACGCCAGACTTCGGGACGGTACCGAACCGGGAAGTCTGGCAGCGGAGCTGGCACTCTGGGGAGCCGACGTGGTCGGGGCCAACTGCAACGGGCCGGATGTCATTTTCAATGCCGTGAGCCAGATGGTCAACGCGGGCATCCCGGTTTGTGCCTTCCCAAATGCGGGCCACCCGCATACGGTGGAAGATCGCCTTTTCTATCTGGCAACACCCGAGAACTTCGGCGTTTTCGCACGCCGCATGTACAAGGCGGGGGTTCACCTGGTGGGTGGCTGCTGCGGTACCGGTCCCAGCCACATCACCCGGGTCGGCGCCGCTGCCCGGATGGTCTCACCTCGTTCCACAATCAGAGCCCCAGAGGTTCAGGAGAAGTCTGCTCGGGTGGAACCCGTTCCCCTCTCGGAGCGCTCGCGCTTCGGATCCAATCTGGGGAAGCGCTTCCTCCTAAGCGTAGAGGTCAATCCCGGTCCGGGGCTTTCTACCGAGCTCCAGGTAGAAGTGGCGCGGAGTCTCACCTCTGCTGGCGCAGACGTTATCAATATCTCCGATGGGCCCCGTGCCACGGCACGAATGACCAATCTGGTCCTGGCTCATACGATGCAAAGCCAACTCGGGATAGAGACGCTACTACACGTGTGCTGCCGAGACCGAAATCTCTTGGGTCTACAGGCTTCGGTCCTCGGTTACCAGGTTCTGGGAATTCGTAACCTGGTGGTCATCACCGGAGATCCGCCCAAAGTCGGTGACTATCCAGATGCAAGTGCGGTGTACGACCTCGATTCGATCGGTCTGTTGACCATGATCGACGGCTTCAACCACGGTGTGGACCTGACGGGCAAAACTCTAGGTGACCAGACCTCTTTCGTTCTGGCAACCGGGGTGGAGCCGGCGGCGAGCGACTTCGAGCGAGAAATGGTCAGGGTGCGCCAGAAGGTAGACGCGGGCGCCAACCTCATCATGACGCAACCGATCTACAATCCCACTCATCTGGACCGCTTTCTCGAGGCCTCCACGGACCTCGAGGTACCGGTCCTAGTCGGGATCCTTCCCTTGGCCAGCTACCGAAATGCCGAGTTCATTCACAACAACATCCCCGGGATGTCAATCCCTGAGAAAATCCGTGAGCGCATGCGCAAGGCGGGAAAGGGAGAGGCCGCTCGCAAGGCGGGGGTAGAAATCGCCATCGAGTCCCTGATGGGCGTACGCGACCGGGTCGCGGGAGCGTACATCATGCCGCCCCTGGGCCACTATGAGATGGCAAACCAGATTATCGAGGCAGTGGGCCAGGATCGGAGCATGGCCGCGTCCGTACCGGGCAGGGCGTAAGGACACGACCCAACCGCAGCTCACTGCTCAGATTGTGGGCCTCGCTTCGGTATTCCTGGGACCCATCGGTCTTTCAGATGTGGAACCTAGCTTGTAGAATGAATTCTTCGATCTGCACGCCCTCGGTTCTCGAATCTTCAAGGAAAAGGTTCTGGCCAGAGAACTGAATCGAAGGGAATTTCAACGCAGTGTTGGAGCGCTGACTCTAGCCGGGACCAGCGTTGCTGCGGGCCAATCTCCTGGTAAGAAGGAGGAACCGCTCCCACTGCCTCCTCTGTTCTACAACAACGACGGCAGTTTCCTTCTCTATTCCACCCCACCCATGAGTGCAGAGGACTTCGTCTACGAAGCCGTGGGACGCTTTATCGGGACCCAGATCGGCGCGGTGGTCTGTCACATGTTCGGATTCGGGGATGCCGTTCCTCTCTTTCCCACCAAGGTGCCCGAGGCTGAGGGTATCGACAACGAGAGTTTCCACTATGTCAGTGAGTGGCGTCAGCAGATGTGTCTTCGCGGCCTCCTGAATCAGGGCATCGATCCCTGACAGTTAGCGCTGGAGCGGGCTCACGAGGCTGGACTTCAATACTGGGCCGGCTTGCGCTTCAACGATCTACACGGTCCCCGGTTCCAATGGGCGAGCCGTTTTCGCGTCGCTCACCCTGAGTACGAGCTGGGCGACAACTGCGGTTCGGGTGTGCACGGACCGGGAAGCGTCTATGGCGAGAGCTGTGTCGGCCTCAACTTCGCTTTACCCCAGGTCCGGGCGCTACGACGTCGAGGGCTTCGAGTGGGACCTCTTGCGCGAGCCCGGCCACTATTTTCCGGATATCCAAAAGGGGCGATCGATCCTGACCGAGTATCTGAGGGAGGCCCGGACGATGCTCAATCGCATCAGAGCTGATCGGGGCCGTCCCTTGGGATTCGGCATTCGGGTGCCTGCGACTCTGGAAAAGTGCGATCAGATCGGGCTGGAGCTGAAGACCTGGATTCAGGAGGGGCTGATCGACTACGTCTCCCCCGGGGTCCATTGGGATACGGCTACCAGGATGCCCTTCGATGACTTCGTAAGAATGGCCGAAGGAACGTGTTTCCGAGTCTATGGCTGTACGTCCGAACAGGTCGGGCCCGGCTACCACCGACGTCCGCCCGCCTCGGTGCTGAGGGCAGGGGCGTCCAATGCCTGGCGGCAAGGGGTCGACGGGATCTATATCTTCAACTTCCACCACCATATTGGCCACAACCTGCAGGAGCCAGAGGTGGTGTTCGGAGAGCTGGGCGATCCACGGACACTCCAGCACAAGGACAAGCTCTACGTGGGGACAGGCTGCTTTGACTGTCTCAAGAAGTATCCTCGCGGCAGCGATGTCTTCCAGGCTTTCGACCATCAGCTGCCGGAGCCCTTGGTGGAGGGCGGCCGAAAGACGGTCGAGATCCTGGTGGCTGACGATCTGGAGATGGCCAGCAGGAGGGGCATGATCCAGGAACTCGTCTTGAGGCTGATCGTGGCGGGTCTGACTCCTGAGGACCTTCTAGACTTGACCCTCAACGGCCGCCACCTCCCCCACAATCCCCAACTGGAGATCCCCATGCACCGGGGGAGGGTAGGCCCTGGGCCCATCGAGTACCAGGGCAACTTCATTATGTCCTATGATTTGAAGAACGGTGACTGGATTCGTCCGGGCTCCAACCGGCTCGAGGCCGTCCTCAGAAGGCGCAACCCCAGGATCGGGACCGAACTGGTTCTTCATAGCCTGGAGCTAAGCCTCAAGTACCGCACTCTTCCCACACGAGTCTGAACCGCCCTCGCCAACCCCTCCTCCACCCTTCGTGACAGCCATTGCCCCCGTACGAATGCCCGCCGAGAAAGGGACAGACTGTTACTAGTCGGGACAAATGAGTGTAGAATCTCGAGGTTCGCGAGGTCACGTCAATAAGGAGACTCCCTTGATAAGAAAGGTCCATCTATTCCTGATTGCAGGCATTGCGTTCCTTGGTCTGTTGGGGACTGGTGCATGTGGGGGAGACGATAGCGTATCAGGCGGGAAGAAACGCCTGAAAATCGCAGGGGTGTTCCTGCAAGAGGACCAGTTCTTTCGTCTGATCCAATTTGGCATGAGGGATGCCGCTGACCAGGCAGGAGCGGAGCTACTGCTGGCCAGCAGCGATAGCAAACTCGACAAGGAGATCCAACTCGTCAACACCTACATCGCCCGCCAGGTGGACGCTATCGTTCTTTCCCCTTTGAGCAAGACGGCGTCGGTCACTGCTCTTACTCGCGCGCGCGACGCTGGCATCAAGGTAATCACCTACAACTCCACTGTCGAGGGAGGGGTGCCTGTTTCGTTCATCGAGAGCGACCAGTCCAATCTGGGTGCGCAGACCGGACGGGTCGCCCGCAGCTACATCGAGGAACGACTAGGAGGAAACGCCAAGATTGCCATTCTCGCCTTCAAGTCGCTCCTTGCGGAACAGAGTGATGCTCGAACCGGAGGCTTCAAAAGCGAGATCTCGAATCTGCCCGGTGCTGAGATCGTCGCTGAGCAGGACGCCTGGCTTCCAGAAATAGCCATTAAGAAGGTGGGCGACATTCTGACCGCCAATCCCGAGGTCAATCTGATTTGGTCGGCCAACGAGGGAGGCACCGTGGGAGCCGTGATGGCGGTAAAAAGCGCCGGACAAGAAGGGCGGATTGCGGTCTTCGGTACCGACGTAAGTGACCAGCTTGCCGGCTTTCTGCTTTCCGACGATCAGATCCTACACGCCACCACCGGACAAAGGCCCTTCGAAATCGGATCCAAGGCGGTAGAGACCGCCGTCGATGCCATCAACGAAGAACCCGTCAAGAATCGGGTCTCCATGTCGGGGGTTCTGCTGAACCGTCTGGATCCTGCGGCTGTCCGGACTTTCCGGAAGAGGCTCCAGGAACTCATTGCGAAAGGAAGCTAGTACGTTGTAACACAGATTATTTCGGGTTTTCCGGTGGGGCTTGTGAGGCGAGATCAAGGCAGGAGAAGGAAGTCAATGTTTGGCCATCTTCGACGGCGACCAACGCAGAGATCGTCCACAACCCCCATCGGCAAATCCGTCATAATCTGTGTTACAACGTACTAGGAGCCTGCGCGGGGAAGCTGATCTACTGGGGAAACGGTAGAATCGGCCCATCTTCTATTCCCATCGCCTTATGTTCAACTAACGGTAGGCCGGGAGGTATCATGAAGGCTTCTTGTAAGCATCCTTTGCTCACGCTTTTATCGGGTGTATTGCTGCTGTCCTCGTTCATGCAGCAGGAGCGGCTTGCCGGGCAAGCCAAAGCCCCGCCCAAACCAGGCGATCTGATCATGGCTCAACAGTTGATGCCTCTGACGCCACTTGGAGAAAAGACTTTCCCAGACAATGGATCCGTCCACAGTAGTGCCCGCGCCTCGGTCTTCATGTGGCCAGCGGACCTTCCCGCTGCCACTCACAGGGCGAATTCTATCCTGGCACGCATGGCACTCGTCCAGTATGAGCCCGGCGGCGGGACTGAGGCTCAGGTCTACACCGACATACGGGAACGCGCCATCTATGTGATTGCAGGACGGGCCAAATTCAGATTGGGAAATTCCGAAAATCAGGTTGGAGTGGGGGATCTGATCTTCGCCCCAAGTGGGGTAAAACACGGATTCGAGGTCGAGGGAGAGGCTCCTCTGAGGATCATTCTGATGGAGTGGCGAAGCGGAGATATGAGCAAGAAACGCTCCTTGGCCGGAACGATCGTCTCCGAGAGGCTGCGTCCACTGAAGCGGCTGAGTTCTGAAGACGCCGGTAGTCACCAGGGAATCTCGGCCTCGCCCTTCGTGACTCCCCAAGACTATCCGACCCTATCGCACAAGGGGAACTCCTCAATAGCCTGGATTTCACTTCAGCAGTACGATGCGGATCCCACTGTCATAGCGACTTCCCCGCATACCCATCACCTCTCCGAGCAAGTGTTCTACCTGGTGGAAGGCAGGGCTCGATTCGAACTGGGCGATCTCAACCAGGAAGTCGGACCCGGCGAGCTGGTTTACGTTCCCAGACATGTGAAGCATGGCTACGTGGTCTTGGATGAGAAGCCAGTTAAGTGGCTCATGATAAGTTGGTCCGGAAAATGATAGACCTGTCATTCGTTCTGGGGGCTCAGGACCGCAGGGGCAGTGCCTCTCAGAGACCGGGCTCAAACTGAGGAGACGAACAAGTGAGAAAAACTGACTGTTTCCTGGTCGCCGTAGTGTGGGGCTTTTCCGTTATCCCAGCCCTCGGGGCTGCGGCTTTGGATATCGGGACCCAGAAGCAGCTCTTTATTGACGACTATATTGTTGAGTCTATGGAGCCACGGGTCTATCGCCTCATGAATCAACCGCAGAAGTACCACAACAACCCGGTGATCCGCCTGGATATGGAATGGGAGCACAAGGGAGGACTGTCCCATGGGGGGGACTGCGGGCAAATCTTCTACGACCCGGATCTCAAGCTCTATCGCTTCTACGGTTTGATGGTGAACTGGGACTGGTCCAAGCGCTGGGTTTGCTATGCCGAGTCCAAGGATGGCATCCACTGGGCAAAGCCCAAGCTAGGTCAGGTCAAGTACCTGGGCCACGATACAAACTTCATCGGCTTTCCGTTCGACGCCAAAGCTCACAGCAACGCTATCTTCCGAGATCCGGCAGCCAAGAGCGAGGCCGAACGCTACAAGATGCTCTACATGCAAGAGCGCAATGGGAAGGTCTCGATGTATCCAGGCTACTCTTCAGATGGCCTCAACTGGAAAGCCTACGACGTCGACCGTCCCGCGGTTCCCTACTGGAGCGATACCAACAACAATCTTCTATGGGACGCCAAGCGAAAGCGGTATGTTCTCTATCTACGCACCTTCAACAAGCTGAGCCGCTGGCTGGACCCCGAACCCATCTACCCCGAGGATGCGCGGACACGTACAGCCTCATTCGCCACTAGCAGCGATTTTCTCAACTGGGACAGCCCTCCCGCTATTCGGGACGCGGACGACCGATTCCTCAGCTTTCATGCCGATTCGAAGGACCCGGTCGGAAGCCGCGACTTCTATACCCTCGAGGTTTTGCCCTACGCCGGGGGCTATGTGGGCTTCACCTCGGTCTATCACAACATGTTTGGGGTGGCTCCTGCGGCCATGGATGCGGGCAAGGCCCAATCTCCCTGGATGGATCGTATGGACGTCCAGCTGCTCTGGAGCCGGGACGCTGTGAAGTTCCAGAGGGTAGGAGAACGACGGGTTTTCATACCCAACGGACCTGCCGGGAGTTGGGATGAAGATCTCGTCTACTCGGTCCACAACGGTATCGTGCGCGAGGACCTGGGGGAGATCTGGATCTACTACGAGGGATTCAGCGGCCACCACTGGTTCTTTCACCGACAAGAACACCAGCGGGGACAGGTTGGCCTGGCCATCCTTAGGCTGGATGGCTTTGTCTCTCTCACTGGGCAGGGCGCGATCACTACGCGGCCTCTGACGTTTCAGGGCAACCTACTCAGAATCAACGCCACCGGAGTGGACAAGTACGTTGGACCGGGCTACGGCACGGTCCGGGTCGAGATCCTCGATGCCAAAACGGGTGATCCGATCCAGGGCTTCGACGAGAAGAGCTCGGATTCCTTCGGAGGCGATCGGATCGACTACAACGTGACCTGGAAGGAAAAGTCCGATGTGAGCGCTCTCCAGGGCAGATCGATCCAGCTGAAATTCCACTTGGACAAAGCCAAGCTCTTTGCCTTCCAGTTCGTCCAGGAGTGAACCTCTGCAGCGTTCGACACGCACATCAGGGGTCGCAGCTCTCGTCTATGCCGTCAGTTATCGCCGTCCGCCGCAGTCGAGCACCCAGTGCACGGTGACGGTCGTCGGCCCAACGGGCATTCCTTGCTGCCGAGCGAGAGTGCCGCGTGAAGTATCGGAAGTATCCGCCCCTCACGACACGACACAAGTCTAGAGGCGCTTCGGGTCCCGGAGGATCCAGGGCAGGAGCTTCAAGGTAGTAGCCAGCGCTGTAGACGTCCGGCACCACTCCCAGACATTTCCATGCATGTCATGCAGCCCCCAGGGGTTAGGCAGCTTGGTGCCGACTTCCTGAGTGGACTGGTCTTCAGAGTAGCCGCCGCTATCCAGGTTCCAGGCATATTTCCAGAGCAGGTGACGGTCTTCTCCAAACGACCAGGACCAAGGGGTGCCAGCCCTGCAAGAAAACTCCCACTCGGCCTCCGACGGAAGACCGTAGTGCCACTGCTCGTTGACCGCATTCAAACGAGATACGAAGTCCTGCACCTCGTTCCACGAGATGAAAACAGCAGGGTGGGTTGGGACCGAGGCAAGCTTTGCTTTGCTGGACCACGGAGCGGTCCCCATGACCTCGGTCCATTGCCCCTGGCTAATCACATACTTGCCCAGATAGAAACCTCGGCTGATGGTCACGTCGTGCTGAATCTCATCGATTTCGCGTCCCGGCTCCGACTCCGGAGATCCCATCAGAAAGCTCCCCGGTTCGATCCACACCCACTCCTCAGCCCTCTCTTGCCAGGTGGAGCGTCTCTCGGAGGTCACAGTCGGCTCGGCGGGGTAGTTGTGCTCGCCCATCTCGGTCAAGGTCTGGCCCACCGATTCCATGAACTTTTCCATGAGGGCCTGACCTGCATGTCCGGCGTTGAGAGCCTTCAGCAACATTGACTCTCCCGGATTGGCAACCAAGGTGATGCGGTTGCGACAGGTCGTACATACGGAAGTCACGAGCATGCCCCCGTCACCCGTACCCGTCGCCTCCTGGAATTTCATTCTGGTTTGGCAGTCGGCACAGTTGAATTTCATTCTACTCCCCCTCGGAATCCTCAGCCTACACTTCCCTTGAGGCCTACTTTAACAGGCTCGGGCCGGCCGCACGTGGAGGAGAAAAGTCAGAAACCGCCTTTCAGATCTCTTCGACCTGCGACGCGACGCGCCTCCACGCTAGACAGAACAACAGTCTGTCCCTTTCTGGCGAGCGCGGAGAAAGGGACAGACTGGTACTCTTTTCTTGGATTGTTGCCGTTCGAAATCCAGGTTGACAGGGGTCGTTCAGCCGATCGCGAGGCTACTGCTTGATTGGCGGAGCGAAGATGCTCTCAGCGTTGCTCCACAGAATCATCTTCTTTACCCTCTCCGGAACCTGGGCGTGAAGTACTCGACCCAACTGATAGCTGAAGTCCATGATCGGATAATCGGACCCGTAGAGGATCTGCCTGGGAGGGACCTGGCCTGCCAACCAAGCCAGAGTGGCTCGGGGCATCGCAGACATTGCCAGGTCGAAAAAGAGGTTCGAGCGGGCTTCGGCAACGGGCAGCAGCGGTTCTAGACCAGCTCGGGGACCGCCACCCAGGTGAGCATAGATGAATTTCAGATGCGGGTGCTCAGCTAGAAGGTCCGCTAGAAATTCGGGAGAAGGGCCGTTGTGAACATGGCAAAGGAGGGGACATGCCCGCTCTTCGGCGACGCGGAAGGCGAGCCGATAGCGGGAGTCCTCAGTGGATGTGTCATGGAGCATGCAATGCAGCTTGATGCCACTGCAGCCCAGGTCGTCAAAACAGCGTCTCATCTCAGCGGCCATCTCGTACTCATAATTCGGGTTGTAAACGGAATATCCCACCAGCCTATCGGGAAACTCGGCCAGCGCCCGTCCTACCCGATCGTTTCCCTTCCGATAGTCGGGCCCGATGCCAAGGAGGTCGCTTATGACTAGCCGCTCAACTCCCAGCTGGTCCATTCTCATCACCAGGTCCCTGGGAGTATGGTCTCGGTGGTACATGCGATTCCACTGACCCAGATGCCCATGAATATCGAAGACTCGGAACCCATCCGATCCCACCGGCCAACGCCGCGGTGCTTCCTCAGAAACGGGTTGCAGACCCAGGAGCCCTCGGAGGTTGTTGCCGCCGATCTGAATCCGCTGCTCCGCATCGATCAGGGCTCCATCGAGCAGCGCCAACGGACCTCCTGGATCATACTCAGGCATATTAGTACCGAAGAGAAGGCGCTTCGCCCCGAATCGCTCGCAGACCTCTTCAACGATGCTGGATTGCTGCAGATACGAGACATCGAGGTGAATATTGGGCACCTCATCCCACAAGGCGAAGAGGACACGAGCCGTTGAGCCTCCTTCCCTCAGGAGCACCAGGGGCAGCTGGGGGTGTGACTCTGCGAGAGCCAAGATCTCGCGCCAATCCAACCTGAGTTGGGCCCAGCTTTTCCTGTCCGTGTCAATCAACAGGGGAATGCGGGCCTCTGCCAGAGCCAGAAGCAGCGGGCGCAGACTTCGCTCCAGCAGTGGGAAAAAGTGCTCTCCGGGAAACATCCTAACAGCCCTGACTCCCAGACTCTTCATCTGAGAAACAAGTTCTCCTGGCGGCAATTGCTGAGAGGTTCCAGGAGGCAACACGATCCAACAGGCATGCAGTCGCGGATGGTCCCGAATTTGATTCAGAAGCAAGCGGTTACCCGCTACCGGATCACCCATCCTGGCCAGACTGGAGTAGACCAGGGCCTCCCCGATCCTAAGACGATCCATCTCTTCCAACAGCTGATCCGGAGTACGAAAGCTGGGTTCACGATTCGTATTCGTGGGACCCAACATGCAATTAGCATCAAGACGATACATGGAACTCACTCCCAGCGGTTCGCTGCCCGAACCCGATACAAAGCTAGCAGATAGGCCAGCGGAATCTCGACAAACCGCTAGCGCCGAGACGACGGCGGATCCCCTCAGAAAATGCCTACGGGTTACTCGCTCTGCCAACAATGTCCCCCTCACGCACCATCAGCCCAGCGGATGCCGCGTCCGCAGGAATCTGCTTCAACCCATGGGCTAGTCCTAGACTGACTGTTCGGAATCGATTGCCGCCAGGATGCCCCTCAAAGCGGCATTGAAGGGCTCGTTGCTAACGGTCAGGGAATCGTATCTTGTGAGCCGTACTACGACCAGATCTCGTGAGGAAATCACTATGGTGTTCTGACAGCCTGCGCCGGCGGCGTAGAAAGCGTCCGAGGGAAGATCGAAGTTTCCGGTGTTGTTGAGCCACCACATCGCACCGTATCTGGACTTGCTTGGCTCTCCCTCCTCGTTGTTCCAGGCGGGCGCGGGCGTGCGGACAAAATCGACGAACTCCTGTGTCAAAAGCCGCTTTCCCTGCCACATCCCTTGCTGCAGGTAAAGGAGGCCGATCCGAGCCCAGTCTCGAGCCGTCGCGTACTCATAGCCCGACATGATGAAATTGCCGTAGGGATCGGTATCCAGAACCATTCTGCGGATCCCGATCTGGTCGAAAAGACTCCGCTGGGGAAAGGTGAGATAGTCCTCGCCTCTTCCAAGGACGGTACGCTTTACGATATAGCCAAGCGTCAAGGGATCGCAGTTGCGGTAGCGTCCGACCGTGTTGGGCGGGTGCTGGAGGGGTCGGGAGACAACGTACTTGAACACATCCATCGCGCAAGGGTAGACGAAGTAATGATCCGGATAGGCCGTGCCGATCCGGTACGTCCCTTCAGGAGTCTGCTCCAACACTTCGTACAGCGTGAACTGGAGACCACTCGACATCCGCAAGAGATCGGCCATGCGGATCTCTCTACGCGGATCGTCCGGCTTCTGCCACTCCGGCACGGGAGCCGGATCTTCCAGCCCAAAATGGCCATCCAACATGAGCCTACCGATGAGCGTTCCGGTGAGACTCTTACCCATCGACCAACTTTCAAGAAGGGTGTCCTTGGTAACCCCCGGGACATAGCGCTCTGCGACCAGACGGTCCTTGTAAACCACGGCCATCGCAGAAGTTTGCGCCGGGGCCTCGAAAGCCAGCTCAACAGCGGCTCTTAGCTTCTCTTCGTCAACTTCTGAAGGCAAGGGGTCGTCCGGAAGCAGATCTCCCATAGGCCAGAGCTGAGTGTTGGCGTCGGGAAGACTCGTTTCAACCGGCACGGGATCATAATAGATACCGTTGTAGTCTTCTGGGTGAAGGATGCAGCCTTGATCCCCGTAGAATTTGGCCGTCCGAGTCAGCGACTTGCCCAACGTGGCTCTTACTGCCTTCTCCTCGTAGTCGACGACATCGGATATATAGGGTAAGTCAGACTTGGGGAGTTTGATTAAGTCTACGGCGACATTGCGGCAATGTTCCCTTGCCGCCTCTTCCTCCGTACCGGTGACGAAGATCGCCGAGCACAGCAGCTTGGCGTAGCCGGCAAGTCCGAGGTTGCTGGGATCGTGATCCTTCGCTTCTTTCATGGAACTCTCAACTTGGACGCCACCGTGAAGGACTCCATTCAATCGCGGTTCTCGCAGAGAGCTAGTGTAGCCTAGTCGGATCGGGACAGGAAACAACAGCCGGAAATCGGCGGCGGCCAATCCGACCATGCCGCCATACCGCGCCCTACCTCTTGTTTCTCGGGCATCTCGGGCACTCTCCAACAGTTGATCCAGGGAATTCTCCGGGCCTGCCAAGCGAACGCTGGGCGCCTTGACTTCTGCCAGCGCGTCTCAGATAGTCCAAACTCGAAGTGAAGCGCCTTAAGCGATACAAGGAGATCAGACATGGAACTCCCCAGGCAGCCCAGACTACCCGTTCTTCTTTTGCTCTGTACGATTTGCTGCTTTTCCTGTTCGAGTCATGACGAAGTGTCGTCCCGGGAGGCCGAGCTGTCCGGCAGCGGCGGGTTTGTTCCTCTCTTCGACGGTAAGACCCTCAAAGGCTGGAGTGTGGTTCCGGCGGAAACAGCGGCCGACTGGTCGACTCGGCAGGGAACAATCGTCGGAGTGGGGAGTGCTGATCGTCTGTCCTACCTCGTCTGGCAGGATGACAAGCTAACAGATTTCGAACTAATACTCCGCTACCGACTGCTCACCAATGGCAACTCTGGGGTCGAAATCCGCGCCCAGCCGGACACGTCCGGCAAACGCCCGTTCAAGGGATATCATGCCGACTTCGGTCACATCGGAATCGGTCCCAACATTCTTGGGGCGTGGGACTTTCACTTCGCCAGACGCAAGGAACACCCATGTCTGCGTGGTACACGATTGGTCATCGATGGAAATGAAACACCTCATCACAGCAAGATAGAAGAAGCACTGACCGCCGCAGACGTCCACCCGCGCGATTGGAACGATGTCCGCATCATCGCCCAGGGAAATCGATTTCAGTTCTTCATTAACGGCAAGCTGTCTTCTGAGTTCACCGACAATGCAGAGCAAGGACAATTGAACTACGGCGCGATCGCCCTGCAACTGCACGACAAGGGAATGCACGTCGAGTTCGAGGATCTGTTACTGAAACACATCCCAGCCGAAGCCCCATAGCACAACGGACCGCTCATTCGATTGCAATCGCAGCAACTAGCCCGCGCCTGACAAAAGCGATCTACCCGTGACTCTACCGTCGCCTGGACGATGGGGCTCATCGCGGGGCTCTTTGGGTATATCGCAGTCTCAGGTACAGCCTGTCCCTTTCTGGACCAGGCCGGGATGGGAGGGGAACTCGATTTAGGTTGGGGGGCAAATTCGGGGTGTGGTTTCTTTTGGGGGAGTGTAGGTGGAGAGCGGCTTAGTCGGGGCTGTCGCCGGACGATTCATTGCGCCACCAGCGGAATTCCAGGGTTCCACGTTCCGCTATGGCGGCGATGTCGAGATCGCGATCGCCGTCCAGATCGGCTACCAGAACCTGATTGGCGCGGCTCCAGTTGTCCTTCAGAGTGTGTTGATTCCACCCGCCTCTGGGATCACCTCCGTGACGGAACCAGGCGACCTTGCCCGGCTCGCCCCAGCCGGTGGCGACAACTTCCATCTGCCCGTCGCCGTCCAGATCTCCTGCCACCACCTCGAAGGCGTTCTCGAAATGCTGGGCTATGACGTACTTCTTCCAAGGGACGTCTCGTGGATCGCCGTTGTGCTCATACCACACGATCTGATTTGCGACTTCTTGACCCTCGGGATTCCGCATTCCTAACGCCATCACCACATCCATGTCTCCATCCCCGTCCAGATCCGTTGGCTCGCCATGAATCGGGTGCGGATAGCGGTCGATGTCGTGCCGCCGCCAGGCCTCTGACGCCGGTTTTCCGCTATTCTCATACCAGACAACCAGACCCTCTCCAACGGCCGTACCCAGCAGGTCAGCATCGCCGTCTCCATCGAAGTCGGCGGCCCGGATGGTTCGGGTCTCCTTAAGGTCCGCTTCGATCAGGTGCTTCTGCCACTGGGGATGTCCTTCCTCGTAGCAGCGGCGCGTCGGCCCGCCACCTCCATGGCACAGCTTGCCCGGGTTCTCGAACCAGGCGAACTGGTTGCCGAGTCTCCAGGACGAGGCGGCGACATCAAGGTCCCCGTCCGCGTCCAGATCGGAAAGAGCGACATCGTAGGCACCGGGGAGCTTTCCCTCGATGATCACATGACGCTTCCAAAGACCTTCGGCTGGATCTCCATTGTTCTCGAACCAGAGCAGGTCCCCATGCAGGTTCTTGACGATAACGACGTCCGGGAGCAGATCGCTGTTCACATCCCCCACCATATGCCGCTCCAGTCGTTCGGGGTCATTCTTCTGGATGAAGTGGCGGGTGAAATTACCGCGGCCATCGTTTTCGAACCAATAGAGATTGTTGTTCGGCAAAGCATCGGCACTGGTAAGATCCAAGTCCCCATCCCGATCCAGATCCCCCGCCCAGATGCCGAATGGGTACGCGTACTGATCCATGATCAAGTGCTCGCTGAACTCGATCTCCCCAAGGGCTCCATCTCCCGACGACTCTAGAGCCACCTCCTTCGGACTCTCTGCCGAGCAGCCCATCAGAGCGGTTCCCAAGAGCCCCACCAGAAGGAAGGTCCTATGTCGCTTGGCTCGAGAGCAGATCCCAAAGAACAATCGTGCTAGCGGGTAGAAAAAGCTTTGTTCTCTCATAGCTGTCGCTGCCTTCCCGGGCAAGCCAGCTTCAACCTCCAAAGAGGGCGAAGAGTGCAATCGTAATCACAAGAACCAGGGTAAACACAATGCTGTTTCCGACTGGAAACCGGTCTTTATCCGGATCAAACGGTCGCGTCGGCAACTGGTGTCGCTGCCAGACCTCCAACGGATTCGATGCCAGCTGGACCCCCCACACCGTCACCCGATCCGTTGCCCGCTGACATCCATCAAAGACCTGGTTCACCTTCTCAACCAGCAACCACCGGAGCAGCGGAGCTAGCCGGCGATAAACCCAATCCGTGTCCAGGGCAATACGCGCGTCTCCCTGGACCTTCAGCCGCATCAACCAAAAGGCTACAAACGTAAATATCAGCAGCTGGGTGGTTTCGACAAGGTGCGCCGTGGTGTAGGGCTGATATTCCATGGGATTGGGCAACCACTGATAGAGTAGTTGAGGATAGACCCCAAACAAAGTGCACAAAAACGCTAACAGACCCATCGCCAGGAGCATATTGGGAGGGATCTTCCGCATTGGCTTCAGCCCGCTATCGCGCCCGAACCAGGTCCAGTAAGGCAACTTCAGCCCTGTATGGAGAAAGGTGCCGACCGACGCCAGAATCAGCAGCAGCTCGACACCATAGCGGCCTTCTTCACCAGCCGAGGCGATAATGATCGATTTGCTGATGAAGCCGTTGAAAAAGGGGAATCCAGAAATCGAGAACGCCCCCACCATGTAGAGGCCAACGGCCAGGGGCATGTATCGTCCGAGGCCGCCCAGATCGCTCAGCTTGCTCTTCCCCGTCACATATAGGACCACCCCCGCTCCCATGAAGAGGAGTGCCTTGTAAAGAATGTGGCTGAACGCGTGGGCGGCGGTGCCATTAATCGCCAACGCCGTGCCGATCCCCACCCCTGTCACCATATAGCCCACCTGGCTGATGATGTGGTAAGCCAGAATCTGGCGGATATCGTTGGCAAGCACGGCGTAAACCACGCCGTAGAGCGCCATGATCACACCCAGATAGATCAGGATTTCCCAGCCTGGAAACAGCCGCGCCAGCACATAGACTGCCGATTTGGTGGTCAAGGCACTCAGAAATACCGCCCCAGTAACTGTCGCCTTGGGATAGGAATCCGCCAACCAGGAGTGCAGAGGCGGGATGGCGGTGTTGATCGCCACCGCCAACAACACCAGCCATCCGGCAAGCGACTCTCCCGGCTCAAAGGCGCGCAGGACGAGACTGCCCGTGGTATGAAAATAGACACCAATCCCGGCCAGTAAAACGCCTCCACCGAAGAGATGGACGAGCAGATAGCGCATTCCGGCCCGAAGGGCCTCCTGCGATCGCCGTGCCCAGATCAGATAGGTCGAGGCAACCGCCATCACCTCCCAGCAAACCAGCAGCGTCAGGAAGTCCCCAGCAAACGCGACGCCCAACGCTCCACCCGAGTAGAGCAGCGCAGCAACGCGCTGCCCTGTGTCCTCGAGATGATACGAGTAGATCCCACCAATCAGCGTGATCAGCGCCAACACGATCCCGAAGACGCGGCTGAGAGCATCGACCCGCATGAGCGTCAGCTCGTACTTGAAAAACTCGGCGGAAACGACGGCCCCATCCGGATGCGTCCACACAGCCGCCAGCGCCAGCGCTGGAAAGAGCAGGAAGGTCGCCGCCCGCAACTTCCTTGGGACCAGCGGCAGAATCAAGCCTCCAAGGATCAGAAAGACAAAGGGAGGCAGTTCAAAGCTCATCGTAATAGTCCTCCCGCCGCTGCAGGAAGTATTTCCCGATTGCCTTTGAAACCAGAATAATCAGTGCACATCCAAGGAAGCCGAAAAGAGCCCAGAAGGCCGGCACGTGCGCCCAGGGTCCGTGTCCCGCTTCACCTACGAACTGAGCGATGAGTGAAGCCACCGCCACCAAAGCCAAGAGCATCCAATGCCAATTCTTCATCGCTGGAATCAACTCGCCAGAATCATTTCGGAGATGCCGGACGCCAATTCGAAGAAATCGAAAAACAGGTTCGGGAACAGCCCCAAGACGAGCGCCAAAGCGGCCGTGGTGCACAGGGGCACGACCATCAAGGGTGGAGCCTCATCAAATTTTTCGAACTCCTCAGACTTGCGGAAGAAGCCGCGATACACGACTGGCAGCAGATAGGCCGCGTTCAACAGTCCGCTGAGAATAAAGAGCGCCAGCACCATCGGCCACCCCGCCTGCAAGCTACCCAAACATAAAAACCATTTACTGAAAAAACCATTGATCGGAGGAATGCCCACCAGACCCAGTGATCCCAGGGTAAAGGCGCCGATAGTCCAAGGCATCGCGCGTCCGATCCCGTCCAGTTCCGACACGTTCTGCTTGTGGGTGTGGACGTAGATGGCCCCCGCACAGAAGAAAAGAGTGATCTTCATAACGGCGTGAGTCGAGATATGGTAGATGCCGCCTGTGAGCCCTTCCGGTGTCAACAACGCCGCTCCCATCACGGTGTAGGATAGATGACCGATAGTCGAGTAGGCCAGACGTCGTTTCAGGCTGTCCTGCTGCAAGGCAATCAGGGACGAGAACAAGACCGTGGCCCCGGCCAATACCGCCAGAATCAGATTGAGTCCATGCTCGGCCATGACTTCGGGGCCAAAGACGAAGCCGACAACCCGAACGACTCCGAACACACCCGATTTCACCACTGCGACTGCGTGGAGCAAGGCACTCACAGGCGTGGGGGCAACCATGGCGTTCGGCAACCAGCTGTGCAAGGGCATGATCCCGGCCTTCACTCCGACGCCGGCGACGAAAACGAAAAACAAGCAGCGGATCGCATTCGGCGCGGCCTCTACCCCGCCGAGAATACCTCCGGGCTGGAACTCGATCGTCCCGGCCGTGTTATAGATCCAGGCTGTCCCTGCCAATAACAGCACCCCTGCAGTCAACGAGTAGGCAAGATACTGTCGTCCTGCCCGCAGCGCTTCTCCGGTCTCCTTGTGAATGACGAGGGGGTACGTCGCCAGGGTAAGCATTTCGTAGAAAATGACGAAGGTCAGAAGATTCCCCGCGAACGCTACCCCGAGCGTCGCCGACAGAGCCACCGCAAAGCTGGCAAAGTAGCGCGTTTGCTTCAGCTCCTGGTTGGAGCGCATGTAACCAATAGAGTAGATCGAAGTAAAAATCCATAATCCCGAAGCGATCAGGGCGAAAAACACCCCAAACTCATCTGCCCGCAGCGACAACCCGATCCCCGGTGAAACCTGGAGCAGTACACATTCCGCGATCTTGCCCGCCCGGACGGAAGGAAGCAGAGAAAGCACTAACCCGAACTTGATCAGCCCCGCCAGCAGCGTCCAAAACTCGCGCAGGTTCGGCTTCCGTCCGCTAACCAGGATGCCCAGCGTGGCCAGCAGCGAAATCGAGACCGCCCAGAGCGGAATGTTTGATTGAAAGACGTCAGACATTAATTCCACTCACGGTCTTCGACTGAACTTTCATCAGAGTCCCGCCGGGATCATCGGCTGGATCAGTCGGTTCACAATCCACACGTTCAGGAGCCCCAAAACCAGTAACGCAGAAGCCAGGATGAGGGTCGGGGCCAGCATCGAGGCAGAGACTTCCTCGCGGCCGCCGTCAGGGGCAGCGGCTCCACCCGCTTCATCTGGGTACTTGGAATCTCGGCCGGGGCTGCGCAGATAAATCCGTTCAATCAGGCGAAAAAAGTAGACTGCGCTCAACAGGCTGCTGATCAGGATCACAGCCACAAAGACCCAGTTGGACTCCTCTACCGAACCCAGGATCAGATACCATTTGCTGAAGAAGCCGGCGAAGGGAGGCAACCCGATCATCGACAGGGCTGCCATCGTAAACCCGGCGGCGGTCCAGGGCATGTGCACTCGAGTGGAGTCGTTGAACCTTCTGATGTCGGCATGGCCCAATCGGCTGAGAAAATTCGCCGAGACCAGGAACAAGCAACCCTTCATGACGGCATGGTTCACCATGTGCAGGATGGCGCCGATAAACCCCATCGGCGAGGCCAGGCCAATACCCAGCGCGATGTAGCCGATCTGTCCCACGCTGCTGTAGGCCAGCATCCGCTTCAGATCGGTTTGAGCGATCGCCAGGATTGAGCCCCAAAGGATTCCCGCCGCTCCAAGATACCCGATCGCCGTCGTCAACGGGATCTCGCCACTGGCAAAGCCGGGATCGAGCACGAAAAAGAAAATCCGAATGAGGACATAGGCCGCGATCTTCGTTCCGATCGGGGCAATCAGAGCGGTCGCAGTCGAAGAAGCGTAGGTGTAGGCATCCGGCAGCCAGCCGTGCATCGGAAATAGCGCCATCTTCAGACCGACTCCGGTTGTGATCAGTACCAGCCCAACTAACAGAGGTGGACTGCTCTCGAGGTTGGAAAGAATCAACTTCAAATCCGCCATGTTGAGGCTGCCGGTCGTCATGAAGACGAATCCCAGCCCAAGCAGATAGAAGGACGCTCCCACAGTACCCAGAATCAGGTAACGGAAGGCTGACACCGGCGCCTTTCGGTCCCCAAGCGCCAGCAATGCATAAGAAGCGAGAGAGCTGATCTCCAGAAAGACATAGAGGTTGAACAGGTCACCGGTGATGGTGATACCAAGCAGCGCCCCCACCAAAAGCAAGGCAGTGCTGTAAAGTGGCATCGCCTTCCCCGGAAGCTCCCGTCGCACCACAGACCCGGAATGAACCAGCACCAACAACGCCACACTGGCAAGCATCACCGACAGGAACGCGGAAAGAGGGTCCAAGACCAACTCGATGCCAATTGGCGGAGCCCATCCGCTGACCTGATAGCGAAGCGTCCCACCGGAACTCACCTCGACTAGCCCAGCCACCGTAACCAGGGCTCCTACGGCGGCGCTTGCTACGGCGACACCGTAGGCACAGCCATGGCGCCAACGCTCCAGTAGCGGAATCAGGAGCGCGCCGGCAAAGAAGATCAGGGGAATCAGGATAACGAGGTGCGGAGGGTTCATTTCATTCGTTCGACCAAGACCGGCTCCTCGAGAGTTCCATAGGTCCGATAGATTACGATCAGCAGGGCAAGTGCCTCGCCCACAATCGCCACACCCACGACGATTGCGGTCAGCATCAGGGTGTGAGGAAGTGGATTGATATAGAGACTCGGATCCCCGACTCCAAGGGCCTCATCGTAGATGGGTACGGTTCCGCCCACCTTGTACGCGCTTAGAATGAAGAACAGGATGATCGCCGACTGAAAGATCGTCATCCCGACCACTTTCTTCATCAGGTTGCCCTTGAGCAGCATGCCCCAGAGACCGATCACCAACAGGGTAAGGACGACCCAGTAGGGGTAATGTGCATGGATCGAGTCCATCAGGAGCTGTCCTCTTTGCGAGAGGGTGCGCTCAGGTTGTCGAAAATCGAGATGAGGGTCGCCATTACCGCTAGTCCGATTGCCACTTCCACGATCAAGATAGCGAACGAACGCATCTGGGCAGGTTCCAGCCGGAGTAGCGGTGTGTGCTGATAGTCAAGAAAGCTTCCGCCGCTGATCATGATCAGTCCTACAACGAGGAAGGTCATCGCGCCCAAGGGCCCCAGCATCAATCCCAGGTCTGATCGAAAGTTCTTCTGGCTCTCCTCACGCCCGCAGGTCAGACGCAAAAGGAGAATACTGGCGGCCAGCAAGGCTCCACCTTGAAAACCGCCTCCGGGACTGTAGTGCCCATGGAAGATCACGTAGAAGGCGAAAATCTGAATCAGCGGCGCCACCAGGCGGCTGACTAGAACCACGATAACACTGCGCGAGGCGCCCATACCTACGGCGTCCTCCCCAGAATCAGTAGGCAGGCGATCCCCGCCGTGAGCACCACGAGCGTCTCTCCCAGGGTGTCGAAGCCGCGGTAGTCCGCCAGTATCACCGTGACGAAGTTGGGTGTGGCGGCGTCAGAAAAGGCCTTTCGGGTGTAAAAGGTCGCAGCCACCGGAGTTCCTGCGATGCTCTCCTCGCGATGGAGGGGAGCATCGACTTCACCCCGGCCGGGAAGCCCCAAAGAGGCGTAGACCAGAAGAGCTACAAAACTGGCTACGACGAGATAAGTGAAGACCCTCAATCGACGCTCTTCCGTGTGGTTTGGAGAATTGCTGTTACCAAGAACACGCCCACGACACCCGCTCCAACCACGGCCTCGGTAAAGGCGACGTCCACGGCTCCCATGGATGCGAACAAGAGCGCGGCCGTGAAACTGAAAGTGGTCAGAGCACCCACCGCCGCCAACAAACCCTTCACCTGCAGTGCCATTATCGCGGTGCTGATCAGGAAAAGATAAAGTGCCCATTCGACAACCGGATTCATTCAGGCTCTACCCCCGGAGAGTGGGATGCCGGCCCTGAAAACCATGGTTTCAGACCAAGCCGCATTGCCGCTCGGGCCAAAGCATGAACCGGGACTGGATTCGTTAAACCGATAAAAAGCATCGCCATCAACACCTTCGCCGAAGTCAACGTCATCCCCTCGTACACCGCAAGTCCGGCCAGCAGGACCATGATGCCCAAGGTGTCCGCCTTCCCGGAGGCATGCGCTCGACAGTAGAAATCCGGCAGCCGCAGGATCCCGAGGCTGCCTGTAAACATCAGCAGTATCCCCAATAGGATGAGCACGATGGCGAAAAGAGTCTGAATCTCACTCATTGCTGCTGGTCTTCAAATCGAAGTACCTGGCGACGGCGATCCCACCGATGAAATTGAGGATTGCGTAAGCCAGAACGATGTCCACGAACATATCCAGGCGCCCGAATGAAATCCCCAACAAGCAGATCAACCCAATCGTCTTGCTTCCAATGGTGCTAATCGCCAACAAGCGGTCGAAGACCGTGGGCCCACGAAGCACCCGAAACAGGGGCAGAGAGATAATGAGCACCAGGAACACCGTCACTGTGATGAAGAAGGTTTCCATAGGGTCGTGGTAGAGGGCTACGACTCAGGGGTGCCGGTAATTCCGGCTAGATTCCTGCCTGATTGAGTTGTTCGGGTGTCGAAGACCATCTTTCCGGGATTGTCAGTGAAGAGTCTAGCAACCTTGGTCTGCATGGTCTCGTTCAAGAGTCCAGTGGCCAGCGGATAGGTCAGCGCGTGAACGACAAACTCTTGCTGGTTGATGTCGATGGTTAGCGTCCCCGGCGTCAGGGTGATCGAGTTTCCAAGAATCACTTTGGCCACATCATTCGGTTGCTCACTCTTGAACCGGATCAGATGTGGATTGAGCGGCATTCGGGGAGCCAGGACAACCCGCATTACATACAGGGCGGACAGAACCATCTCCTTGATCAGCCAGGGCAGGTATAGGAGTACGCGACCCCAACGCATCGCTTGTAGTAGTTGGGACGAAGCAGGTTCCCTCGGGCGGTTCATCAGCAGAATCAGAACCACCGACGCCACCCCGAGAAGGATGTGAAATAAATCGTAGTGGCCGCTCAAGAAAAGCCAAATCAGCATCAAAGCGACTGCCTTCAAAGCTGTCGCTGGCCACTGGGCAGGACGCGATCTAGGGGCTGGTTCGTCTCTCATGAAGCATCACCAGGAACATTCAGGGGCAATACCATGCGTGCTACACCAAGGTTACCGTGGGCAGAACGAGTAGATGCTTCCTCGCGCATCCCACTGCGCGCAGAAACTGCAATTATCCACACTGACTCTGTCGTTTTGTAGATCAGTGTGGAGGTTTCCATTTGGCTGCTGCCGCTGGCTAAGCAAACGCCCAAACCCTGAGGTAGAATGGCGCCCGCAATGGCTATCGCTTGGCGAGGTACCCTCTCGCTCGAACCTGCCGGACGAGACGTATGACAGCGGCTGGGCGGAACGCCCCCAACTGCCCTGGCAAGGAATGCGCAGGACTCGAGGACGCGGGTCAGAGGAAGGGCGCTGGTACCGGTCCGATCAAAAGCCATCTGTCTCTTGCACCTCATCTATTGGTGGCAGCGGCGGTACTCTTCGGCCTGGTCATGCTGGGCCGGGAGTTTCGGCTGGCTGGACCGGAAATGAACGACAGCATTATTCACCAGGAGCTATCCCGCTACACCGCCGAAAATTGTTCGGAGCAGTGGCCGGTTGATAGCTGGATCCCATCTTTCTGTACCGGCTTTCCTATCCTGTTGTACTACCAGCCACTATCACCTCTGATCTCGGCAGGGCTCGCAAATTTATTACCTTTCTCCGACGCACGTCGCACCAATGCCTTGCTCGAGTATCTACTTCTGGCCCTGATGCCGCTTTCGGCCTATGGCCCCCTGAGATGGCTCGGCCTGACGTCAGGGACCTCGGCCTCTGCGGCCGTCCTCTTTACTCTGCTGTCATCGGGACACTATGGAATTGGCTGGGACAGCTATGCCTGGGGCACCTTCGGCCTGACCACTCGATCTGGGGGCTGTTCTTCGGTTTTCCGGCGCTGGCAGTAGGCTACCGCGTGCTCACAAAGGAGTGGGCACCAGTGGCCGCCCGGGAACTTGCAGGGGCGGGGTCACTTCTCTCGGTCTGCGCCCTCTCCCATTTTTTCACCGGCTATATAGTGACGATTTCACTGGCGCTACTCCTCTTCGTCCCTCACCCCAGTGTTGGCTGGCGGCGACGGCTATGGCGGCTAGGCCGGATTGGAGCGCTTACCGGAGCTGCGCTGGCGTTTCTTGTTTTGCCACTGCTGCTCACATCGGAGAATGTGCTCAAGACCCGTTGGGGCGCTGATTCGAAGTGGGACTCCCATGGTTGGAAATGGGTAATGGGACGGCTGCTCAACGGAGGTCTCTTCGACGGCGCCAATCTACCAGTAATCACTCTTCTGGTAGCCCTGGAAATCGGGTTGATTCTGGTCGCCCTGCTCGGGAAAGGGGATCATCTCCAAACCTGGAT
This sequence comes from Acidobacteria bacterium UBA6911, assembly GCA_963579905.1. Classification (GTDB taxonomy): domain Bacteria; phylum Acidobacteriota; class UBA6911; order RPQK01; family JAJDTT01; genus CAUZIZ01. The sequence goes on along the minus strand of CAUZIZ010000028.1, from coordinate 4,425 downwards.
ACTGGCCTGCTTTGTCCTCTGGGTGATCCTCTTCTTCGGCCGCGCAAGTCTGGGATCGCTGCTCGACCTGCTACCCATGTCCGGTGGGATACACATGTCCCGGTTCATCTCCGGCGTTCAGATATTCGGCCTCATCCTGGCAGGACTGGGGCTGTCCGCGGTGATTCGCTGGATCAGCAAGCTGAGGTGGGTGTGGGCCCTAGCGGCGGGCGCGCTCTTGGTCGGTGTAATGTCTATCCCGGTTTCCGAGCGCATCACCTTCATCTGTCAGAACGACTTCTGGGCCATCAGCGCCAAGCAGGGATATGATGCAGCCTTGGGTTTTCAGGGCGTTGTCCAACTCCTGGAGGCGTCGTCGCAAGCCAGAATTCACGCCGGCTTTCCCAAGACCTGGGGAGACGAGCTCAAGATCGGCGGGGTTCCTGTGTACAGCCTGCTGCAGGGGCGGGTCTCGACATGGTCGGCTATCTGTTCCTGGCCCAGATGCAGCCGGAGGAGTGGCAGTTCTACCTGGATCCAGGAAGACAGGAACACTGCGACCTCTACAACACACGCCATCTGCTGATGCCTGCCTCTAGAACTCCACCGGCCTTCGCCCAAGAGCGCACCCGATGGGAGAATCTGGTCCTTTACGAGGTTCCGACGAGTGGTTACTTCGGGCTTGGATCGGTGGCAGACCCTTCAGGATCGGAGCTGCAAGCAGACTCGCTTCGCTCCCTCGACTGGGAAGAAATCTACCGGGTCGGGGATACCTGGCTGCAAGGAGCCGGACCCGCGCAGAGGGGCTATCTTGCCTATGGAAATCAGGCGACGACAGAACCCTTCGGGGGACTCCAGGGGACAATTTCCAAGCAGACGAACGTCTCTGGTCGCTACTCGGAAGAGGTCTAGGCCAAGGGCGAAGTAGGGGTGATTTTGAAGGTCACCTATCACCCCTACTGGCGGGCTACCGTCGACGGCGTCCCGGCGGCGGTAACACGTGTCTTCCCTGGCTTCATGGCGATCCGTCTGGATCCAGGGAAGCATCAGGTAAGCTTCGAATACGGCCCTCCGGCCTGGAAGAAGCTCTTGGCGTGCTTCCTCCGCTACTCTGGCTCTTTACACTGGGCAGCTTCGGTCTTCGGCGTTGGCGGCGCCGTCCGTCCTCAGCTGCGGGAACGAAATGTTGAAAAGCACTGGTCGCAAGCTGCTCCTTTGCCTGTCCGGGATGACGCTCCTGTTGAGCTTTGTGTCTTGCTGCCCCGAAGTCGAACTGCTGCAGGGCGTCGGCAAACCGGCGACTGCTGCCGAGCTGGGATTCGCCAGAGCGGTAGCGGAGATGAGCCCTACGTTGTCCGGCTATCTTCAGCTGAGCCTCTGATATCACCAGGCGGGACAGTTCGGCGAGTGTATCGCACTTGCTGAGAGCGCCCTGGGAGTCGATCCCAACAGTGCCCTGGCATACAACAACATATGCTCTGCCTACCTGGATCTGGGAGAGTTCGAACGAGCCATTGACACCTGCGAGAAAGCGCTGGCAATCGATCCCAGCTTCGAACACGCGAAAAATAATCTCAAATGGGCACAGATCAAGAGGAAATGAACGCGTCCCCTCAAGGCCCACGCCAACTCCCTATCGCTCTTGGCTGGTGATTCGTCCCAGACTCACGGTGGTGGAGTTGGCCCGCAAATCCGCGAAAAACTAACGCTGTTTAACGGCCGGCTGAGTCTAGTCGTCATCTCGGTCAGCCTGAATCTTACGAAACCTCTGGCAGCCAGATTCGTTAGGCTGATGTTGGGGGCCCAAGAGGACATATTCCTGCGTGCGGAAGAAAGAGACAGACTGTTTTACTGGCCCGGAAGACTCCCCCGAGTACTGGCCTGAAGGACTCCCCTGAGAACAGACCAGACGGAAAGAGCCCAGCAAAATTCTCTCGCGGATTCGGAGAAGACCCAGAGGGTGTTCCTCCCGGGTTCGGTTGAAACAAGAGTTCGTAGATTTTGTTCGTAGATTTCGGGAGACAAAGCGTTAATAAGAAAGAGCCGCGTTGGTACGGAAGTCCGGACTCGACACTCGATTGGAGGGACAAATTGTCCAGAACTGCTCGCCACAAAAGCTCCGAAACTGCCACCTACCATCTTATGAACCGGGTGGCGGGCTCCCCAAGATTCTTCCCCCTCCAGTCTCCGCTCGCCCAACGCAAGCTCACGGAGACAATTCGCTTTTACGTCAGCGCATACCGCTACCGAATGATCGCTTTCGAAGTCCTAAACAACCACTACCATCTGATCGTCCGTTTCAAGAAATTCCGGGAGCTGACGCGCCTCCAACTCGAAGAGGCCGCGGACGGCATGTACGGCAAGCGTTGGAAGACCAAGACCAAAAGCTGGGATTGGGGCAGATGGCTGTTCTTCAACCGACGACTGTTCAATGTCTCGGCCCTCATGCAGCATGTCAACGGAGAGTACGCCAAGTGGTTCAATCGAGCACACGGCCGCCGAGGTCATTTGTGGGGAGATCGATTCAAAAATCCGGAGTTGATGGATCTTCACGCCACTCAGGAATGCCTGCTCTATGTCGAACTCAATGCTCTCCGAGCTGGGCTCGTTACATTTGCCCGCGCAGTGGGAGGCCGGATCCGAGCACTGGCACGCGCAGGGCAAGGGAGAGTCCTTTCTCGCTCCTTTAGACGAGCTGTTTCCCGCGACCCAGCAGCACACCTCCTTTGAGATCTACCGCACCCGGCTGTACTCTCGCGGAGGGGTAGTGACGGAGGACCATCAAGCCTCAACCCTCACGGATCTCTCTTGCCATTCGCAGGAAGAGTGGCTCCGTCCTGGTCTCTTCTGTTCCCGGATTCGGTTCTTTACGGATGGAGTCGTCATCGGCTCCCGTGCGGTTGTCAGCAATTCGATCGATCGCTTCCGCAAACAAGGACTTTACCGCAGACGCAAACATCCGATTTCCCAACTCGGTGGACAGCTGTCCACGCTGCGAGAGCAGCGCTCACACGCGTTTCCATCGACAGGAGACTGACCACCCTCTCCCAACCGTCCATCCTCCCAACTCCCAGAAATTCCACTTCTTCGATAGACACCGCCCCTTCCCTTTCCTCATTATCGAGTCCGTCTGACATCCAACGACTCTCAGTGGGACCCGCTCCCTCCCAAAAGCAACTCTAACCCTTCCCGATATGTCCGTTGAGCGGCATCCAATTCTAGGCGGCTCCGGCTCGTCATGACTCCCCAGGTCCTTACACTGCCGGATCTACCTTTCGAGGGAGCTACCTCCACCTCCCTTTCCGCGAACGAGAAACAGTCTGTCCCTTACTGTGAACTCACCGTGACAGGCTCTCTTTTAGGCAGGTTGCCGTAATCACGGAACCGTTGTATCCTCACAAGGAATTCTTTCTGATTTCGACATAATCAGGCATAGCACCGGAGAGCCAGCAGGGCAGCTTGGCTCAGAAACCAATGGTCAAAAGTAATGCGGCTTAGCGAATTCGAGGAGTGTCGATCACAACTCAGATTTGGACCTGCTGGACGGCTGAGCCTGGACGGCCAGGAGATGATTTTACTGCCGCGGCACTTCTTTCGCTATATCCTGCGCGAAGTCCGGACAGTCGTCGGAGACGAGTCTTACCACGCCATCTTCCAGGTAGCAGGACGCGAGGGTGCAATAGAATTCTGCCGCGCCTTTCGCAAACGTCACAACTCAACGCCCCAAGAAGCGGTCGAGGGCTATCTGGCCCAGGTGAGCCTCCGCGGCTGGGGGACTCTGACCCCCCTGTCCCTAGGAAGGGATCAAGTAGAGATCGGGATCGAGGGCTCAGCCCTCTGTGCCGAAGGCGATCTGCCTGACGGTCATGCGATGTGGGAAGGGGTTGCTCAGGGCCTGCTCATCTTCTTACGAGCAGAATCAAGACTCGCCCATTCAGGTGTCCCTTATTCCAATATTCTGGATGAGCAAGGAAGAACGGGAGCTTCATCGGTCCGGATCACGGCCAGATGGACCTTCGAAGACAAGTCCCCACCTTGCTGACCCGTATCATCGCCGATTGCGCCCATTCGGAGAGCCAGGAAGGGCAGTCCCCCAGCATCGGGGCTCACTAGCAACGGATATTCCCACTACTCTCAATGAGTAACTGAGGCCAGACGCACCTGATCTCCTGCCTCCCAGACAAGGTAGAAGCCGAGTCGATGCGCACGGACAACGGACCGCCGTTTGCGACGACGGCCCTGGGAGGGCTCAGTGAACTGGCGGTGTGGTGGGTTCGCTTGGGGATTGAATTGCAACGCATCGAACCGGGTTGCCCGCAACAGAACGGCAGACATGAGCGGATGCCTCGGACGCTGAAGGAAGCGACGGGCCAGCCGCCGCGAGCCCATCTCGGAGCTCAGCAAAAGGCGTTTGAAGCCTTTCGCCGAGAATACAACGAGGAGCGT
>CAUZIZ010000027.1:0-44325 GCA_963579905.1 Acidobacteria bacterium UBA6911 | reverse complement strand
GCGAACAACGCCCCTTTGCTGGCCTTCTTGTAGAGAGCAATCAAGCTGTAGAAAAAAACGCAACCAGCTGATCCAGAGACAAAATAGTGAAAAAAGACTTGACTTCAAACCTCAGATGTCTGGGCTAGCCACATTAACGCCTTCGGCGTAGGAAACAAACCTCCTGAAGTAGGAAAGGTTTCTTTCTCGAATGGGGCCAGAGCTTCTGGGGGCGGGACTAACCAGGAACTGAGCCTGACAAATTGGAGTTTGGTCTTTGAGAGTATAGAAGCAGGAAATCCTCCTTGGACTCTTGACGGCGACGCTGGTCATCCTCTTTGTTTTTCTGTTCCCTGCCAAAATCCAGCACAAGATGCGCGACTTCGAAGTCTACTGGCGTGCCGGGACAAGGGCGATCGCGGCAGAGTCCCTCTATCGCCCCGAGGATGGGCACTACCAGTTCAAGTACCTGCCGGCTTTCGCGCTAGCGGTTTCCCCACTGTCAACACTCTCCCTGCCAGTTGCCAAAACACTCTGGTACACACTCTTGGTGGGACTCCTCTTCTTGATCCTATTATGTAACTGGCGATTGCTCTCACTACATCATCAACCTGCTTGGATCCTGCTCCTGTTGACTTCGACTGTAATGGCCAAGTTTTACGGACACGAGCTGGTCCTGGGCCAGAGCAACCTTCTGATGCTGTCGCTGGTCTCCAGGCCGCCGTGCTTCGGACCATAGATTTGAATGCAGAAAACTTCGGCCTGGAGACCGAAGCCACGTTTGCCGCATATCCGCCCCAACTATCCCTGCAGGTTAATCACCACCATCTTCAGTTCGGTCATCTCCTCGACGGCGTACTTGGGACCTTCTTTGCCCATGCCGCTGTCCTTGAGACCTCCATAGGGCATGAAATCGGCTCGCCACTGCGGTCCCCAGTTGATGTGGATATTTCCGCTGTCGACTTCGCGGGCAAAACGCAGGGCGCGATCGATATCCTGGGTGAAAATTGCCGCGGAGAGCCCGTAACGCGTGTCGTTGGCACTTGCAATTGCCTCGTCGGTGTCGCTGAAGTGACTGACGGCCACGGCGGGACCGAAAACCTCTTCCCGGCTGATCCGCATGTCCGGGTCGACGTCGGCCAGGACGGCGGGCTGCAGCACCGCTCCGCTACGATCACCGCCCGTGATCAACCGGGCGCCTCCTTCCACCGCCTCTTGGATCCAGTCGCCTACCCGGATGGCGTCACTTTCCCGGACCATGGGGCCCATGGTGATCTCTTCGTTCAATTGGTCTCCTACATTCAGAGCTTCGACATTAGACTTGAGGAGACCCAGAAAGTCGTCGTAGACCTTACGATCTGTCAACACCCGCTGGGCGGAAATACACACCTGACCAGCATTGGAGAAGCCGGTCGTCACCGTGGCAGCAGCCACCTTCTCCAGATCGGCGTCGGCCATGACGACCAGAGGCGCGTTCGAGCCCAGCTCCATCGTGACCTTCTTCATCCCCGCCACCTTGCAGATTCGATCACCGACTTCGTAGCTGCCAGTGAAGCTGATCTTGCGCACCCGTTTGTCTCCGGAGAGAACATCGCCAATCTCACCTCCAGGTCCAGTGACACAGGCAACAGCCTGGGGTGGCAGTCCGGCCTCCAGCAATAACTCCACCAGCTTCAGAGCGGAGAGAGGGGTATCGGTAGCAGGCTTGATGACCACTGAATTACCCGCGGCCAGAGCTGGTCCTACCTTGTGGCACACCAGGTGCAGCGGGAAGTTGAAAGGACTTATGGCTGCGACTACCCCACAGGGGACCCGAAGTGTGAATCCGAACCGACCTGCTCCCCCGGGGGCTGCGTCGAGAGGGAGCACTTCGCCCGTCAGACGTTTTGCTTCTTCCGCCGAGAGCTGAATGATCTCCGCGGCACGACTGGCCTCGAAACGACCCTCCGCCAGGATCTTCCCCTCCTCAGAGCTGATCGTACGAGCCAGGTCTTCGGTACGCTCGAGCATCAGAGCGGCGGTGGCGAAGAGGATCTGAGCCCGGTCGTAGGCAGGCATCTCTCGCATGATCTGAGCACCCTCAACAGCCCCGGAGATGGCCGTGTCCACGTCGGACGCTCCCCCTCTGGGCACCGTGTCTACCACGGAATCATCGTAGGGATTCTTGACCTGAATCTGGTTGGCCGCCTCCGTCCATCTGCCCTGGATAAACATCTTCATTGGAAACTCTCCTTAGAAGTAGAAAAAAACGGGCGGCCGCTACGACCGCCCGTAAAGATATACTTGATTTTAGTTGATTGTTTAGGGGATTGGGCCCGAAAGCAAAAGACCACTAGTTCCTAACCAGGTCCCCGACCTGCACATCCGATCCAGAAACGACCGTCGCCATGGAGGAGCCTTCATCTGCCTCGTCAATCCTGGCCTCTCCAACGGACGTGGTGATTTCTCGAAGGACCTTGCCGGTGGCGGGATCCTTGACCGTGCGCTTCACACGTAGGATCTTCAGAGTGTCGCCTGCTTTGAGTCCCGCGCCACTCCCTACGTTGAGGATAAGGCTGGATCCGTCGACATCGGCAATCATGCCTCGGATCACGTACTCAACATTGGGCAGCCTTCCATTTTCTTCGATGAGCTGTTTCGCCAGGTCATCAACAGCAGCATGAACCGCCTCTCCCAGAATCGTCTCGCGGAAATCGCTGCTGCCCATGCTAATGCCGCCTGCACCAAATCCTCCGCCTCCTGCACCCATTCCTCCGAGCATTATGCCACTACGCTGGGATTCTCCTTTACCGGTCTTCGAAGCCAATATCTCACCGGTGTTGGTGTCAATGATGCGAGCGGTAACGGCAACTGTCGCCTTCCCTTTGTTCTTACCAAACTTTCCGCCACCGAACTTCCCGAATCTCCCAGCAATGCCACCGATGCTCATGTTCTTCTTTTCGATGCCAAACTGGGTTATGGACCCTACAACCATGCCATTCACGCCCAACACTTTCCCAACCTTGGCAGCGGAACTCGAATCGGCGCGGTTACTATTGGAGAAATTCTGCTCGGTCATTACAGTATCCAGTTTCTTGCGCTCGATGATTGAATAGGTACCGTCATTCACCAACTTGTCTACCAGCAAATCGGAAATCCCTTTGCCGATGTCCCAGTTGCCCTTCCACCACTTCTGTACTGTTCCGAACTCGAAGTCGAGGATGGCTACCCGCTTCTTATCCGAAGCTGCGAGGCTGAGACTGGTGAAAACGACCAGAAGAATCGCGTTCGAGAGAAGTTTTTTCATCATGAAGCCCCTTTGTTCTAAATTTATTCTGATGACTCTATAGGGAGAGGGCACTGCATTTTGGGCAGATCGGTTATTCCCCTCCCTCAAACGTTTCCGACAGGTACTACTTCGGATCCGGCTTTCCTGACCAGCGAGCTGAGCCTGGTTACCGAATCTCCTTCAACCCACCTTCCTGGAAAACGAGGGCATAGCTCGAGTACTTCCAAATCTCGCGGGGTCCGAGCCGGATTTTTTCAGCGGGCGATCCAACTGCCTGCACTACCTCTTCCTCACTCATCCCTTCCCGGAGTAGCGCTGACCCGGAAAAGCCCGAATTCACGCTGTCTTCAAATGGGTCCCGATCCTGCCAAGTCGCCACGAAGTGATCCGTATCCGAGGGCTGTTCCGCATAGTTCCAGCTGGGCCACGTGAGGAAGCTAGTCCGGTATAGCCCGTGAGAGAGCGAACCGGACCTGCTTTGCAGGCGCCTGAATCCGGAAGAGCGACCGTGGCTGGACAGAGATCGAGATCGGGGTCTAGAAAGACCCAATCCAAACCCACTGGATCGGGAAGATATAGGAAAGATGCCGGTCTGGTTTCTGAGGAAGTGGCCAAAGAACGTCGATCCCGAACGGCTGCGTTCCGAACGATTGGCCCGATCCCGAGACTGTGCCATCCCCACCGAAATGACGAGGAAGCCAACGAAGGTTGCAGCAACGATTCTCGTTCTCATTAACGCCCCCAGAGTGATTCCATGATAGTAAGATCGGGATTGGTCGTCAATTGTTCAGCACGAAGCGAAAGACGACCGCTCCACAGACTTCCATTGTCCCTTTGCCCCTCTTCCGAGCCCTTTTTCGGGTTTCCGCCCTTCCCGATGGCGGAAACCAAGAATCTGCGCAAGAATAACTTGGTAGAATTGGCGCTCAGATTTGCACCAGATTTGGCCGCGAACGATTGAGAGAAACCGCCGGCGTAGCCGGATCTACGTTGAGGATTTCGCGATTGAGGAGCGGCCGAAGATGGTGTGAAGATGAGATGCCAAAATGCCAAGTTATTTTTGCACAGACCCTAAGTCAACCGCCTGAAACCAGTGTGTTTGACCGGTCCACCGATGCGTTGCTCCACGTCCCCGCTCTTGATGCCCGCCGACAGCTCGGAAAAGACCGGATCACAGGCTTCCAGAAACCGTTCCACATGCTTGTCCTGATGGGCATAGGTGGGGTAGAAACCGCCTGCTACCAGGAATCCTTTTTCCAGCATCCGCACCGTCCACAGCGTCTGGATCGCTGCTGCCTTTGGATGGTCGAAAGCGAAGAACGTCAGGGCCGGATGGCCGCTGCAGCCGAAGGGAACACCGTGGGTTGCTGCGATCTGCTCTAGTCCAGCACGGGCCTTGATCCCGATCAGGCGCACGTGGTCAGGCACATTGTGGCTCATGAATTTCTTGATCGTTGCTACACCTGCGGCCGGACCTACGGCCTCGGTCCAAAGCGCGCTCGAGATAAAGGTGTTCTGCGCTGCTTGCATGGTGTCGGCATTGCCTATCACTGCCGCAATGGGATGTCCGTTTCCAGTAGTCTTGGCGAACACGGCCAGATCCGGCTCGATACCGTAACGCAGGTGAGCTCCTCCCAGGCCCAGCCTCCAGCCAATCGTAATCTCATCCATGATGAGGCGCGCCCCGGAGCTGTTGGCCAATTCTCGAATGCTCTCCAGAAACCCCGGCTCAGGATCGAAGTTACGGGTTGGCTCCATGACAATCGCGGCCAGACTGGAGCCGTGCTCATCAACAATCGCCTTGAGTTCGTCTATCTTATTGTAGGTGAAGGGCATCGCCGTGCCAGCTAGACCCGACGCGACACCAGCCGGTTCGAGTCCCGGCATCAGGTGCCCCCCGCCCAGGCGATCCGAGTCCGCTTCACTTTCCACCTGCAGATTTGCCGCCAGATACCAGTCGTGCCATCCGTGATAACCGCAAAAGGCGATCTTGTCCCGACCAGTTCGAGCGCGGGAAATCCGTATAGCAATCATCATGGTTTCCCCGCCCAGGCGTCCCAACCTCGCCATCTCAGCCCAGGGGTGGATCTCGAGCAGAAGTTCGCCGAGCTCCACCTCGTCAGGGGGGTTGAGACTACACATACAGCCGTTTCTTACCCGCTGGACGACAGCCTCGGTGACATCAGGGTCGGCATAGCCCAACAAGGTAGCTCCGATGCCCGCCATGGACATGTCGACGTATCGATTGCCATCGAGATCTACCGTTTCGCACCCCCGGGCCTCGGAAAAATAGGGAGGCCACTGTTGGGGCGCAGTCATCTCCTGGCGCTTCCCGAACAACTGTGTTCCACCCGGGAAGATAGCCTTGGCGCGATCGTACCTCTCCTGCCCTTGTCTGATACTGATAGGAACTCTGGTGGTCTGTGACACGGGTCCCTCCCGGGTAGCTAATGAGATCTCTGTTTTGAAGCTTTCTCTTTTCAGGACGATACCGGAGCGCCCAATCACGGTCAAGCTCCGAGAGTCCGGATCGTGGCGGTGGTCTCCAGGCCGCCGTCTCGAGCCAAAGGCTCGAAAGAGTGCTTCGGCCTGGAGGCCAAAACTACATTTGCCAATGAAGTTTCAGCTTAGTCCCGCCCCCAGCCGCGCTGGATTATTCAGAAGGAAACTTCCAAGGCGGAGCTGCCAGGTTCGGCTCCTGATAAGGGGCCGCTCCCTTGACGGTCACGGCTCTGTCATTTGGCGATTCTTCATGATCACCTCGCCATTCGAAGTTTCCGTCGGAACCGCTCGCCGCGCCTTCCCAGGAGCAGAGACGTGCGACGTTCCGACGAATTGTTCTAGTTTCAGCTTAGTGCCCCCCCAGCGGTGCTGCCCCATTCGAAAACGAAACTTCCCGAGCCATAGAAGCCTGAAGAGCAAGCGAGGGGTTGGGGAACACCTCGATTCACCCCGGCTTGGCTGCTTACCGCATCTCAGGCTCCTTCGTCCCCCCCCCATTGCGCTACCCCCCAACCCCTCGCTCGTGCTTCGGGTTTCCTCAGGTTTTGTATTAATGGGCGATCTGGAGTCGTGAGTTCCAAATGAAGTTCAGCTGAGAAGTCGTGTCCCTTGACCAATATCAGCCGATCCAATAGAGTTATGCACCTGAAACGCCAAGCGGTGTGCTGCCTATTTTCCTCAGACCCTTCCTTTCAAACAAAGAGCCGCTATTTCCCATGAGCAAAATCAGATTGCCTTCTCTGGACGAGCTGCGTGGTTCGGGCCAGTCTCTCCATGAAGTTCGGATGACCGGCGAAACAACACCCGGGAAACTCCCGATGACGGAGGAGATGCTGCTTGAAGAACCTAGCGGTAATCTCTTTGGAATGACTCAGAACGTAGGCATGGGGTGGAGTCCGGATGAGGTCGGCCGAGACCCCTATCTTATCTTGAGTACCCTGGGAGGTCTTCGGGGGAGCGATGGTGAGCCGGTTGCTTTGGGATACCACACCGGACATTGGGAGGTCGGACTGCTGGTGCGGGAGGCTGCAGAAACCCTGCGCGAGAGGGGAGCTCTTCCCTTCGCAGCCTACTGCAGTGATCCCTGTGACGGACGCAGTCAGGGCACTGAGGGAATGATGGACAGCCTTCCCTATCGGAATGATGCCGCCATAGTGCTGCGCCGGCTGATTCGATCGCTCCCTACTCGCCAGGGGGTCATGGGCGTCGGCACCTGCGACAAAGGGTTGCCCGCGATGATGTTGGCTTTGGCTGGCTGCGCCGATCTGCCTGGAATACTGGTACCGGGAGGGGTAACGCTGCCGGCAGCAAACGCCGAGGATGCGGGAACCGTACAGACAATCGGAGCCCGGTTTTCACATGGCCTCATCAACTTGGATTACGCGGCGACAATGGGCTGCCGCGCTTGTGGCTCTGCAGGTGGAGGGTGCCAATTCCTGGGCACGGCTGCCTCGGCACAGGTTGTCGCAGAAGCGCTGGGAATGGCACTCCCACACAGTGCTCTGAGTCCATCCGGTCAACCCGTCTGGACCGATATGGCACGTCGCTCGGCTCTTGCCCTTCTGCACCTTCGCGCCCAGGGGATTCCGCTGTCGAAGATACTGACGCGGGGAGCCCTCGAGAACGCCATGCTGGTTCACGCCGCATTCGGCGGCTCGACCAACCTGCTGCTCCATCTTCCAGCCCTCGCTCATGCCGCGGGGATTCCCGTGCCTACCGTGGAGGACTGGAGTCGTGTCAATCGCAGTACTCCACGATTGGTGGACGTGCTGCCGAACGGCCCTCGGAACCATCCTACAGTTCAGGTGTTCATGGCCGGTGGTGTCCCTGAGGTCATGCTTCACCTCCGCGATCTTGGCTTGCTGGACATGCAGGTGATGACCGCTGCCGGGGAGAAACTCTCAGATGTCCTCAACTGGTGGCAGGAAAGTGATCGACGCCAGCAGGCCCGTACTACATTGGCGAGCGCTGGAGAAATTGATCCCGATCTTGTGATCATGGATCCCGATCAGGCCCGAAAGAACGGATTGTCCAGCACCCTGGTCTTCCCATCCGGGAACATTGCCCCTGAGGGCGCGGTGATCAAGGCCACCGCGATCGATCCCACGCTGATCGACGAGGAGAACGTCTATCGCCACCAGGGTCCAGCTCGAGTCTTTACCTCGGAACGGGCGGCGGTCGAGGCGATCAAGGGACTGAGTGCTTGTCCCTTGAAGTCTGGAGACGTCCTCGTTCTGGTTGGCAGCGGACCTTCAGGCTCGGGAATGGAGGAAATCTACCAGATAACGTCTGCCCTCAAGTTCATCCCCTGGGGGAAGACTGTTGCAGTTATCACCGACGCCCGTTTCTCAGGAGTCTCGACCGGAGCCTGTGTGGGACACGTAGGGCCAGAAGCGCTGGCAGGAGGACCCATCGGTCGATTGCGCGATGGAGATGTGCTCGAAATCGTGATTGACCGCAAGGGACTGAAGGGAAGCATCAACCTGGTCGGAGACGGCGGAGCCAGGTATTCCGCCAAGGAAAGCGACGAGCTCCTGAAATCGCGCGCTCCCTATCCTGGACTGCAGGCGCATCCTCGTTTGCCCGAAGACACAAGATTGTGGGCCGCCCTACAGTCCGTCAGCGGGGGCACCTGGAAGGGGTGCGTGTACGATGTAGATCAGATCATCCGCGTCCTCGAAGCGGGCACCGAGGCCCTTCGAGGTAAGAGTGCCGAAGAATCAAAATGAAGCTGACCCCACTGGACTAAAAGATTGAAAGATCGCTCAGGCGGCGGAGCGAGACATGAAGTCTCCGGCTCAACTTGTCCAGGCACTAGGACTGCAGGGCGAGGAGCTCATTCCGATGGGAAGGTGCCTGGCCAAGGTCGACCATGCTTTGGTGATGGAGCGTCTTGAGCGGTCGCCCAGGGGGCACTACATCAACGTCTCGGGCATCATGGGTGAAGGAAAGACCACGATCTGTATGGGCCTGCTACAAGGGATGGGCTACATTGGCAAACGAGCTGCCGCAACCATACGACAGCCCAGCGGCGGTCCTACCTTCAACATCAAGGGACCCGGCGCCGGAGGCGGACTGGCACAGTGTATTCCGCTTGCTCCACTTTCAGTGCGACTCACTGGGGACATCGATTCGGTCACGAACGCCCACAACCTGATGCTGGTGGCGCTAACCGCGCGGATGTAGCACGAGCACAATTACGACGACGAGCGATCGACACGACTCCAGCTGAGGCGGCTGGACATCGACCCTGCAAGGGTCTCGATGAATTGGGCCATCGACTATTGTGCGCAGGCACTGAGACACATAACGATCGGCAAGGGCGGTAAAACCGATGGCGTCGAGATAGAATCAGGTTTCCTGATCACCGCTGCTAGCGAGATCATGGCCATTCTTTCAATCGCGAGGGACCTGTCAGATTTCCGAAACAGGATGGCAGAGATCGTCGTGGCTTATGACAGAAGCGGCCGGGAAATCACAACCGCTGATCTGGAAGTCGACGGCGCCATGTGCGCCTGGATGGCAGAGGCGATCAACCCGAACTTGCTGCAGACGATCGAAGGTCAACCGGTTTTTGTTCACGCCGGTCTCTTTGCCAATATCGCCCTGGGTCAGAGCTCGATCATCGCGGACCTGATCGGTACTTGTCTGGTCGATTATCTGGTAACGGAAAGCGGGTACGAAAAATCTGGAATTTTAAATTTCTCTCCTCCGGACTCAGTCCCAGCGCGGTCGTTATCGTTGCTACCATTCGGGCGCTCAAAACTCACGGTGGAGGCCCTAGAGTCCGCCCCGGGGTGCCTCTGGACGAGGTCTATTCCAGGGAGCATCTGGGCTTGCTGGAGAAGGGATGCGCCAACCTCGCCGCACATATCGATGTGGGCAAGAGGAGCGGGATTCGACCCATTGTGTGCCTGAATTCCTTCCTGGCCGACACCAAAGATGAACGCTCTCTGGTCCGCCGAGCGGCTGAGTCTGCGGGGGCCTACTTTGCAGTTTCCGAACATTGGCTAAAGGGGGGCGAGGGGTAAGCAGAGCTTGCCGAGGCAGTCGTCTCAGCTTGCTCGAAGCCGAATGACTTCAGCTTTCTCTACGGGCTGGAGACCTCGCCGACCGAGCGAGTCGAAATGGTAGCCCGGGAACTCTACGGCGCTCGGGGAGTCAGCTACTCCCCGAAGGCTCTGGGAATCATGAAGAGGCTTGAGTCCGAGCCCGAGTCGCGACAGTTGGGCACCTGTATCGCCAAGACACACCTCAGTCTCCCGCCCGACGTTTCGAGGAATCGACGTGGACACGAAGATGGGGGCGATCACGGGGCTATCTTGATCATGGGTTCAGGGGAGCCTGAAACGCGAGCGAGGGGTTGGGGACCAGCACAAATGCTCCCGACTCGTCTGCTCGTCTCTGGTTCAAAGCCCGTTTGTCGACGTTTGGTGCCGGGGCCCAACCCCTCGCTTGCGCTTCAGGCTTTCCTGACCACCCTGCCAGCCAGCTGTCTGAAGTTTCAGCTCAGTGCCCCCCCCAGGAAGCGCTCGCCCCATTCGGGAAAGAAACTTCCGGCTACTGGGGATTTGTGCGTCACTGAGTGGGGAAGAGTTGTCCGGCTCTCTCCTCGGAACCTGGTCTCATGTTGCTAACGGCTCAAGTCGTTCGCGGCTCTGTCGGACTTGGCTTCGTGACGCCGGTAGTTCGGCCGTTGGCGGCACCTTCGGAGGACAGGGGACGTGCGACGAATTCTTGAAGTTTCAGCTCAGCAGTGAAGACAGCGGAATTCGGTAAAAACCTGCTCTTCGTCTGCCTGGACCTTGGCGTAGTCCAGGAGAACCCTCAGGGCTTTGTTCTCATCGGGAAGGCTGTGCTTTTCCGCCATCGCCTTTAGCCAGTCTACTTGATCCGAATTGAGCTCAAAGCTGTGGTCAATCTTGGTTTCGCCCATTATATTTCTCTCCTACTACGCTTGCCGCGTCCGTCCTTTATAGAGTCGCTGCCATTGCTACCGGCTTCTGCTCCACTATTGGTCCTGGAAGATCGCCGGTGTCCTCTCTGATGTACTTTCTCTGACTGGGTCTTATAGACTCCAACAGTTCGGCTCGAGTCTTGAGTTTCAACGGTTTCCCTGGGTAGAGTTTGCCCATCCGGTGCAGCAGCTTTTGAGGAACTGCGCTGGCGAAATCGAACATTGGCCAGGTGAAATTCGGACCGTTGGTCTTGCGTAGGCGTACGGCCCAAACCGCAAGAGCACCTAGCCTGAAGGCGCTGGGCCCCCACCAACTGTACAACCCGGGCCGGAGATTCAACTTCCAGCATCTCATCATCAACTGCCACTGACGCTTTGAAAGGTCGCGAGTCTCGGCCACTCCCTTGCCCTTTTCCATCTTGGTCCCGGCCAAAGGCGTGAACACCGAGGGTATCAAGAACCCGAAAAGTCCTCGCCGCTCCATTTCGTAGGTCAGGTCGAGGGTGGCCTCGACATCCTCGTCCGTCTCACCTGGATTCCCTATCATCAGCGTCAACATGGGGAACCAGTTGTTCTTATTGAGGATCTCCAACCCGCTCAGAACCACACTCGGCCAGTCGTTGATGTGAAACGGAACTCCCTTACTGGGCATCACTTGCTTGGCCATGCGAACCGAACCGGTCTCGAGCCCGATCAAGGGAACCAGGGCTCTCTTCTCTGGGTGTGAGCTGAGATTGGGAAGTCGGATAGGACTCTTGTCCAGGAGGATTTCAGACAGACCCCGGATCAACTCGGGGTCCACCACAGCAGGAGCCATCGTAGAGTGGCTGAGCACGAACTCCTCTACTCCCGGGTAGTTGGACACATCCCGATATAGATCGAACAAGGCCTCCCTATTGGGAAAGAAGAACGGCGTCTTGCTGCCCACCTGCCCCCAGATGAACATATCTTCGGTGGCCAGTGAGATCTGCTTGTTTCCGTTGGCCACGTTCGCCTCGACCGCCTCCATCATCCTGTCTCTCGGCAAGGCGATCTGAGGGTTGAGATCGGGCACGCAGAACTGGCAGCGACGCCCGCAACCGGTGGTCATTTCGACCACCCCGAAAGTGGTTGCCTTTTCCGGGAAAAGGATCGCGTCCGCCATGGGGTGAGCAACCTCCACCTGCGCTTCCAATGGCTCGCCCTGGATGGCCTTTCGAAAGAGCTCCATCGTGCCAACCGACTCACTGCGTCCTTCGACCACGCAATCCACACCCAAACTTTCCGCAGAGCCGGTCTGGTTGATCTGCCAGCCGCCAGACCCCCCCACGATGACCTTGTAGTTGGGCCGATGAGGATTGTTCCTGATATTCTCGAACATGAGGTCCGAATAGTAGGAGTTGATGGGCTGCTTGGAGCTCCCGAAAATGGACGTATAGACTCCAGCAGCAAAGGTAACTCCGTGCGGATTGTGCGTGGAGACTGCCACGATTCTGGTGTTGGGTCCGATGAAGTTCTCGAGATCCTCGGGGTAGCAAACGACCACATTCTCGGCGCTGAACTCCGCCCCCATCACCCTCTCGAGAATCCGAAGTCCCGCCGGAGCGGCCTGAGCAGTCCCGTCGCTGGCTCGTTTGGCTTGCTTCCACGCCGGGTACTTCCGGTTCAGCACTCCTTCCATCCATACCGGCAAAGAAGCCATCGCCATTTGGATGAAGTAGCCAGCATGGTCAATCATCTCGGTTAGAGGTGCCGTCAATACGATGAGTTTTCCGTCGTTCATATCTAGCTCCGTCCTACTTGGCGTCCATCACTTTCGTCAAGAAAGCGCTAAGTATAGCAAGTCGCAAACAAATTTGGGAGACACTGATCGGAGGTCGGGATCAGTTCGCCGTAAACGACACCGACACCCTGAGGGTTCCCCAGCTCATCGAGAACTTACCCCCGGGCGACAACTCGATCGTGAACTGCTCCACGCTCTCCGTTCCCTGGTCGACCGTGAGAGGGACCGAACCAAGGTCCTTGCTGGCATCACGCTGGGTTCCCCACTGGCCGGTTTGCGTGTTGATGATCAAATCCCACGCTTCGACACCGGTCTTCTTCGCAAAGAGGCTATAGGAACCTTGAGGCACATCGAGGGCACCGAACTTGAGATCCCCTTTGGTGCTGAGCGTCGTTGCCTGGTTCATCCCCAGCCTCCAAACGTGAGCTACTTCGATCAGCTGATTGAGGTCCCTTCCCCGGAGAGTCGGCCGACCATAATTGATGGAAACTGCCTTACCTTCCAAGGTGATCTCGGTCGTGGCGCGGTCTTCAGCGAAGATCGAAGATCCGCTCATGAGTAGAAGCGCTGCAATCAACAATCCTAAGGGCTTGAATGAAATTCGCATCCTAGATCCTCCGAAACTACTCGGGTTGTCCTGGTTTAAGTCCTGATGTTGGGAATTGTAGTGATGGAGACCTGGGACTTACCCTATTGGGTCTATCCTCCTGGTCCGTCTGCCAAGAAATAGGATTCCAGCGAATTCAATTGGTCCGCCAGTTCCTCCACATGATGCTGCAGCAAATTTCGAATGGAGATGAGTCCTGTCAGACTTCCCTGACGACCAAGAATAGGGAGATGGCGCACGTGGTTGGCAACCATGAGTTCGAGCGCGTCCCCAGCATCCTGGTCTTCGAAGATCGACTTGACGGGTGAGGTCATGACCTTTTTGACCTGGGTGGCCGCAGCATCTCTCTGGGCGGCCACGACCCGCAACATCACATCACGCTCTGAGAAAATGCCCACCAGCTTCTCGCCTTCAAGAATCGCTGTCGCACCGGTGCGAGCGTTCTGCATGCTCCACACCGCTTCGAGAACGGTCGCGTCCACCATAACGGTGGGTGGAGGCACTTGGGCGATTCTGATCACTTTCATAAGATCGAACTCCTAAACTGAGAGGTGGGTGAGGCGCAGTATAGCACACGCATCCGTGGGAATGCTCCGAACGGTTTCTCTGCCTGTTTCCGGAAGCTTCAGGTCGGGAACAACCACGGTTGGGAAACCTGAAACATTCAAGCTGGAACCAAATGAAGTCTCAGCTTAGCCCCGCCCCCGGCTGCGCTGTCCCATTCGAGAACGAAACTTCGGTCGAGGATAGGCGATATCGTGCGTCACTGCGTGGGGAAGAGTTGTCCAGCTCTTTCCTCGGAACCTGGCCTCATGTTGCTAACGGCTCAAGTCGTTCGCGGCTCTGACGGACTTGGCTTCGTAACGCTGGCAGTTCACCCGTTGGCGGCACCTTTGGAGGACAGGAGACGTGCGACGTATTCTTTAAGTTTCAGCTTAGCGCATACTCACGTCATTACGGCCGGCAATCCGGCGTCACGGACCAACTTGTTGAAGGCCGGAACATCTTGCTCGGTAAGCTCCTGGAGGAGCTTAAATTGAGCATCGAGCCTTTCACATAGATGCTCGAAGACGTCGTAGGCCTGCTGGGGCGGAGCAGCGTCGGCGCTCGACACGACACTGATCAGGGCCGCCAACTTATAGTTCAACCGTGCAGGAAGGCGCAGCCAGTCAGCTGCTGTCTCCGCATCAACCTGGATTAGCTCCTGCTCTACTGCTGCGAGCTTCTCTCGCAGATCCCTGGCAGACGTTTCCATCAATTGAGAGGACTCGGCGCTGGAGAAGCCCTCGAGACGCTCCTCCCATTCCCTCAGTTGGGCCGTGATCCTCCTGAGTTGGTTGATGTGTCCGTGTGTCTCGGAGAGCTTGTCGCGGATGTGGCTCCAGAGGGCGAACTGCGCGTCGAGGTCCTCCTGGGTGGCTGATACCCTGGGGTCATTGAGGATTTTGAAGGAACGGATCGAGGTCTGATCCCCAACCCGAACCCGGACCTGGTAGGTCCCGGGCGCGGCCAGCGGCCCGGTCTCCATTTTCTCGGTTATGAGGTCTTCCGCCACCTTCTCAGCATTGGGGTAGCGCATATCCCAGACGAAACGGTTCAAGCCCAACTCTGTCGACAGGGGGCGTTCGCCATTCTTTTCCTGGCTGCTTATGGCCTTGATCAGAATGCCCTGGGCGTCCAGAAAAGAAAGGGTTACAGGCTCAGCGGGTACGACACCGAGAGAGTAATAGACGATGACTCCGTGCGGCGGGTTCTCGCCTACGTCAAGCCCCCTCAAACCAGCCTCGCCCTGCAGCGATTCCTTCTCATAGAATGTGCCCGCAGCTCCCAGAGCCAGCATGTAGCACTTGCCCGGACCCCGATGAATCCCGACGCCCCATTGCAGCCAGCGACGATAGGAGGGGCACGGTGGGAATAGATGGGCCGAAGCGTCTACCACATTCTCTGAGAGCTGGCGAAGAGGCGTCAGATCATCCAGGATCCATAATGAACGCCCATGAGTCGCCGCCACCAGATCATCGTCCTTGATTCTCAGGTCGTAGACCGGCACTACCGGCAAGTTGCATCTGAGACAGAACCAGCTGTCTCCTTCGTCGAGCGAGACATAGATTCCGGTTTCGGTTCCCACATACAACAATTCTTGCCGCACCGGATCCTGGCGGATTACCCGACTGATCTCGCCCTTGGGGAATCCGTCACTGCGAGTTTGCCAAGTCTGGCCGTAGTCGACTGTCTGGTAGAGGTAGGCCTCGTAGTCGTCTAGCTTGTAACGAGTAGCAGCGACAAAGGCTGTCCCCGGAGCATGGGAAGAAACCTCAATCGAGCCGACCCAGGACCATTCAGGCAAATCGGGCGGAGTCACGTTGCGCCAGTTGCGGCCCCCGTCGCGGGAAACGTGAACCAGGCCGTCATCACTTCCGGCCCACAGCAGACCCTGCTCCAGGGGCGATTCAGCAAACGCAACGATGGTGGCATATTGCTCGGCACCGCTAGAATCACGGGTAACTGGTCCGCCTGATATTCCGAGTTTAGACGCATCCTGGCGGGTGAGATCCGGGCTGATCGCCTCCCAGTTGCTTCCCTCGTTCAGAGTCCGAAACAGGAGATTTCCCGCCGCGTAGACGACCTTCGAGTCGTGGGGAGAAAAAGCGATGGGAAAGGTCCAGTTGAAGCGGTATCTATGATCCTTCGAGGCCCATCCCTGATCGGTCTCGGGCCACACCGTTACCAGCCGGATCTGCCGGCTCCGGTGATCGTAGCGCTGCAAGGCCCCGCCTCCCCCAGGCGAACTTCCCACCGCCCCGATGTAAGCGATGTCCGGGTCGCTTGGGTGCACCGCAATGTGTCCACTCTCACCGGTACCGACGGCATAGCACTCGGCCCAGGGAATCGCACCAAATTCAGTAGCACTGGGCACGCCAATGCTGGAATTGTCCTGCTGAGTTGCGTAGACGCGGTAGGGAAAACGGTTGTCGACATCGACCCGGTAGAACTGGGCGGTGAGCTGGTTGTAGATGGTCGACCAGGTCTCCCCTCCGTTGAACGAGACACATGCCCCCCCGTCATTTCCCTCGATCATTCGCAGTGGGTCGCGGGGATCGATCCAGAGGTCATGGTTGTCACCATGAGGCGTCGTAATCTGGGTATAGTTCCGGCCACCGTCGGTGGATTTCCACATATCCAAGTTGGTGACGTAGACCGTGTCAGCGTGCTGAGGGTCGGCAAAGATGTGACAGTAGTACCAGGGACGATTGAGCAGATCCCGCTTCTTCGACATCAGCTCCCAGCTATCACCCGAATCGTCGGAGCGATAGACACCCGCTTCTTCCGCCTCGATGATCGCCCAGACGCGGCCGGACCGAACCGGCGAGACGGCAATTCCCATCTTGCCCTTGAGGCCCGCCGGAAGACCGGTTTGGCCGCTGATCTCTGACCAGGTGTCGCCCCCATCTTTCGATCTATAGAGGCTGCTGTCCGGACCGCCGCTGGAGAGGGTCCAGAAATTCCGATAGGCCTCCCAGATAGCGGCGTAGAGAACGCTGGGATTGCGCGGATCCATTGCCAGATCTACGGCGCCCGCCTTGTCGCTGCGGAAAAGGATCTTCTCCCAATTCTCTCCGCCGTCTTGAGATCGAAAGACGCCGCGATCCTGGTTGGGCCCAAAGGCGTGGCCTAACGCGGCCACGTACACTAGATCCGGCTTCCTCGGATGAACTCGAATCTTGCCAATATGGCGGGTACCGGCCAATCCTACGTGTCGCCAAGTCTGGCCTCCATCGGTAGACTTGTAGACGCCATCACCGTAGGAGACGTCGGTCCGGATCGTGGTCTCACCGGTTCCCGCATAGACCACATTGGGATCCGATTCAGCCACGGCAAGGGCCCCAATGGCAGCCGAATAGAAGAACCCATCGGAAACGTTCTCCCAATAGGTTCCGCCGTCGGTGCTCTTCCAGACACCGCCCGCGCAGGCTCCGAAGTAGAAGACCATTGGATCGGAAGGATGTCCGGCTACCGCGACGACGCGGCCTCCCCGGGGCGGTCCGATACAGCGCCACCTGAGCCCCTTCAGCATGTTTGAGTTCACGCTTGAGCTGTGCATTCTGTTTCCCTCGTTGGTTGCTGGCTCCCCGGGTACGGTCACCGACATAAAGGTATTGAACCTACTTCTTCTCGAGAGCATAGAATTCTATTCGAAACTGGGTCGGCGCGGATAATCGATTATCTGTTTGAATAGGGTCTCTCGCTGGCTGGCGACAAACAAGAGGACATGATGAAGAAACTTTCCTTCATAGCAGCGCTGGTCTTGACCTCAGAACTGGCGCTGGCGCAGATCACTCTCAGCGTTCCAGACGTCAATGTGGCTCCGGGCTCCAAGGTGATCGTGCCGGTATCAATCAGTGATGGAGAAGACGTCACGGCGATTCAATTTGCGCTGACCTTCAACACCACTCTTCTCTCCACTCCTGCCGAGGGCTCGGTGCTGGCAGGCGGCGCCCTGGCCGACCACAGCGTGGGGCCCAACCTGGAGGACGGAAAAGTCACGGTCGTGATCTTCTCGGGCTCTCTCTCGTCGATGACGCCGGGACCTGGCACGGTGGTCAGTATCGTTTTTGAGGGGGCAGCAGGTGCGGCCCTTGGCTCCTCGACCACGCTGGAGCCTTGGAGATTCAGGCATCAGATACGAACGGAGACGCCGTCGCTGTGGTTTCCAACGAGGGAACCGTCACCATCAGCGATTCGGGAAACACTCCCTCCGAAGGGCAGAATCGGTTGATCTTCTCGCAGGTTGCCAACGGCACCTTGGATACGGATGTCTTGTGCGGCCACAGGCAAGCCTATGAGTGACCGCCAGTACACTCTCAAGCAAGATAGCGGGCAGTCGCTTACCGCGACATGGAGTTCTTCGACGGCGAGCGGCGTTGGTTTCTACGATTCAAAGTGGATGCTCTGCAGCGCATAAGGAGCAATCCGTTGATCGACCTCCATGAGGATCGTGTCGCCTTCGCGTTTGTCTTTCACCACTTCTATCTGCGCCTCGTGGTTTTCTTCGGTTGCCTGGGCATTTTCATGAATCTATTCCGTGGCGAGATGCTCGACAAGACGTTGCACTACTGGCTTCTCGCACCGGCGCGGCGCGAAGTCTTGTTGATTGGACAGTATCTCGTCGGATTGATCGCGGCCGCGGTGATTTTCACGGCGGCTGTCTGGATCTGTTACGCGACGATGGGAGCCGCGGTTGTGTGATACTCTCTGCAGACGCGCATCCCAGCGGGACTCTTCGGTTCGAGCAGCACACGCTCAACCCAACCTCGCAGGAGTCTTGCGAGTTGGATGGAGGATGAGTGATGGGAGACCTTCAGGAATGGTTGAGTGCGTCGCTTGTATGGTTTGCTTTGGGACTCATCCTGTTGCTGCTGGAATTTTCGAGTCCCGGATTGATTCTGGGGTTCTTTGCGGTCGGTGCCTGGCTGGTGGCGCTCATCAGTTTGATCGTAGAAATTCCACTGAACTTGCAGTTGGGTATCTTTGTCGGATCTTCGGTTATGGGCCTGCTCTTATTTCGCAGCAAATTCAAGACGCTTTTCAACCCGGATGAGCAGGGTGGTGACGACGACACAATGCAGGAATTCGTGGGCAAACAGGCGGTAGTGAGCCGAGAGATTCACCCCGGCAAGGCAGGCAAGGTCGACTTTCGCGGCACCTATTGGGGGGCCGAGGCCGATGAGCTAATCGCGGTAGGGTCAGCGGTTCAAATCGTAGATAGAGAGAATCTTACGTTAAAGGTAAGAGCCTTATAAGGAGGTCGCCATGGACATCGGTACGCTTATTCTTTTCGGCTTGGTCGCTGTTGCCCTGGTTACGTTTTTCAAAACCATCCTGATCGTTCCGCAGAGGGCTGCCGTTATCGTCGAGCGTTTGGGCAAGTACCGAGCCACTCTCGATGCTGGATTTCACGTCCTGTTGCCGTTTCTGGACCGCATTGCCTACAAACAAACACTGAAGGAGCAGGCTGTAGACGTGCCGCCTCAGACCTGCATCACGCAAGATAATATCTCGGTTTCGGTAGACGGGATTCTCTATCTACAGGTTATCGACGCAATGAGGGCATCCTACGGAATCAATAATTATCAGTACGCCTCCACGCAGCTGGCACAGACGACCATGAGGAGTGTTATCGGCAAGCTGGAGCTGGACCGTACCTTTGAAGAGCGGGAAACGATCAATTCAGCTATCGTCGACGCTGTGGATAAGGCCTCTGATCCCTGGGGAGTCAAGGTTACACGTTATGAGGTCAAGAACATCATACCGCCGCAGAGTATCAAGGACGCGATGGAGAAGCAGATGCGAGCCGAGCGTGAGAAGCGCGCCGTGATCGCCGAATCAGAAGGTGCAAAGCAGGCCAAGATCAACGTAGCCGAAGGGGATAAGCAGGAGCTAATCGAGCGATCCGAAGGTGAGAGGGAGCGCCGAATCAATGAAGCTGTGGGGCAGGCGTCAGAGATAGAAAAGGTAGCCGAGGCTACCGCGAAAGGGATTCGGGAAATCGCCTCCGCGATCAACCAGGAGGGAGGCATGGATGCGGTCAATTTGCGCGTTGCTGAGCAGTACATCAAGGAGTTCGGCAATCTGGCCAGGACGAATAATTCTTTGATTATTCCCTCCAATCTTTCTGACATTTCCGGCATGATTGCTTCGGCGATGACCGTGATTCGGAAGAGTCGGAGTGATGATGAGGCCGCTCCGAGGTAACTGTTGGGTGTCTGGGCCAGTTTCACGCCTGGGAGACTGGCAAGGGAACGGGAGCTCCATCGGCCTGGATCGTTCCGATAGAAACTTCAGCGCAGGCCTGGGGAGATTGTGCGTCACTGCGTGGGGAAGAGTTGTCCGGCTCTCTCCTCGGAACTTGGCTGCATGTTGCTAACGGGTCGATTGCTAACGGGTCGAGTCGTTCGCGGCTCTTCCGGACTTAGCTTCATATAACTGGCGGTTCACCCGGTTTGCGGCACTGTCGTACAGCCGTAGTTTCCGGCCCTGCTCACTCTTTTCACTGATTCACAGCTCACTATTCGAAAGGGCACTCCCGCCGTCCCCTTGACTGGGTCTCGGGGTAGGCGCTCGGTTTGTAGAAGCGGTCATAGAATTCCAGATCGGGGTGGTGTGCCTGGTAGCCGAGGACCGTTCGGAAGGGACCGCTGTTGGCTGGGAAACGGCCGTAGCGGTTGTAGATGTACTCACAGTAGGCAATCGTGGCGGCGATGGCCTCGTCGGAGTAACGAGGGATGTCTGCTTGGACGGCGGCACCATCCTTCCAGGCCGTCGACTCTCCCCCGTCACGGAAGGTGCCCTTTCCCTCGGCAAACTTGTAATCCACGAAGGCCAGTACCGCTTCTTCCATCGAGCGGTAATAGGGTGGACAGTAGGGTTTGATCAATACTTCACCATTGCGTTCCAGTCCCACCGCCGTTGGTACCGGTAGCTCCTGTCCCAGGATTCTGAGCAAGGTTTTCATGAAGAATCCGGCGCCGATGATTCGGGATGAGGGAATGTCCTCCATGCGAAAGCCCAGCGGTTGCATCCAGCTGGATGGGTGAGCCGCGAAGTGGACGAAACCTCCTAGACCGAGTGCTTGACTCATCAAGCCCAGGTTCTGATGCATCTGCCCCTGTTCCAGGGCAGCGAACTCATAGAGCCAGGTCTCCAACAGGGTCACCGTGGCGACCCGTCCCAGAGTCAGATCCTCGTAGAGATGTCCCCCTTTGGAGCGGGCGAACCTTCCAATCTCAGCCGGCTTGAAGTGATTGTGGTCATCCAGCAGGAAATGGAGACTTCGTGGCTGAAAGCAGTCAGCAGGACGTTGATGTAGAAGGCGCTTAGTTCGCCGACCGGGAGGAAATAACTGGTCCCCGGTAGATTCGCCGACCATTTGTTGAAGGCGGAAACGAAGGGAAGTTCGCGAGGGATATCCACTCGCCGATCTGCAACCCGGACTCGGCTCTGTTGGTATAGCTCGACGAACTCGTGCTCACGTGCGCTCCGGGCCAGCTCCGCGATCTGGCCTCGGGGGAAATCCTGAGGTCGTTTCAGCATCCACGCCCCCTCATCATTGATCAGGAACATGATCCCGGAATGCACAGCATCTCCGCTGGCCACGGTGCGGCCGACCAGGTGGGTCATGATGTTGCCGCTACCCGATTCGGGTTCCTCGCCACTCTGAAATGGCAATTCCGCCAAGACAGGGCCGGTGATACCGCAGGCAGCGAATGCCAGTGCGGCCTCCTCTTCGATTGTCAGGGCCTGTGGCTGATGTTCACTGGAATGGGTGAGCGGACCCCCATCGAGCGCCATCGCTCTGGCGAAGCGCCGCCTGATCAAGGACTCGAGCAAGGAATAGCGATCCCATGCTTCGGAAATCCTCAACTGCCCAGCATTCGATTTCGTTTCAGTCATGCCAATTGCGTGGCGTGGGATTGTCCAATGCGAAAGCTGGAGCTGACGGCTTCAGTTTTCAGACTTCCGCTGTGCTTCGCGCCTGGCCTTCAATGCCGCGGTGTGATCCCAGGGTCCAATCCATTCTTGCCGGATCTCCATGCCGAACCTGGGGGCGTCGGACGGTACGACATAACCATCCTTCGGCATCGGCATGCCAGGAATCGGACAGACTTCATCCAACGGAATGCCTGGGTCAGAGCCCATCCAGTACTCTGCCATCGGGCTCTCGGGCATGGCGATCGCGAAATGCTGCCCCCATGGTGTGCCGGCCCCGGTGTGTGGGACCGTAATGAGGCCCGCTGATTCAGCGATGGTATAGACCTTGACTGCCTCCGTCAGGCCGCTCGACCATTTCATGTCTGGCTGCAGGATGTCGACTGCGCGGTGCTCAACCAGCTACCGGAATGCCTGCCTGCCGTGATGGTTCTCGCCGGTAGCGATCGGTACCCAGTTGATAGCCTTCTTGAGTTCTACGTAGCCTTCGAGATCGCTGGAGATCAGCGGCTCCTCAAACCACCTCAGCGCGTAGGGACGCAGTCTGTCGGCCAGCCGAATGGAAAACTCGACGTTGAAGGACATGACCGGGTTGTACATCAGTTCAACCTTGCCGCCTACCTGCTCACGGGCGTTGGCAATGTGCTCTTCCGCTCTGTGTATGCCGTCGATCCCATCGCTGTAATGGGACGGATTGCTTGCCTTGAACGCCGTGAACCCCAGCTCTTGAGCCCAGTCCAGGTCGTCTGAGGTGCAGTAGAGCTTTATCTTGTCCCGACAGGGGCCTCCAAGCAGGCTGTATACCGGCGTCTGGAGAAGCTTCCCTTTAAGATCCCAGAGCGCGAGATCGACGCCGGAGCGTGCGACTGTCGCGATCCCACTGGCCCCGTAATTCTGCACCGACCTCCACATCAGGTCATTCAGAAATTCGATGGCCAGCGCGTCACGACCCTCGAGCAACGGTGCGTAGTGGTAGTCGATCATCGCTGCCACGGGCTCGCCGTAGCTGCATGCCCCAAGACCAGAAGTGCCGTCCTCTGCAATCACCTGCACCCACACATCGGGGGAACCCGCACCCGGCATGCCTCCGAAACGACGCGTAAACTCCGGGTAGAAGTTGATGGGCAGCGCACGATCTCCTACGACCTGATTGGCGTTGGGCCTGCGTGCTGGTGTCTTGGGGGGCTGCTTCGGGATGTCCAGCGTAACCGCTCTTATTTCCTTGATTTTCATAAAGGCCTGATGAATGCGACAAACGGAAAGGGAATCGATGGGGTTGTCCGCCTAAAATGATCTTGCGCTCAAGCGCGGCGCACCTGAAATTCTGGGGATCCCCCCGTCGGGTTGTACCCCGAGTTTTCTAGCACCACGATGGTGGGACGACCATCGTGTGACTTCGTCATGGGGAAGGTCACCGTGTGATGCCGCGCGATGATCACCGGGTCGCGCGTGCGACGGTTCAGAAACTCATTGACCGGGTCCATGCCTCCGCCTTGAGCCCCACCGAATGGAGGTAGGTAATAGTGCATGGGGACGACCCAGGTGGGTTTGATAAAGTCGATCATGCGGTCGAGCTCCGGATACTTGACAGTATACTTCTGGCCCGTGATGACCAACATTACATCGCAGTGACCGACCCAGGGTCGCATCTCCTCGTTGCTCAAACCGAACCCGAGATCGCCGAGATGACCGAACCACAGACCGCCGGCCTGGAAGGCATAGAGAGCGTTGTCGTCGGTACCCTCGGGATGGTCGGGTATCTCCGCTGCTGGAATCGCATGGATCGGTTCGCCGTTGATCGTGTCCCTGGTTTTGCCCGTGGCTACATCCAGAGCATTGATCACCCGCGGACGACCGTTGACCAGGGGAACATTGTCATGAGCCGGGTCGGTGAGCGAGCTGACGATGACCGTGTCCGCTTCGAGCCGAAAACCGTCGTCCTCCAGATTGCATTTCTCATGACTGAAGGGGTCCATGACGATGGTGGGACGTCCACCCTCCCAGATCCGGAAACAGGCGTGGCCGACGAATTCGAGTTGCACCGACATTGGAAGTTCTCCCGTAGATAGATTTAAAAAGTTCAGTTTCGAAGTGCATCCTTGAAGCTGCGCAGCGACTGCGCCAGGATCCCACGTCTCATCGCTACATCCACGCCCACGAAGAACACCCGGACACCGAGTTGGCGGTAGTACTTGGCCTGCTGGGGACTGCCCGCGCCCATCACGACTATCTTCCCGGCGCCGGCTGCTCGAGTCAGCACCCGTTCGATTTTGGGGGTGAGGTTCAGCTTGGCGTCGTCTCCGGAAATCCCCAGGCCTATGGACCAGTCATTGGGACCTACACCGACCATGTCGATTCCTTCGACCTCGAGGATGTTGTCTAGATCTTCAAAGCCCTCATCGCTCTCAAAGAGAATCATCAGATGTGTCGTCCCGTCGACTTGGCGAAGGACTTCTTCTTGATCGCCGACAAGCTGAAAGCCCATGCCGGCGTTGGTAGAAGAAAAGCCGCGCTGTCCGGTCGGAGGATACTTGCCCAATTGAACCAACTCGGCAGCCTGCTTCGCACTTCGAACATCCGGTAGGACGATCACCTGCACGCCTCCATCCAACAGAGGCTGTACGTTGGTTCGTAACAGCTCGCGAATCCTTACCAGCGGTACCATGCCCAGATGGGTAATTGTACGACTGAGTTGAATCGCCTCTTCTGAAGATTGTGGGCTGTGCTCAAGGTCGATCCAGACGATGTGGTACCCCTCCTGCGCCATCAACTCGATGTCGGTGAGTGTGACGTCTCGGCAGAGCACACCGTAAAGAAGATCATTCTCGTCCAGCAGTTCGCCCAGGCGATCGGCTATGGCGTGCATTCCAAACTCCCTCACTTGCTAGAGCGTTGTCGGACAGTTCAATCCTCGACGAGGTCGTTCAAGCCTCCCTGCTCATACCATTTTGTACCGGGAGTGGGGGCGGCCTCCATCACCAGGGGGCGGAGATAGTCGAACGCCTTTTTCAACCCGTCGAGCACACCGATATAGTCGACTTCCATTTCGACCGAGAGAGCGCCTTCATAGCCGATGAAGCGCAGGTTTGTGATGAAGTCCCGCCAGAATCTCTCGTCGTGGCCCCAGCCAACTAGTGCAAATGTCCAGGAGCGGTCTTCTGGCCTGGCCATGGAGGTGGTTGTGTCCAGGGTGCCGAGCAGCCTGAGGTTGCGCTGATCGATGCGCACGTCCTTCATGTGTACATGGAACAGTGCGTCTCCCAGGAAGCGGATGGTCTCCAGCAAGTCGATCTGCTGGATGAAAAGATGGGAGGGATCAAGATTGCAGCCGATGATGGGACCGATTGCGTCGCGAAGCTTCCAGAGGGTCGGGGGCGAGTAGACGATGTTGCCGATCCAGGGTTCGATCGCCAGCTTGCAGCCGTGGTCCTGAGCGATCTTGGCGTACTCCTTCCAGGCGGGGATCACTCGCTCCTCCCACTGCCAGCGGAGGACGGCACGGTTGGCTCCGTTGTAGGGATCGACAATCCAACAGGGGGTCTTGTCTCCGGGCGCACCCTCCGGGGTGCCGGAGTTGAGGGTGATCCGGTCGACTCCGACGGCTTCGGCGAGCCTGCAGACCTGGCGGAAATGCTGCAACCAGCTCTCCTCTGCTTTCCGGTCGGGAGACAGCGGTGATCCGTGGGCCGTCAACGCACTGATTGCGAGATCGTGCTCCTGTAGTGCGTCAAGCCAACGCTGCAGCTCGTCCTTGTCATCGAGTAGTTTTTCGAGATCACAATACTTACGGCTGGCCTCGCCCTGAGTGGCAACCTCGATCATCTCCGCACCAAGGTTCTGGGCGAACTTGAGACCTTCAGCGAAGTCGAGTGGAAGCAGAAACAGCGAGTTGATTCCAAGTTTCATAGACCCGGTCCCCAGAGGAAACGAAGATCTTTAAGGAGAGAGGATATTCTACTGGTCAGGATTGTGAATTCCAAGATGAAGCGCTACAGGTTGTCACCCGCGACTAGGGCACGGCCGATTACTGCCAAGTTTTTTCAATTTTTGGGCAGCGACTTCTTTTAGAATAAGAGCGGGGGGCGAAGTCGTCGTCAAGCTCGACGGCCAAATCTGTGGGTGACCCCCCTGGAGGAAGGTAGTGCCAATGTCCCATTTCTGGTTCGTCCTACTGCTGCTGATTGAGGTTCTCGTTGGCTGCGCCAATTCAACTGAATCCGAAGCCGATCTGGCTGGCCAGGAGGCTCTAGAACAGCAATTCCAGGAGTCGATGTCGGGGGTCGTCCTGGAGGGTTTCTTCACTGTAAATGAGTCGGACAGCGGGGTAAGAGAGGAGCGATATCACATCTCCAAGGTGTCGAAGCTGGCGGGTGACTATTGGGTTTTTCAGGCGCGCATTCAATATGGAAATCACGATGTTACCGTACC
Source organism: Acidobacteria bacterium UBA6911 (assembly GCA_963579905.1). Lineage (GTDB taxonomy): Bacteria > Acidobacteriota > UBA6911 > RPQK01 > JAJDTT01 > CAUZIZ01. Next base: position 18,335 of record CAUZIZ010000027.1, on the reverse strand, counting down.
CGTTCCGGTCACTGTGAAGTGGGCGGGTGACACACCCATACTGACGCTGACGGACGTGACGATTCCAGGCCTTGGAACCTTCACGGCGCGCGTGCTCTTTTACGACGAGAACTATGTAGGAGTGTGGAGGCACGGGAAGCATTCGGGGCAGCATTTCGGACGCATTGTCCCTGAGGTCGACCAAGACATTTCCACGAATTGAGGGGGGTGGGGGCCGAGCCGTGGCGGTGATCTCCAGGCCGCCGTCCGAGCCAAAGGCTCGAAAGAATAGGACTCCGGCCTGGAGACCGAAGCCACGTCCAAGTGTGAGGTCAGTCCCGTCCCCGCTGCGCTGCCCCATTCGGGAAAGAAACTTAGATTGCCTCTGCTATGATCATCGCTAGCAGCGCTGACAGAGCCATGACCGTGAGGGAGTGGGATCCTGTGCTTCAACGAAGCGCTTGGGGGTGTGGTCCCTGTCGGGCCCCGCTCCCTGACAGTCACGGATCTGTCAACTGGCGAAGGTTGCTTCGCTTCCTCGTGGTTGAAGTTTCAGCTTAGTGGCCACCCGGCCGCGCTGGATCATTCAGGAGGCAACTTCAGGTTGTTGACACGCGGTGCAGGTTCTTCTGTGACGTTCAGACGTTTCGACGAATCGTTCAGGTTCCAGATCTAAATCGGGCGGAGATTCAATTGAAGTGGCAGGAGAGATCCTGGGCCTGACCGAAGGCGTCCGCGATCGTTTGCTCTGCCTCCTCGGGAGGGATTCCACAAGCTTCCTTCAGAGACTCAATCACGATCTCGGTTCCTGGCACCTTGTCGTCCTCGCGGAGATGCGAAACCAGTTCCACGGCCAGCCCCAACTCCAGCTTGTTGGTGTCGCCATGGTGTTCCTCGATGGTCGAAACCAGGTACTCGGGTAGTTGCCAGGAACACCCCAGAGCCGCCCCCAACTGGGCATGTGTCCAGCCGAAAGACTCGTTTTCCAATTCTGCCAGGTTTGACTCTGGATCCGAATGCCAATGTTCCAAGACCTGGCCATAGCCCGGGCCTGTGCCTGTGCCAGCAAGGGAACTGCCATGTCGAGCAGTAGACCGGCGGTGAAGCATTGTGCCTGCCTGCTGGGATTGAACCTTGCAGCCAACAGGCGCGCCAGACTGGCCCGACGAAATGCCGTGGTCCAGAAACGCCCTGCTTCGAAGCCAGGGGAGGGAGAATCCGGCAGGACTTCCCGAATAGGGAGGGACAGGACCAGCGACTCCAAGTGGGAACGGCCCATCAGTGAACAGGCATGCTGCATGCTATCTACGGAACGGCGGAGACCGTAGGCGGCCGAGTTGACCGTCTTTAGAACCCGCACCACCAATCCAGGATCCGCCACAGTCTGTTCAGCCACCTTGTCCATGGAGTTCTCCGGATCGCGAATGGAATACAGAATGGGCATGAGGGCGGATGGAAAGGTCGGGATCTCCGTTGCACCCAACGCCTTCGTCAGGGTTTCATGCTATTTTTGCTGACTTTTTCGAAAGAATCCAAGCATGGCAATCTCAGTCGGCGCGGCGTGCCATTCGATTGCTGAAGATGGAGAGCAATCCCCCTAGCATCACGTACCCCGTGATGACCTCCAACATGGTCAGGACCAGGGCCGTCGGAGTTTTAGGGAGCACATCTCCATAGCCGAGCGTGGTGAGGGTTACGACGCTGAAGTAGAGCGGCGACAGAAAAGTCGGATGCGATCCGTAATTAATGCTAACCAGGGTGTAGAGCCAGGCGAATAGTAGGACTAGAGCGGCCGTCCATAGCCCCCAGCGGAGTAGACTTCGTCCGCAGTCGCTGGTGACCTACCGTAGACAGTAGGCCAGTGAGGCGATTCGGCCTCGAGTTCTGAATTCTTCGAGGAAGTTCTGGTCCAGCACGAATCGGCGCATTAGATAGGCGCCGGTAAAATGGATGTCTCGGATGTCAACTCCGATCCAATTCGCAGACTCGTAATGGATCAAGCCGGGAAGTCGTGCGGCGCAGAGGATGGCATCGTTGAAGTCCGCTCCCTTCACGTCAGCCCCTTTCAGATTGGCGCCAGTCAGGTCGGCCTGGGACACATCGACTCGGGTCAAGTTGGCTTCATGCAGCCGCGCTTGGCGCAGTTGGGCGCAGCGCAGATCGCTATCGCTCAGGTCCGATTTACTGGATGTAGCGTGGTCCATTTCCGCTCCGAAAAGCCTCACCCGTTGCATAGTGGTCATTCCGAAACCAGTTCCCTCGGCTCGGACTCCCTCCAGACAGCAATCACTCAGATCGAGCGCGGAAAGATCCAGTCCGGCAAGTCGGAGCGGGCTCGAATCTAAGGGGCTCTGAGGCTTCGCGCCTTGGCGGAGATTCTCTAGAAGTTCGAGAACTTCTGGAGTGGGGTCCGACAGGTTCCCCTCCCGACCCGACAGCAATGTGATAGAAAGCTTTGCAGGCGCGGTTGATGGAAGGGCTAAGGCTCTAGAATTCATGTGTCTAAGCGTAAACTGGACAGCTTCTGTGTGAGTTACGGGTTCTCGCACTATCTATCGTCACGAAACTTAGTTGGGATTAGTTTAGTTTTAACGGACCGCCCACCCTAACGGTTATTGCTCTAGCAGAACTGTTTCCGATATTCATGTCCAAGATTGTTTAGAATTTGCTGGTTGTGGTTTCGAGTTCGTTTGTATCCTGTCTCTTCTATTGTGTGATTTAGGATCGTCAATGTTGCATCGACACTTACATCTCCTAGCCTTCCTGCTACTGCTGCCAACGTCCCTCGGCGCATCGACTGGGAGCCCGACCCGGGCCCACTCGCCGGCGCAGGAGAAACCAGGGCCCGAGCAGACTGAGGAAGAAACGCCCTGGGATGTCAACGCACCGCCCGGGGAGACCCTCGAGGTTGCGATCGAAACCGACGAAGGTACCTGGATGAGCCTCGACGTCAGCCCAGACGGCTCCGAGGTAGTCTTCGACCTGCTTGGGGACCTCTACGCAATTCCCATTGCGGGGGGTGAGGCCAGAGCCTTGACCGAAGGCATGGCCTGGGACATGCAGCCGTGCTACAGCCCTGACGGACAGTCGATCGCATTCACCAGCGACCGTGGCGGAGGCGACAATCTGTGGATCATGGGCCGCGACGGCTCCGATCCACGGCAGGTCACAAAGGAGGACTTTCGCCTGGTCAACAGCCCGACCTGGTCGCCCGACGGCCAGTTCATCGCCGGCCGCAAGCATTTCACTTCGCGCCGCAGCGCAGGCGCTGGAGAGATCTGGCTCTACCATGTCTCGGGTGGCAAGGGCCTGAAGATGACGGAAAAGCCGAACCTACAAAAGGATCTGGGAGAGCCTGCGTTTTCTCCGGATGGACGCTACCTCTACTTCAGTCAGGACGCCACGCCCGGCAAGTTATTCGAGTACAACAAAGATCCACACGGCCAGATCTACGTGATCAAGCGACTCGACCGCCACACCGGACACATCGAGCCTTTCGTCACGGGAGTGGGCGGTTCGATTCGTCCCACGCCGTCGCGCGACGGGAAGAAGCTCGCGTTTGTGCGTCGCCGTGGGCTCAAGACCGTCCTCTACATTCACGACCTGAAATCGGGTGAGGAGCAACCCTTGTGGGACGGACTCGATCGCGATATGCAGGAGACCTGGGCCGTCCACGGCGTTTACCCAACCATGGCATGGACTCCAGACGATCTGGCGATTGTGGTGTGGGGAGGGGGAAAGCTTCACAAGGTTACCGTCGCTACAGGCGAGGCCGAGCCGATCCCTTTCCGCGTCAAGCACACACGAAAACTGAACCAAGCCCTGCGTTACCCGGTAGCCGTCCACCCTGAGAGCTTCCACACCAGGATGTTGCGCTGGGTGCGGGTTTCTCCAGATGGCAAGTCGGTGGTTTTCCAGGCCTTGGGCCATATCTACCGGCGCAGCCTACCCGAGGGCCCGGCGCGCCGACTCACCAGCGACGAGGATTTCGAGTTCTATCCGTCGTTCTCGCGTGATGGGAAGTGGATTGTCTACGTGTCATGGGATGACGACCGCCTCGGCAGTGTCAGGGTGGTGTCGGCTGACGGGGGGCGCGGCCGGACCGTTAGCACCGATCCAGGTCATTACCTGGAGCCCGTCTTCAGCCCTGATGGCAAGACAATCGTCTATCGCAAGGCCGAAGGGGGCGGCATCCGTTCGCCACGATGGTCTCACGATACCGGACTTTTCAGGGTCTTGGGGAGTGGGGATGGGGATCCCGAGCGGATTGTCCGGGGAGGCTTTGCGCCCCATTTTGGTGACAACAGCGAACGTGTCTTTTTCATGCACCAGAAATCGGGTGGAGACGACTACACCATCGTCCTCAAGAGTATCGAGTTGGATGGAAGCGATGAATTCACTCATCTGGAGAGTGAGCATGCCTCCGAGTTCCAGGTTTCCCCCGACGGGCGGTGGATTGCATTTCGGGAGTATTTCAACGCCTACATCGCTCCCCTTCCTCCCACGGGGAGGACCGTGAAGATCAGTCCCGATAGCAAGGCAATCCCACTGCGGAAGGTCAGCAGGTCGGCCGGCGAGTATCTGCATTGGGCCGGGGATTCGAGTCGGCTCTACTGGGCGCTGGGTCCCGAGCTGTTCTCGCGCGACCTCAGCAGTGCCTTCGCATTCATGGAGGGCGCCCCAGAGGAGCTGCCGGGTCCCGCCGAAATTGGCTCGGGTATCGATCTCGGGTTCTCGACGGCCGCAGACCGTCCGAGGGGAAAACTCGCCCTGGTGGGTGCCCGCATCGTCACCCTGAAGGGTGACCAGGTGCTGCAGGAGGGCACCGTCCTCGTTGACGGTAATCGCATAGTGGCTGTGGGGCCCAGCTCGAGCACGAAGCCCCCGTCTGACGCCCAGGTCATCGATCTCAAGGGGACGACCGTGATCCCAGGATTGGTCGACGTCCACGCCCACGGTCCCCAGGGTCAAGATGGCATTACTCCGCAGCAGAATTGGCTGCACTATGCCTCGCTCGCTTTCGGCGTGACCACCGTCCACGACCCTTCGAATGACACCGCTAGCATTTTCGCTAGCAGTGAAATGGCCCGTGCCGGGCTATTGACAGCCCCGCGCATCTTCTCCACCGGGACCGTCCTCTACGGTGCCAAGGCCCCCTTCAAGGCGATCGTGGATTCGCTGGAGGACGCCCGCGGACATCTGCGCCGTCTGAAGGCGGTGGGTGCCTTTAGCGTGAAGAGCTACAACCAGCCCCGTCGGGATCAGCGTCAGCAGATGATTGCCGCGGCACGTGAGCTGGAAATGATGGTCGTACCCGAGGGAGGTTCGCTCTACCAGCACAACATGTCAATGGTCGTGGACGGCCACACTGGGATCGAACATGCGTTGCCGATTGCCAGAGGCTACAAGGACATGATTCAGCTCTGGGCGGGGTCCGAGGTTGGCTACACGCCCACCATGATCGTCGGGTATGGCGGTCTGTCCGGCGAGTACTACTGGTACCAGCACACCAACGTCCACGAGAACCAGCGGCTCCGTACGTTTGTCCCCCCATTTGCCTACGAGCCAAGGGCCCGCCGCCGAATCCACGCGGACGATGGCGACTGGAACCACTTCGATATCGCTCGACTGTGCAAGCAGCTCAGCGACGCAGGGGTGCTCGTCAACTTGGGCGCCCATGGCCAAAGGGAGGGACTGGGAGCGCATTGGGAGCTGTGGATGTTCGTCCAGGGCGGCATGACGCCGCTGCAAGCGATTCGAGCCTGCACCCTCAATGGGGCCCGCTATCTCGGCCTCGACGCCGACATCGGATCGATAGAGCCGGGTAAGCTGGCCGACCTGGTAGTGATAGAGGGCAATCCGCTGGAGGACATCAGGTCGACAGAGAAGGTGCGCTATACGGTTCTCAACGGCCGTATCTACGAGGCCGCGACCATGAACCAGATTGGCAACCACCCAGACGAACGCAAACCTTTCTTCTGGGAGCGATAGCGATCATACAGGGTCATCCAACCAGGAGGCGCTGTCCCAGCTGAGCGCTCTCGACGACCGCCTGGAACACTCGAAGATTATGCAACTCTTAGGCCACGGTTCCCCCGCTGTAGTCGGCCGATCCTCTTACCGCCTCCAGAAAATGCTGCATCTCTCGCAGGTAGTTGGCTTCGTAGCTGTAGTTGGACAGATCCTCTGCTCCCGCAATGCTTCCGACCTGGCTCTCTTCTGATGCCGCTAAGGAAGTGAATCTTCGGCTCGCCTCGAGGGCCTCATGCCAGTCTGCGGCCTGCGAGAAGGGAAGGTAGCTGGTGATCCCGGTAGTCCCTTCGGAAAGCCGAACCTCTGCCTGGTTCTGGTGCCATTCGATGGTTCCCGTCTCGCCTGCCAGGCGCACGTGTCGCCCCACCGTCCCTTGCTCGATGACGGCGTGATGGAAGATTCCGTCGGCACCCGCTTCGAAAGTCAGCAGCATGTCATGGCTGTCTGGTCCCTCAATTTCAAGGGAGCTGAGTTTGCTGAAGCGGGCATATACGGATTCTACGGGTCCGAGCCACCACTGGATGGCGGCCAGCTCGTGCAAGAGCATGTCCATACCGGCCCCGCCCAGTGTGACGTCACTCGCGTAGAAGCTTCGATAGTCCTCGTAGGGGTGCCAGTCCGGAAGATAGTTTTCCAGGCTGAATTCCAGGTAGAGAGGCTTTCCGATGCGTCCGGCTACGATCGCATCCCGAATGATACGAAAGGGCGGATAGTAGCGCATCGTGTGGCTGATACCGATCACGGACGGATATTCGGTGCCTGACGCAAGTGTCGCGAGTAGCCTTGGGTCGTAGACGAAAGGGACCTCGGCAAAAACGTGGAGCTCGCGCTTGACCGCCTCCTGGACGTAATCGTCGTGGAAAGCCGGTGGGGTCGAAATGACCATCACGTCCGGTCTCTCTTCCAGCGCGCCCTCGAAGCGCGTGTAAGCGGGGATATCGAACTCGGAGACCGCCTCCTGGCTGCGGTCTTTGCGGGGCTCGTGCAGGATGACTGAGCCAGGCTCCAGCGCCGTCAGGTCGCGAAGCCGCCGCCTTCCCATGGAACCCTGCCCCGACTACAAGTATCTTCACAGTGATCCACCTTACACCGCAGGTGTTATTGCGTGTAGCCCAGGGTTGGCGATGCGAAGCGAGCTGCCCTGGGTTCAAATCGCCCTGCCTCTTCTACGCTGAAAGCGTTATTGACAACCCGTTTTCGGTCGGCAATAATCCCTTTTGGCTAGCGCATTTTCTTGAACAAACTTAACCCAGGGTAGCTCGCTTTGCTTCGCATCGCCAACCCTGGGCTACACGCAATAACACCTTCGGTGTAAGGACGTGCTCCCAGGAACTTATAACTGCATTCCCGCTTTCCTTCAGTGTCAGGTTAATCCCGCCCCCAGGAAGCCCTGGCTCCATTCGAGAACGAAACTTGGATCGTCTCTGCCATGATCATCGCTAGCAACCCTGACAGAGCCATGAGCGTGAGGAAGTGGAATCCTGTGCTTCAACGAAGCGCCTGGGGGTATGGTCCCTGTCGGGCCCCGCTCCCTGACAGTCACGGCTCTGTCAACTGCCGAAGGTTGCTTCGCTTCCTCGTGGTTGAAGTTTCAGCTTAGATTAGAGTGCAGGGCAGCAGCCACCCGAGAGGCCTTAGCTCCAGAGCGAGACTGGATCGGGTTTCATTGCTTCGGTATCCTGGGCTTTAAATCACAATGGGTTTATGGAGGCTCGACCGTAGTGAGGTGCCCAGGGGGAGAATCTTGAAGAAGACGCTTTATCTACTCGCCCTGTTTCTGCTACCGACGCTAGTGTTCTTCAGTCTAAGCCGGTTCTGGCAAGAGGAAGAGCCGCCGATGAAGACCGCTCTGATACCCTCAGAGGTCTCCCGAGATCAAGAACCACGCCAGGACCGAGACTCTGGACTCGGAGTGGTGAGGAATCCAGAGAACGGATACCAGACACTACCGGGGGCGGCCGCGCTGGAGAAGAGAGAAGCTATCGTGGCTACGTCGGTGCAGTTCGAGGTCACCGTTATCGATGAGGCAACCGGAGCCCCTATCCCAGGTGTGAAGGTTGCGATTCTGGACTGGGCTGCGAGAACCGAACAGAAGTCAGAAGAGACCAACCTACAAGGGAGAGTGCTCTTGCAGCTGGGTCCCGGCCAATATTGGCTGACCGCGGACCACGCTGACTACCTCTCCGGCGAAACCGGCGTGAGCCTGGACCCGGCGAAAGCGAGGCTCGACAAGACGTTGATCTTGAGAGGCGTGTCGAGAGTGACTGGAACCCTGAAGAACCAAAACGGCGCGGCGGTGGCTAACGTTCTCTAGAATTTTTCAAAAACACGAAGATCTTCGCTGACATATACGAAGAGATTCGTTTAGACTGTTTTCTTATGAGTATATAAACGGTCAAGCCCAACATCCCCCGCCCTAGGCCGGCCGAGCTCGAGATTCTGAGGGTCCTCTGGAAACGGGGGCATAGCACCGTTAGAGAAGTGCAGACTGAGCTCAGCCGTAGTCGCCCTACCGGCTACACCACGGCGCTCAAGTTCTTGCAGATCATGATGCAAAAGGGTCTGGTCCGAAGGGATGAGAGCCAGAGGACCCATATCTATCGAGCTAGCGTACCCAAGGAAGAGACCCCGGGCCATCTGGTAGCAGGCCTTTTAGAGCGGGCCTTTGAGGGTTCAGCAGCGCGACTTGCTGCGCACGCCCTATCGACCCACAAGGCTTCGCCTGAGGAGTGGAAGGAGATCCGAAGACTTTTGGACGAGCTCGAAGGAGGGCAGGATGAGCATTCTTGAACCGATTTCCACTCTTCCGATTTTTCAGGCCTTGGCTGGCTCCGTCCGGTCATCCTGATTCCAACCTCGGCATTGACCGGGATCTCCCCTGCCCATCTGGAGGCGATTCTGCTTCATGAGCTGGCCCACATTCGTCGCTTGGACTACCTCATCAATCTACTGCAGACCATCGTCGAGACACTGCTGTTCTACCATCCTGCTGTCTGGTGGGTTTCTCGCCAGATTCGCATCGAGCGAGAGAACTGCTGTGATGACGTCGCTATGAATGTCCTGGGAGGCAGTCGGGACTACGCCATTGCGCTCACTCGAATGGAAGAGCTACGGGCAGAGGAAGCGGGTGGCTCGGGACAGTTTCGAGGTCTTCTCCATGGGTGGTACGGGCACTACCTGGCGAAGGAAGGGCGACATGCTGCCCCTAGTTCGTATTGTTTTCCCTCCTCGAGCCGGATCCTGATTCCTATCTCATAGCTCTCGTGATCGAGGTTCATCTCTGGAATCGGTTCCATGTCCAGGTAACCCTGTCGGCAATAGGTCTTCCTTAGCTCCTCGTTCGACGTTTTCAGGGTGTGTAGTTGACGACTTCTCCAGGAGTGATATCGCAGATCTGTAGTAGCCGGTTCGGCTGTAAGAGCCTTCGCGCCCTCCAGGTCGAAGGTTCCATAGTGATATTGAGTCCCCTCTTCGATCGGTATCGTCAGCTGGTAGGGCCGCCAGAGTGCCTCCACACCCACAACTGCCATTAGCTCAGCCTCGCCGGCCTTGGCAAGTACGTAACCCTGATCTCGGTATTCATCCAGTAGGTTGACTGCAGGGCGTCCTGGAGGCGTAGGGAGCCTCGAACTACGGATTCCACGCGATGTGGGCGCCGAAATCAGGACCGGGGGTGGGTTCCTTTCGAAGTGTTGCCGGCCCGGTTTCAAGAAGAAAGGTGACACCTACTACAGTGAGAATTTGGAGCGTACGGGGAGAGTGATTAGATTCGATATCCAGAATGGGATCGGCAACGTCAAGGTCAAGTGGATTTGAACCCGCTTTCCGGAGCCGACATTCTGCATAGCCTGCTACCTGAAGGCGACCATGCTGGCTACATCTTCGATTACGATGGGACGCTGGCCGATTCGATGCCGCTGCATTTCCGTTCCTGGTCTCATGCCGATAGGACCCATGGCGCCAGCTTTGTGTTTACCTGGGAGCTTTTCTATTCGATGGCTGGCACTGGGCTGCATGACACTGTGCCGATTCTGAATCAGCGCTATGGGGAAAGCCTCGACCCAGATGCCGTAGTGGCCACCCAAATGGCAAGAGTAGGGAAGCAGCACCATACCCTGAAGCCCATCCTCCCGGTGGTGGACCTGGCGCGTATGCTGGCACAGACACGCCCAATCGCCGTTGCGTCGGGCGGCATCCGTGAGCACGTTCACCGCAGCCTCGAAATCGTAGGTATTTCCGACCTCTTCAGTGTGGTAGTAACACAGGAAGATGTGGCCAACAGCAAGCCGGCTCCTGACAGCTTCCTGCTCGCCGCCGAGAAAATGGGGGTGAGTCCCTCTCAATGTATTGTCTTCGAGGACAGTTCGCTGGGCCTCGAAGCCGCCGAACGGGCTGGCATGCGTGCGGTATACATCGATCCCGAAATCTATTCCGCAAGGGAGGGATGAGAACGGGCGATGCTAACCTGAAACTTCAAGAATTCGTCGCACGTCTCCTGTCCTCCGAAGGTGCCGCCAACGGGTGAACTAGGAGTGTTACGAAGCCAAGTCCGACGAAGCCGCGAACGACTCGGCCCGTTAGCAATCGACCCGTTAGCAACATGAGGCCAGGTTCCGAGGAGAGAGCTGGACAACAACAGAATTCCCCATCCAGACCAGAGTTTCTTTCTCGAATGATCCACCTCGCAGTAGTCGCTTCGTCTGGACATCTGACCGTTCTCGGAGGCTGCTTCAGCAGCCTGGCGCGAAGCGTAACAGACCGGTCCTTCAGGGCCGGGTAGCGGGGTGAGGTTGAACTGGAGCCCGTTTCAGCGGGCTTCTCGAGTGAGGGCTTCAGCCAAAGTCCGGTCCGATTGTCCTTTGCACCTTTGACGACGACCTTAGGGAATCTCGTGTGCCCTTGAGAACTGAATCGAGTCCTGGTAGCGGAGATCGGAACGGATCCTGGCTAAAGCCCTTCCTCGAGAAGCCTGCTGAAGCAGGCTTCTGGATAGGGTCAACCTCAGCCAGGTCCAACAAGTTCTGGTAGGCTCTGGCATTGGGCCTCGCCGATGTGCCGTGCCGCTGGAAGCCAGCGAGGTGTTCGGCATGACTGTCCCCGACAGACTGAAAATATTCGGAAAAGAGATAATCGACGACGGATCGATCGAACAGATCAAGAACTGCATTGGAGAGGAAGACCTCGCCGTACTGACAGCGGACGCACATTACGGCTATGGGCACCCCATTGGTGGAGCGGTAGCATACAAGAAGCATATTTCATTGTCGGGAGTTGGATTTGACATCGCCTGTGGAAATAAGGCGGTGAGAACAGGCATCAAGGCGTCGGAAATTGATACTCCAAAAGTGATGGGCGACATTTTTCAGAGAATCTCATTTGGTGCGGGCAGACGCAATAGAGAGCCGGTGGACCATCCCGTGCTCGAGAAGATGGGAAAAGCTGACTGGCAACCACAAAGAACCTTACTCGACCTCGCAGTTGCCCAACTGGGGACAGTAGGTAGTGGCAACCATTTTGTGGACCTATTCGTCGACGATGAAGGTGACTTATGGATCGGTGTTCATTTTGGTTCGAGAGGTTTCGGATATAAGACAACAACCGGATTTATCTCCCTTGCTCAAGGAAAGTCTTTTTTCGACAGGGGAAAATAAGGGCCCATGAACTCAAAACCGATTCTATTCGACTTAGACTCCGGCCTGGGACAAGCATATATCGCAGCAATGAGTCTCGCTGGAGAATATGCCTGCGCAGGTCGTAATATAGTCATAAACAAGGTTCTTGGAATTCTGGGCATCACAGAGACGACTTTTGAAGTTCATAACCACCACAACTTCGTGTGGGAAGAGGAACATTTTGGACAGAAGTATTGGGTTGTTAGAAAAGGGTGCACACCCGCCTTCCCGGATCAGCTTGGGTTTGTCGGCGCGAACATGGAAGATACTTCAGCAATACTCAAGGGAAAAAAGACAGAGCAATCAAAGCAAGGGCTGTACGCTACCGTTCATGGAGCCGGTAGAGTGATGTCCAGAACGGCGGCGGCTGGCAAGAAGAAGTGGAAGAAGGGAAAGGATGGGATAAAGCGGCCAACGATTGTTTCAAAGGGTGCAGTTGACTTTGAGGCAGTGAGACAAAGGTTGGAAGGTAGAGTTGAGTTAAGAGGATCAGGAGCAGACGAGGCCCCTGAATGCTACAAGAAGCTGGATGAGGTATTGGCCTATCAAGGGGAGACCATCGAGATTTCATACAGACTTCATCCAATCGGAGTAGCAATGGCCGGAGCTGAGACATTCGATCCCTATAAAGATTAGAGAAATAATGGTTGCGATCCGACCCGCTGCAGGTAGGGCACACGATTTCCAAGGAGAATTGCATGGAAGAAAATCCACAGCCAATGAAATTGGGCATGTTTCTAATGCCCGTTCACGACCCTGGTAAGCCTCTGGCCCAGTGCTACGACGAAGATCTGGAGTTGGTCTGTCTCTGCGAAGATCTTGGCTTCAGCGAGTTCTGGGTAGGTGAGCATCATTCCTCTACCTACGAAAACATCGTCATGCCGGAAATCTTCATAGCCAAGGCTCTTGGTATGACGAAAAGCATAAGGCTCGGACCTGCTCCGGTTTGCCTGCAGTATCACCACCCAGCCCACGTAGCCAGCCGGCTGGCCTTTTTGGACCATCTCTCCCAAGGTCGGCTCAACCTCTGCTTTGGCCCTGGGGCGATTCCTACCGACATGGAGATCTACGGAGTCGACCCGAAGGACAGCGGGCGGCGAGTTTCGGAATCCATCGAGGCCATCCTTCAGATCTGGACGAGCGAACCACCCTATGTTTTCGAAGGTGAATTCTGGAACTTTCAACTGCGCGATAACCTGGACCCTGAAATGGGTCTGGGGGTCCTGCACAAGCCTCTCCAGAAGCCTTATCCCCCGGTCATGGTCCCCTGCATTACTCGAGACTCCAAGGGCGTCATGAAGGCGGCGGAAAAAGGTTTCTTTCCCATCAGCCACCACATGGTCTCAACCGAGGTCTTGGCCAATCACTGGAGCACCTACAGCGAGGGGGCTGCTGCCTCCGGACGCCAGATCAGCAAGCGGGATTGGAGGATTTCGCGCAATGTCTTCGTCGGTCAGACGACCCGCGAGGCACGGGATACCGCTCGCAGCAACTCGCTGGGCCAATGCATCGAATACATTCTGGAGCTGAGCCGGAGAGGTCCGGGACTGGAGATCTGGAAGCGCGACATCAGCATGACCAATGCTGAATGCAATCTCGATTACTTTATGGATGAGGTGATCGTGGCGGGGGACCCTGAGGAAGTCACCCTGCAGCTGATAGCCCTGAGAGACCAACTGGGAGATTTTGGCACCTTGGTCCTGGTGGCACATGACTGGGACGACAAACAACGTTGGCTGGAAAATCTGGAACTGTTCGCGCGAGAAGTCGTCCCAGCCGTAAACGGGCAGCTGGGTGCTGTTTCGCCCTCTTCCTCAAACGGCCGGTAGACTCGGCTTTTGGGCATAGGCGCTGACGCAGCTCTAGCCTTGGTGGGTGATCAACACAGGCCAGTGGCCTCAGACCGACAGGCAGTGTGTCGATTGTAGGACGGGCACTCCTGCCCGTCGAGGATATTGATGGGCAAGAGTGCCCACCCTACAGGTCACTGTTTTGTCAGTTGTTATTTTTCCAACGCGCAAGACTTGACTCAAATCTAACGGTGTACTAAGAGTGTCGGGACCGTGGACGGGAAACCCAGAAGGGGTTCTTCGGATGTTTCAAGAAGAGAGGAATCCATGCTGGTGATCCGCTCGAGAAGGCTGATTCTGGGCTGTTTGCTGACTTTTGTGGTCAGCTGTGGCGGCGATGTTAACAAGGATCTGGTCGAGGCAGTTGAATTGGGTGACGCCGCAACGGTGCGGGATCTGATCGCCGATGGAGCCGATGCAAACCTTGGAGTCAAGGGAAACCGAAGCATTTTAATGGCGGCGGCGGAAAAGGGAGACACCGAGGTAGTCAAGGAGCTATTGACGGCTGGGGCCGATCCCAAGGCCAAGGATGCGGTGGGAGTGAATGCTCTCATGTTGGCATCAGAAAACGGTCACACAGAGACGATCAGGACCCTACTGGCTGGGGGAGCCGAGATCGGATACCAGGACGAGCGGGGCGGAAGCGCGCTAATCCTTGCAGCCGGTAATGGACACATCGCGACCATGGAACTGCTACTGGGCAAAGGGGCCGAACTCAAGGCCCAGGACAAGGGTGGCAGAACCGCATTGATGGAGGCTGCGGAGAAGGGCCAGCTCGGGACTGTGCGTGCTCTCCTGGCTCGGGGCGCCAGCGTCGAGGCCAAGGACAGTACCGGAAGGACTGCCCTGATCCGCGCCTCAGGCGGGGGCCATACCGAGACGGTTCAGACACTTCTCGGTAGCGGATCTGCCGTTGGAGACCGCAGCGAATATGGCTGGACCGCCCTGATGGTGGCTTCGGGAGAGGGTCACACCGAAACCATCAAGCTTCTCTTGGAGCAGGGGGCAGAGGTAAACGCAAAGGACAACGAGGGTCGCACGCCACTGCTGTGGGCAGCAGGTAGAGGTCAGACCGCCGCGATCGAAGCCCTGATGGGACGAGGGGCCAAGTTGGATCTGAAGGACCGCGACAGCCGCACTGCCCTGTTCTTGGCGGCGATGCGTGGACACACTGATACCGTACAGGCTCTTATGGTGCTGGGTAAGAAGCGGTGGCCACTGTCTTCTCGCTACTGGTTGGATGGTGCCGATAAGGTAGGACGCACTCCTCTCATGGCCTCGGCGGAGAACGGACACCACGAAACGATGAAGCTTCTGTTAGATACAGGGGCCAGGCTGGAAGCGAAGACGAACAAGGGCTGGACGGCACTCTTCCTGGCAGTCAAGGAGGGACACGTCGAGCTGGAGAAAACCCTCATCGCCAAAGGCTCACGAATCAATGCCAAGGCCAGAGACGGCCTCACGCCTCTGATGATGGCGATCACCGAAAAGCAGGTCCCTTCCGTCGAGGTTCTGCTCGAAGCTGGAGCTCAAGTAAACGTCAAGTATGAGCGTAACTGGACGGCGCTGATGCATGCCGCCTCGAACGGTCAGGTAGAAATCACGAAACTGTTACTCGCCCACGGAGCCGATGCCGATGAGAAAATTGGCGATGGATGGAACGCGCTGCTGCTTGCCGTTGTCGAGGGTCACGAGGACTGCGTAAAGACTCTGCTAACGGCAGGGGCCAAGACCGACGTCAGTACACAGGATGGCAGGACCGCACTAAAGCTGGCGCTCGATCAAGGCCACAACGATGTCGCTCTCATCCTCAAAGGTGCAGGCGCTCAGTAGACCAGCTGTGGGCTATGCGTGTTGGGTATTTTCCGAATGATGGAGAAGACCAGAATCAAATCCAGATCCGAAGATTCTTGGGATTTAAGGGTCTGCGCAAGAATAACTTGGCATTTTAGCATCTCATTTTCACACCATCTTCGGCCGCTCCTCAATCGCGAAATCCTCAACGTAGACCCGGCTATGCCTGCGGTTTTTCTCAATCGTTCGCGGCCAAATCTGGCGCAAATCTGAGCGCCAATTCTACCAAGTTATTCTTGCGCAGACCCTAAGTTCGTGTTAGCTCATCTGGCTGATTTTTTCAACCAGCGGCCAGAAGTCAAGCTGATCCACCGCGTGTCCCCGATACATACCCACGGAGTCAGCACCGTTGTCCTTTGCTCGTCGGGCGGCCTCGAGCATCAACCTGGGATCTTGGAAGCTTCCTACGTGGTAGCAGGACAATTCAACGATCAAAGGACAGCGTCCGCGGACGACATCGGCAACCTGCCGCGTTTGCCGTCCCACCTCTAGCGGATCCGATACGGTCCGAAACCACAGGAACAGTTCGTCTACGACCTTCTTGTCCACCCATGCCCTCAGGTCGTGGAAAACCTTGAGGTAACGATCCCTACCCCGGTTCATCATTTTTGCGGTGAACTCTCTGGCTATGATCGCCGCCGACAAGGGGGCGTCGGGATGCTCTTCTTTCAGCTTCTCCCGAATCTCGGTCAGTGTCTGGGTTACCAGGTCGGCCCTGTATCGCAGCCAGGGAGTATTGTCGCTCTGGAGATTGAAGGGACTGCGACCGTATTTCTCTTCAAATCCCTTCACGACGAGATCTTCGTACCCGTATACCCCGACTCCTCCCTGATCCGTGCTGATGCTGACGAACTCGACCTGGACACCGTTGCCACCGTAGCGGTTTGCGATGTCCAGATAGCGATCCACCTCGTAGGAACGTACCTCGGGGATGGCCAGACTGAGGTTCAGCCGCTGTCCTGGCTCCAGAGTATCTCCGCCGCGCTTGGTCCGGGCCCAGTATTCAGGGTGCTGTTTGGCAAAATCAGAAACGGAAACCGACGTCTTGGGATGGCTCCAAATGGCGCGGTGACGATGTAGTTGGTCTGTACCAGTGGGCGATCCGGGATCGTCTATGTAGTGAACGGACCAGGCATACTGTTCCCGGTTGCTACCATGGTTGTTGAAAGCAAGGTAGGGATGGACGTCAATGTTCTGCTCTCTAGCGGCCTCAACCAGCATTCTCGACCCGCGAGTGGGGACCAGGTGGGTGACGCCGTGCCGAACACACTTCTCTACGAACGCGACGACCTGGGCTTCATCCGAAGGATGCTGTGCATTGATCAGTCCACCGGAAGCACACCACAGGGTGAATCGTCTCTTTCCCTTTTCGTCGGCGTGCGGTTTCTGGGAGCCAGTCAGCGGAGCTCCGATAGCCCGGGGGGCCAAGGAGCCAGCGGCCAGTCCCGCGCCGAGAAAACTCCTTCTAGTGATGTCGCTTGATCTTCTCGCTTTGTTGGTCATCTTCCCCTTCGGCAAATCATTCAGTCAGGCGGCGGCGAAGCTTCAACTTTAAACACAACCAGGAGGCAATCTCAACGCTTTTTTGCCTGGAACCGCAGCGACACTCTGTCAAGAAACGTCAAGTTCCCATTCCGGCTGTGGAGAAAAGTTTATGAAACAATCGCTCTCAATTGACACACATTTTTATGGTTTCTGCGTTTTAACTAATTAGAAACAGCGAGTGTGCAAGCAGACGAAATGCTGCTTCTCGGCTGTGAAGATGAACAAGCGAGTTGGAGGAACAAGAAGATGAAATGCCGAACCGTAGCGACCATCGCCTTGACTGGAGTGCTGTTGACCGGAACTGGGGTCTTCGGCCAAGAGGGTCCAGAACCAGGCAGTGAAGGCTTCATGAAACCCGCAGGACACCATGGCGGCTCCCGAGGAGGCCGGCGAGGTCGGGGAGGGCTGCCTCCTGATCGGATGTTGAGAAACCGGATTGGACTCAGTGAGGAGCAACTCGCTCAGGTGAATCAGTTGAGGGAGGACTTCAAGGCCATCGTGGAGCCCCTTTTCGAGGAGGGGCATGCGATACGTGAGTCTCTGAGAACGGAATTGGAATCAGAGGCACCGTTCGCCGAAACGGTGGGCAACCTCGTCATTGCAGGCCGCGATGTGAGAAAACAGATCCGGGCGAACCACCAGAACCTTCGGGAATCCTTTGAGTCCATCCTCACTCCGGAACAAGCTGAGAAGATGGATGAATTCAAAGAAAGAAGAGGCCGCCACGGCTTTGGCCGGGGTCACGGCAGACGCGGACCACCCCGCGGACCCGGGATTTTTTGATTGCGTGAAGCTGTTCTCGTCGTGTCGCTGTAGCGAGATTTTCTGCAGCGGCACGGCCGCCCTGTGCGACAGACTCTACGTGCCGGATACAGCCGCCCAACTCTGTCGCCAACGACCTCGCGCCACTGCCTTCTTGACTCTTCGCCTATCTCCTCCCCTGTAGCCAAGCTATCCCGCGTCCCAAGAAACTCTCTTCTCAGGTGAATCTCTGACGCGAATGACGGAAACTAGTACGTTGTAACACAGATTTTTACGGGTTTTCCGGTGGGGCTTGTGAGGCGAGATCAAGGCAGGAGGAGGAAGGCGATGCTTGGCCATCTTCGACGACGACCAACGCAGAGATCCACCACAACCCCCATCGTCAAACCCGCCATAATCTGTGTTGCAGCGTACTAGTTCCAAAAACAAGTAGATGGAAGTGGATTAAACCACGTGTAAACACCTGAAATGCCAGACCTGACGGGTATTCTGGAGTTCGACAAAGAATCTTCAGAGAGGCCCGAAAGGAGGCATTTCAGGTGAAGAAAAAGCATAGCGCAATCCTCCGAAAACAGGAAGCAGAGGTGGCCACTCGGTTGAGCCCCAGCTGGAACGGTCAAGCTCGAAAAACGGTCCTTTC